>JAEUOS010000151.1 GCA_016790695.1 Burkholderiales bacterium
TACGGGCTCAAGCTGCACGAGGACTGGGGCACGACGCCGGCCGCGATCGACAACTGCCTCGCGGTCGCCGACGCGATGGACGTGCAGGTCGCGATCCACACCGACACGTTGAACGAGGCCGGCTTCCTCGAGCGCACCCTGGCCGCCTTCAAGCACCGCACGATCCACACCTTCCACACCGAGGGCGCCGGCGGCGGCCACGCGCCCGACATCATCGCCGCGGTGGGCCAGCCCAACGTGCTGCCGTCGTCGACCAACCCGACGCGGCCGTTCACGGTCAACACCCTCGACGAGCATCTCGACATGCTGATGGTGTGCCACCACCTCGACCCGGCGATCGCCGAGGACATCGCGTTCGCCGAGAGCCGGATCCGGCGCGAGACCATCGCCGCGGAGGACATCCTGCACGACCTCGGCGCGATCTCGATGATGAGTTCGGACAGCCAGGCGATGGGCCGCGTCGGCGAGGTCATCACGCGCACCTGGCAGACCGCGCACAAGATGAAGGTCCAGCGCGGCGCGCTCGCCGGCGACGGCGCGCGCAACGACAATTTCCGCGTCCGGCGCTATGTCGCCAAGTACACCATCAACCCCGCGATCACCCACGGCGTCGCCCACGCGGTCGGCTCGATCGAGGCCGGCAAGATCGCCGACCTGGTCCTGTGGAAGCCCGCCTTCTTCGGCGTCAAGCCGTCGATGATCCTGAAGGGCGGGATGATCGCCGCCGCGCAGATGGGCGACCCCAACGCCTCGATCCCGACGCCGCAGCCGGTCCACGCGCGGCCGATGTTCGGCGCCTTCGGGCGCGCGCTCAAGACCTCGGTGCTGTTCGTCTCGCAGCAGGCGCTCGACGCCGGCGTCGGCGCGCACCTGGGCCTGACCAAGCCGCTGATCGCCGCGCGCGGCATGCGCGGCCTCGGCAAGAAGGACATGGTGCTCAACGACCTGTGCCCGCGCATGGAGGTCGACCCCGAGACCTACGAGGTGCGCGCCGACGGCGCGCTGCTCACCTGCGAGCCGGCGCGCGTCCTGCCGATGGCGCAGCGCTACTTCCTGTTCTGACCATGATCGTCCTGAAGGAATTCGCGCCGCCCGGCGCCGCCGCCGACGCCGAGCTGGCCCTGCCGTTCGCGCTGCGCGAGAAGAGCCGGCTGCGCGCCGCGCTCGCCAGCGGCGAGGCCGCCGCCCTGTTCCTGCCGCGCGGCACGACGCTGCGCGGCGGCGACCTGCTGCAGGCCGACGACGGGCGCGTCGTGCGCATCGTCGCCGCGCCCGAGGCGGTGCAGGACATCGCCTGCCACGACGCCGAGGAGTTCGCGCGCTGCGCCTACCATCTCGGCAACCGCCACACCGCGGTGCAGTTGCTCGGCCGGCAACCCGACGGCCACTATCTGCTGCGCATCCGTGCCGACCACGTGCTCGCCGAGATGCTCGCCGGGCTGGGCGCGCACGCGCACGCGCTCGACGCCCCGTTCGAGCCGGAGCCCGGCGCCTACGGCGGGCATGCGCACGTCGGCGGCCACCACCACGGCGACCACCATGGCCACGACGGCGACGACCACGCGGGCGACCATGGCGGCGCGCACGCGCACGCGCCTGCCCCGCACCCGGGCAGCCGCATGCCGGTGCATGCGCCGAAGATCCACCGGCCGGATCCGGCGGCATGGACCGGCACGCAGGACAAGTGAGCGCGCCGGCCGTCGCCGCGACGACGCTGCTGCGCCTGCTGCACCTCGCGAGCCCGAGCCTGCCGGTCGGCGCCTACAGCTACTCGCAGGGCCTGGAGGCGGCGATCGACGCCGGGCTCGTCGCCGACGAGCCCGGCGCGCTCGCCTGGATCCGCACCGTGCTCGCGCACGCGCAGGCGCGCCTCGAGGCGCCGCTGTTCTGCCGCCTGCACCGCGCCTGGGCCGCGGGCGACGCGGCGGCCGCGGCGCACTGGGCCGCCTGGTTCGTGGCCTCGCGCGACACCGCCGAGCTGCGCGCCGAGACGCTGCAGATGGGGTATTCGCTGGCCCGCCTCCTCGCCGCGCTGTTCCCCGACCATCCGCGCCGCGCCTGGCTGCCGGCCGACGCCGGCGCCGCCGCGCTGCCCTACCCGGCCGCGCTCGCCGCCGCCTGCACGATGCTCGAGCTGCCGCTGGTGCCGTCGCTGCAGGCCGGCCTGTTCGCGTGGGCCGAGAACCAGGTGCTGGCGGCGATCAAGGCCGTGCCCCTCGGCCAGCTCGCCGGGCAGCGCATGCTGTTCGCGCTCGAGCCCGACATCCTCGCGGCGGCCGCGTGCGCGGCCGGCCTGGCCGACGACGACCTGTCGAACTGGACGCCCGGCCTGTCGCTCCTGTCCATGCGCCACGAAACCCAGCACAATCGCATCTTCCGCTCCTAGGAGTCCCGCCATGCCCGCCGCCTCCCCGGCCCGTCCGCCCGCCGCCACCGTCCGCCAGCCCCTGCGCGTGGGCATCGGCGGCCCGGTCGGCTCCGGCAAGACCGCGCTGTGCGAAATGCTCTGCAAGGGCATGCGCGAGCGCTACGACATGGGCGTCATCACCAACGACATCTACACGCGCGAGGACATGGAGATCCTGCTGCGCGCCGGCGCGCTGCCGCCCGAGCGCATCATGGGCGTGGAGACCGGCGGCTGCCCGCACACCGCGATCCGCGAGGACGCGTCGATCAACCTCGAGGCGATCGCGCGCATGCAGGCGGACTTCCCCGACCTCGACCTGATCCTGGTCGAGTCCGGCGGCGACAACCTCGCCGCCACCTTCAGCCCGGAACTCTCCGACCTCACGCTCTACGTGATCGACGTCGCCGGCGGCGAGAAGATCCCGCGCAAGGGCGGCCCGGGCATCACGCGCTCGGACCTCCTGATCATCAACAAGACCGACCTCGCGCCGCACGTGGGCGCGGACCTCGACGTGATGGCGCGCGACGCCCGGCGCCAGCGCGGCGAGCGCCCGTTCCTGTTCACCAACCTGCGCCGCGGCGACGGCGTCGCCGAGATCATCGAGTTCATCCGCCGCGAGGGGCTGCTCGACGAGGCGCGCGCGGCGCGCCACTGACGGAGCGCCGGCGCCGTGGGCGAGACCACCGAGCTGCTGCCGCTGTTCGGCCTGACCTTCCTGCTCGGCCTGCGCCACGGCATGGACCCGGACCACCTGGTCGCGGTCGACAACATCGCGCGCCACAACGCGGGCGACGCGGCCGCGCGCGCGCCGTGGTGCGGGCTGTTCTTCTCGCTCGGGCACGGCGCCGTGGTCATGGCGGCGGCCGCCGCGCTCGCGCTCGTCGCCGGGCACGCCAGCCTGCCGCACTGGATCGAGGGGGCCGGCCAGGCGATCTCGATCGGCTTCCTGTTCGCGATCGGCCTCGCCAACCTCGCCGCCCTCGCCTCGACCCGCGGCGCGGTGCGCCCGCGCGGCGTGCGCGCCGCGCTGTGGGCGCGCCTGATGCGCGTCAATCACCCGCTCGCGATCGCCGCCGTCGGCGCGGCGTTCGCGGTGTCGATGGACACGCTGTCGCAGGCCGCGGTGTTCTCGCTCGCCGCGACCGGCCGCTTCGCCTGGGGCACGGCCCTCGCGCTGGGCGCGGTGTTCACGCTCGGCATGCTGGTGGTGGACGCCGCCAACGGCTGGTGGGTCGCGCGCCTGGTCGCGCGCACCGGCGCCGCCGGCGCGCTGTGGGCGCGCCGCCTGACCCTGGCGATCGCGCTCCTGTCGCTGGCGCTGGCGGCCGCCGGCCTGCTGCGCCTGGCCAGCGGCGCGCTCGACGCGTGGTACGACACGCACGCGCTCGCGATCGGCGCCGCCAGCACCCTGCTCGTCACCGCGGTCTACTGGCTCGCGGCCGCGCGGCTGCAGCGCGCGCGCCGCTGAGCGCCGGCGCGCGCGTCAGGGCGCCAGCGAGAAGCGGAACGCCGCGCCCTCGTCGGGCGCCGCCCAGGCGTCGATCGCGCCGCCGTGGCGGCGCACGATGCGCTGCACCGTGGCCAGGCCGATGCCCGTGCCCGGGAACGCCTCGGCCGAATGCAGGCGGTGGAACGGCTCGAAGATGTTGGCCGCGTGCTGCATGTCGAAGCCGATGCCGTTGTCGCGCACGTAGAAGCGCCCGCCGTCGGCGGCCGGCTCGCGGCCGACGCAGATGCGCGCGTGCTCGCGCTGCCCGGTGAATTTCCAGGCATTGGCGAGCAGGTTCTCCATCAGCAGGCGCGCGAGGCCCGCGTCGGCCTCGGCCAGGAGATCGGGCGCGATCTCCCATTCGACGCGGCGCCCGGGCGCGCCCTCCTGCAGCGCGGCGGCGATCTCGGCCGCCAGGCGCGACAGGTTGACCGGCACGCGCGCGACCGGCACCTTGGCGATGCGCGTCAGCGCGAGCAGGTCGTCGACGAGCATCGACATGCGGCGCGTCGCGCCGCGGATCTTGGCGAACATCGCCTCGGCGTCGGCGTCGAGGTGCGGCGCGGTCGACTCGCGCAGCAGCGCGCTGTAGCTGTCGATCCAGCGCAGCGGGCTGCGCAGGTCGTGCGAGACCGAATAGGTGAACGCCTCGAGCTCGTGCATCGCCTCCTCGAGCGCCGCGGTGCGTTCGGCGACGCGCGACTCGAGGTCCGCGGTCAGCTCGCGCAGGCGGTCGGCGCGCGCGCGCTCGTCGGTGACGTCGAGCAGGTAGCCGTGGAACTGCGCGACGGCCCCGTCGCCGTCGCGCAGGATGCGGGTGAAGTCGCGCACCCAGCGCACGGCGCCGTCGGCGCGCACGATGCGGTACTCCTGCGCGAAGCGCTCGCTGTGCGACGCGAAGTGGGTCGCGATCTCCGCCTCGACGCGGGCGATGTCGTCCGCGTGCACGATCGCCTTGAAGGCCACGCGGCCGGACAGCCAGTCCGCCTGCGCGTGGCCGGTCAGTTGCTCGACGTTCGAGGAGACGAAGTCCACGGGCCAGCCGCGCGCCATGCGCCAGCGGAACACCACCACCGGCCCCTCGACGAACAGCTGGCGCTCGTCGCGCAGCCGGCGCTCGGCCTCCTTGCGCTCGAGGGCGAAACCGACGTGGTTGGCGACCGCGCGCGCGGCCTCGAGCTCGAGCGCGCTCATCGCGTGCGGCGCGTCGAAATAGACCATGAACTTGCCGGCGAGCGCGCCGTCGCGCATCACGATCGGCAGGAACGCGACCGCGCCGATGCCTTCGGCGGTGATGCGCTCGAGGAACGGCGCCAGCGCCGCGTCGGCGGCGACGTCGGGCACGACCACCGGCGCCGGGTCGACCGCCTTGGGCCCCCAGGGGTTGTGGCCCTCGACCGCCTGGCGGTAGGTCGCCGAGATGCCGCGCCAGGCGCGAAAGCGCATCACGCCCGCATCGTCCATGACCAGGATGGCGGCGCGCGGCGCGCCGCTGATGCGCATCACCCCGTCGACCGCGAGCTCGTGGAACTCCTGCAGCGTGGCGGTCCGGTGCAATGCGTCACTGAGCCGATAGACCTCGTGCAGCCAGGTCCGGCTCTCCGACTCCGCGAACTCCTCCCCGCCCTTGGCCGCTTCGGCCATCGACCGTTCTCCTCCGACAGGCACGTCCCCCGCCCCTGGCCTCGGAGGAACCAAACCGGCGGAGTATAGCGGCCCCGGCGCCGGATGCAACTCCGCCCGCCTGCCGTCCGCCGGGCAGCGGTCCGGGGGCGGATGGGCGGCCGCGGCCCCCCCGCCCTAGCCGGCGTCGGGCGCCAGCCGCACGATGTAGCCGCCCGACTTGTCGTCCATCGACAGCACGATCAGGCCGCGCGCCTGCGCGTCCTCGAGCAGGTCGCTGAAGGCGCGGTAGCCGTAGTAGCTCTCGTTGAATCCGGGGCGCCGGCGCTTGAGCGTCTGCTTGACCATCGAGCCCCAGATCTTGTCCTCGGCACCGCGCTCGCTCGCGAGCGCCTCGACGGTCTCGGCCACCAGGTCGACCGCCTCCTTGCGCTTGTCGTCCGGGCCCGCCTCGCGCGCGCGCTCCTGCGGCTTCTTCGCCTCGCCGTTGCCGGCCTTGGGCGCCGCCTTGCGGCTCGCGCGCTTGCGCTTGGCCTCCTCCTCGCGCACCAGGTCGTCGTAGTAGATGAACTCGTCGCAGTTGGCGATCAGCAGGTCGGAGGTCGAGTTCTTGACCCCGACCCCGATCACGGTCTTGTTGTTCTCGCGCAGCTTCGAGACCAGCGGCGAGAAGTCGGAGTCCCCGGACAGGATCACGAAGGTGTCGACGTGCGCCTTGGTGTAGCACAGGTCGAGCGCGTCGACGACCATGCGGATGTCGGCGGAGTTCTTGCCGGACTGGCGCACGTGCGGGATCTCGATCAGCTCGAACGCGGCCTCGTGCATCGCGCCCTTGAATTCCTTGTAGCGCTCCCAGTCGCAATAGGCCTTCTTGACGACGATGCTGCCCTTGAGCAGCAGGCGCTCGAGCACGCGCGCGATGTCGAACTTCGCGTACTTGGCGTCGCGCACGCCCAGGGCCACGTTCTCGAAGTCGCAGAACAGCGCCATGTTGTGGATTTCGGGCTGGATTGCCATGATGCTCCGTCGCTGGTCGGTTGAGGACGGCGCACCGCTCGCGCCGCGCGCCGGTCCCTATTGTCGCCGCTTTCGGGGCACGCCCGCGGCGCCCGGACGCCCGATGCGCCCCGATGCGCCCCGATGCCGGATGCGCCCGAACGCTAGATGCGCCCGCCGCCGGTGCCGTGCAGCGTCAGCCCGCGCTCGCGCCGCTTCGCGATCGGCGCCTCGAGATCGCGTTCGAGCCAGAGCAGGAACCGCGCGCGGTCGGGGTGGCGCGAGGACTTGAGGTAGCGCCGCGCGCCGGCGGCGGAGACGAACACGCGCCGGCGCTGTCCCGCGAAATGCGTGGCCTCGTCGTCGCCGAAGTGGCGGAGCACCCGCGGATCGCCGCCGACGGCGCGGCGGATGTCGTCGAGCCGCAGCCAGAGGCCGTCGTCCTCGTCGAACAGGACGCGGATCTCGTGCTGCTCGAAGTAGTAGTGGCGGCCGCCGTGCACCGCCTGCGCGGCCAGGCGCTCGAGGTGCGTCACCCCGAAGAAGGTGGCGCCGGCCCAGATCGCCGCGACCGAACCGATCAGGCCGACCGGCACCGCCCACCAGACCGGGAAGCGGCCGGTGGTCCAGGCCGCGAGCGCGAACAGCGCCGCCGGCAGCAGTCCCACATACGGTACCAGCTGCAGCGCACGAATCCTGTCGCCAGAGCGCATCGCCCGTCACCTCCTGCCCACCGCCTGCCGGCGCCGCCCCGCCTGCGCCTGTGTCCCCCCGCCGGCCTGAGCGTCATCCACCCGCGCATTCCTGCGGACCGATGCGGGAGTCTCGCATGCCGGCCGGCCGCGCGCATCCCCGCAGCTGGCGATCCCGCGCGGGGCGCGCGGGGTCTCAGTCCGCGTCCGGCGCGCCGTCGATCAGGCGCAGCGCCGCCGGCTCCGGCAGCGCCTCGACGCCCTTCAACTTGCGCTCCATCTGGCGCGTGCGGGTCTCGGCCTGGTCGATCGAGCGCGTCACGGTTTCGAGCTGCGACTTGGTGCGCGCGAGCACCTCGCCGAACTTGCCGAACTCGGTCTTGACCGCGCCCAGCACCTGCCAGACCTCGCTCGAGCGCTTCTCGATCGCGAGGGTGCGGAACCCCATCTGCAGCGCGTTGAGCAGCGCGGTCAGCGTGGTCGGCCCGGCGACGCTGACGCGGCAGGTGCGCTGCAGCCAGTCGGCCAGGCCCGGACGGCGCAGCACCTCCGCATACAGGCCTTCGGTCGGCAGGAACAGGATGCCGAAGTCGGTCGTGTGCGGCGGCGCCACGTACTTGTCACGGATGGTCCGCCCCTCGACCTTGATGCGCGCCTCCAGCGCGCGCGCCGCCTCCTCGAGCGCGGCCGGGTCGGCCGCCTCCTGCGCGGCGACGATGCGTTCGTAATCCTCGACCGGAAACTTGGAGTCGATCGGCAGCCACACCTGGGCCTCGCCCTCGCGGCCGGGCAGGCGGATCGCGAACTCGACCCGCTCGCCGCTGCCGGGCACGGTGGCGACGTTGGTCGCGTACTGCTCGGCGGTCAGCAGCTGCTCGAGCAGCGCGCCCAGCTGCACCTCGCCCCAGGTGCCGCGTGTCTTGACGTTGGTGAGCACGCGTTTCAGGTCGCCGACGCCGACGGCGAGGTTGTGCATCTCGCCCAGGCCCTTGTGCACCGCCTCGAGGCGGTCCGAGACCTGCTTGAACGACTCGCCGAGGCGCTGCTCGAGCGTGGCGTGGAGCTTCTCGTCGACGGTGCGCCGCATCTCGTCGAGCTTGGCCGCGTTCTGCGTCTCGATGTCCTTGAGGCGCGCCTCGAGCGTCGCGCGCACCTCGGCCAGCCGCGCCGCGAGCTCCTGGTTCAGGCCGTCGCCGAAGCGGCGCAGCGCGGCGGCGTTCTCCTCGCGGCCGGCGCGCGCGTCCTGCGCGAACGCGCCCATGCGCTCGTCGACCGCCTTCTGCAGCGCCGCCAGGCGCAGCTCGTTGGCCTCGGTGAGCTTGGCCAGCTGCTGCGCGAAGCCGTCGATCTGCGCGTTCTGCACGGTCGCGATCGAGGCCATCTGCTGGCCCAGCGACTGCTGGAACTGGCCGACGTTGTGCGCGAGTTCGAGCCGGCCCGCGAGCGCCGCCTCCTTGACCTCGCCGCGCAGCTCCCGCTCGAGCCGCTCGTTGGCGGCGTCGAGGCGGTCGAAGCGCTCGCCGGCCGCGGCGTGCGTCGCGGCGCCGGCGCGGCGCCAGGCGAGCCAGGCGAACAGCGCCGCCGCCAGGCCGGCCAGGGCGGCAATGCCGGCGATGAGGGCTTCCATCAGCCTTCCTTGTTGCGCATCCAGTCGGCGGTGCCGGCGAAGGCCTGGTGCAGCCCCGCCGCCAGGTCGTCCGGCACGCCGCAGTCGCGCATGGCCGCGTCCATGCAGGCGACCCACTGGTCGCGCTCGCGCGTGCCGATCGGGAACGGCAGGTGGCGCGCGCGCAGCATCGGGTGGCCGACCTTCTCGAAATACAGCGGCGGCCCGCCGAGCCAGCCCGACAGGAACCACTTGAGCTTGTCGCGCGAGCCGTCGAGCGCGGCCGGATGCAGCCGCCGCACGTCCGCGTAGGCGGGATCGGCGTCCATCCGGTCGTAGAAGCGGTCGACCAGCGCGAACACCGCGCGCTCGCCGCCGAGCAGCTCGTAGGGCGTGGGGCCGGCCGGTTCCTGCGTCGCCTCGCTCATCGTGCCCGCGCCTCAGGCGAACTCGCGCAGCGTGGCCACCGGCGGCCGCTTCAGCGCGCCCGAGAGCGCGAGCGCGCCGCCGGCGAGCGCGCACGCCGCGCCGCTGCCGATGCCGGCCAGCCACAGCCACGGATTGAACTTGAACGGCAGCTGCAGCACGAACTCGCCGACCGCCGCGCCGATCGCGAAGGCGATCGATGCCGCGAACAGCCCGGCCAGGCCGCCGGTGAGCAGAAACTCGGCCCACTGGGCGCGCTTCAATTGCGCCGACGAGGCGCCGAGCGCGCGCATGATGCCGGTCTCGCGCAGGCGCTCGTCCTGGCTCGCGGTGAGCGCCGCGTACAGCACGGTCATGCCGGCGGCGAGCGCGAAGATGAAGATGAACTGCACCGCCGCGACCACCTGGTCGATCACGCTGCGCACCTGCCGGATCAGCGCCTCGACGTCGACCACCGTCAGGTTCGGCATGCGCTCGACCAGCCGCGCCGGGAAATCCGCGCGCCCCGCCGGCAGGTGGAACGCGGCCATGTAGGTCATCGGAAACGGCTCGAGCAGCGCCGGCGTCGCGATGACGAAGAAGTTCGCGCGCATCGAATCCCAGTCGAGCTTGCGCACGCCGACGATCGGCGCCTCGAAGCGGCGCCCGGCCACCTCGTAGGTGAGGCGGTCGCCGAGCGCGAGGCCGAGGGTCTTCATGATCCCCTCCTCGACCGACAGCGCGCCGGCGGACAGGTCGCCGGGCTGGAACCAGCGCCCCGGTCCCTGGCGGTTGTGCGCAGGCAGGTCGCGCATGAACGAGAGGTTGAACTCGCGGTCGACCAGGCGCCGCGCGCGGTCCTCCTTGAACGCGTCCGGGCCGATCGGCTGGCCGTTGACCAGGATCAGCCGGCCGCGGATCATCGGATAGCTCTCCGGCACCGCGAGGCCGGCCTCGCGGAACGCCGTCTCGAACAGGCCGCGCTGCTCGGGCTGCACGTTGATGACGAAGCGGTTCGGCGCGTCCGGCGGCGCGCGCTTCTGCCAGGCGTCGACCAGGTCGGCGCGCGTGATGGTCAGCATCAGCAGCGCCGCGAGCCCGAGGCTCAGCGCGACCACCTGGGTGATGGTCGCGAGGCTGCGCCGGCGCATCGCGGCGACGCCGTAGCGCCAGGCGAAGCCGCCCTCGCCGCGCGCGCGCGCGAGCAGGCGCAGCAGGCCCCAGGTGACGAGCGCGCTCGCCGCCAGCGCCAGCGCGAAGCCCGCCGCGGCGATCGCGCCGAGCTTGAGGTCGCGCGCCTGCCAGAGGATGAGGAGCGTGATCACCAGCGCGCCGAGCGCGTGCGCGCCAAGCGTCAGCGGGCGCGGATCGCCGACCTCGCGCCGGATCACGCGCACCGGCGGCACGCCGGCCAGCTGCACCAGCGGCGGCAGCGCGAAGCCGAGCAGGAGCGCGGTGCCGGTCGCGAATCCCTGCAGTGCCGGCAGCCAGGACGCCGGCGGCAGCTGCGCCGCGACCAGGTAGCCGAGCAGCTGAGCGAGCAGCGCATGCGCCGCGTAGCCCAGCGCCGTGCCGACCGCCGAGCCGGCAAGGCCCAGCAGCAGGAATTCGGTCATGTACAGCCCGAGCAGCGTGCGCTGCGACGCGCCCATGGTGCGCAGCACCGCGCAGCCGTCGAGGTGACGCTGCATGAAGCGCCGCGCCGCCAGCGCGATCGACACCGCCGCCAGCACCACCGCGAGCAGCGCGACCAGCCCGAGGAAGCGCTGCGCGCGCTCGACCGTCGCGCGCACCTCGGGGCGCGCGTTCGACACCTCCTCGATCCACTGGCCGCGCTCGATGCGCCCCCGGGCCCAGGCGGCGTAATCGGCGACCGCCTGCTCGTCGCCCGCCACCAGCAGCCGGTAGGTCACGCGCGATCCGGCCTGGATCAGCCCGGTGGCCGGCAGGTCGGCCGCGTTGAACAGCAGGCGCGGCGCGACCGAGAAGAAACTCGCGCCGCGGTCCGGCTCGAGGGTGACGACGCGCTCGAAGCGCAGCCGCGTGTCGCCGACCCCGATCATGTCGCCCGGCCGGGCGCCGAGGCTGGTCGCGAGCTGCTCGTCGAGCCACGCGCTGCCCGGCGCCGGCACCGCGCGCGTGCGCTCGTCGGGCAGGTTGCGGTCCGGCGCCGTACGCAGGCTGCCGCGCAACGGGTACCCCGAGGTCACCGCCTTGAACCCGGCCAGCTGCACCCGGCCGTTCAGGCTCGCCATGCTCGGAAAGTTGGTCGCCCCCGCCGTCGCCAGCCCGCGGCGCACCGCCTCGGCGCCGAACGCGCCCGGCAGCGGCCGGTCGCCCGAGAGCACGAAATCGGCGCCGATCAGCTGGTGCGATTCGCGCGTCAGCGCGCGGCCGATCCGGTCGACGAAAAAGCCGACCGAAGTGACGCTCGCCACCGCGATCACCAGCGCGATCAGCAGCAGGCGCAGCTCGCCGGCGCGCGCATCGCGGCCGAACATGCGCAGCGCCAGACGCAGAGTGTTCATGCGCGCGATTATCCCATGGCACCGCGCCCCGCCGACGCCGTTGCGCCCGTGCGTCGACGGCACCCGCCGCTGTCGCACTGCCGCGCGCGTAGCGCACCGCGCCGCGGGCAGTCGTGCCCGCCGCTTCGGCCCTAGATGCCCCGGCAGCGCGCCCCGGCCTCGATCGTCGGCGGTTTCGCGTTCGTCTCCTCGATGCCAAAGCCCGCCACCGACTTGTACTTGCGCGCATGCGCATCCAGCTCGGCGCGCGGGATCACGTCCTCGATGTCGTCGAACGCCCCGCCGCAGCGCTCCTCGACGAGGTCGAGGATCGAATCCGGCCCCGCGACGCGGTTGGTCAGCACCACCCGGCTGGTGATCGGACGCATCTCGGCCTCGTAGGCCTCGAGCGCCTCGGGCGTCAGCCCGTGCGCGACGAACGCGGCGCCGAGCTTGCGCGCGTCGATGATCGCCGACCCTGCGCCGTTGGAGCCCACCGGATAGGCCGCGTGCGCGGCATCGCCCATCAGCGTGACGCGGCCGTGCGTCCAGCGCTCGAGCGGGTCGCGGTCGACCATCGGGTACTCGTAGACCGTGGCGGCCGCGCGGATCAGCGCGGGCGCGCTGATCCAGTCGAAATCCAGCGCGGTGAAACGCGGCAGAAAGTCGTCCAGCCGCGCCTCGCGGTTCCAGTCTTCCTTGTTCCAGTGCTGGCCGGGGTCGTACTGCAGGTTGGCGATCCAGTTGATCGTCGCCCGGCCCGTGGCCGGGTCGGGGCGCGAGATCGGGTACGAGACGAAACGCAGGCCCGAGTGCCCGATCATCACCATCGAGGCGCCCGTCAGAAAGGGCCGCGCCTGCGCCGTGCCGCGCCAGAGCATGGCGCCGGCCCAGACCGGCTCCCCCTCATCGGGCGCCATCTGGCGGCGCAGCGCCGAGTGAATCCCATCGGCGCCCACCAGCAGCGCCCCGCGCTCGGTGCGCGTGCGCCCGTCGCGCGCAGCCAGGTGGAGCACGGCCTCGCCGCCCTCGTTCGAGAAGCCCGTCGCGGTCCAGCCGGTGGCGACGCAGTCCGGCCCGGCGCGCTGCAGCAGTTCCTCGTAGAGCATCATGTGCAGCAAGCCGCGGTGCACCGAGTACTGCGGCCAGCGGTAGCCGGCCCAGCGGCCGCGCGGCTCGGTCCAGATGTGCCGGCCCAGCTTGCTGTACATGCCGTAGTCGCGCGTCTGCACGCCGATGGCGTCGATCCGGTCTTCCAGGCCCAGGTCGAACAGCTCGCGCACCGCGGTCGGCTGCAGGTTGATGCCGACCCCGAGCGGGCGAATCGACGCCACCGACTCGAACACCCGGAACGGCGCGCCGATCTGATGACAGGTCAGCCCCAGCGCGAGGCCGGCGATTCCCCCGCCGGCGATCAGTACGGTCATCGTTCCTTCCCTCGTACAATTTTCACGGACTGCAACGGGTAGCATACCGCGGTCCGGCCGGCGCGCCCGTCCCACTGGAGGTCTCCTCGCATGCAATCCCGCCCGTTGTTCCGCCTGCGCGCGCAGGTGGCCACCCCGCAGGTCGCGGCAGCGGCGCCCTATGGCGATCGGCGCTTCATCCCGGTGACCGGCGGCACGTTCGAGGGCGAGCGCCTGGCCGGCAGGCTGCTTGCCGGCGGCGCCGACTGTCAATTGATCCGCGCCGACGGCGTCGCCGACCTCGACGTGCGCGTCACCTTCGAGACCAGCGACGGGGTGATCTTCTACATGAAGGGCCTGGGCATGCGGCACGGGCCGCCCGACGTCATGGCCCGGATCGCCGCGGGCGAGCACGTGCCGGGCCGCGAGTACTACTTTCGCGAAGCGATGTTCTTCGAGGCGCCGAAGGGGCCGTATGCATGGCTGAACCGCCTGATCGCAATCGGGATCGGCGAGCGCGGGCCGGACTTCGTGCAGCTCGACGTGTTCGAGGTGCTGTAGGGACCGCGGCGGTTGGCGCCCGCGGCCCGGTTCCACACGGCTCGCGCGCCTGTGCGGCCTCAGATCACGCCGGCCGCGGCAAGGCGCGCGATCTCGGCCTCGTCGAGCCCGAGGAGCCCGCCGTAGACCTCGTGGTTGTGCTGCCGCGGCAGGGGCGCGGGCGTGTCGTAGCCCGCCGCCGCCGCGCCGAACTTGAGCGGAAAGCCGGGCGCGCCGACCCCGTCCAGCCGACCCAGGGTCGGGTGCTCGAGGTCGGCGTACATGTCGCGCGCGCGCAGGTGCGGCCAGGCGGCCAGTTCTTCCGGGCCGCGAATCGCCGATGCCATGCCGCCGGCGGCCAGCATCGCGGCGACCGCCTGCGCGGTGGTGCGGCCCGCGGCCCACTCGGCGAGCAGCGCGTCGACGCGCGCGTTGTTGGCGACGCGCCAGTCCAGGCTCGACCAGTCCGGCGCGCCGATCAGGTCCTCGCGCCCGATCGCCGTCAGCACGCCGTCCCACTGCGCGGGCGTGGCCGCGCCCAGCACGGCCCAGCCGTCGGCGGTCGCGTAGGTGTTGATCGGCGAGAAGCGCAGGATGCGGTTGCCCTGGCGCACCGGCACGCCGAGGCGCTCGTACCAGTCGATCGGGTCGTCGAACAGCAGGGCGAACAGGCAGTCGACCATCGACACGTCGACGAACTGGCCGCGCCCCGTATTGCCGCGGTCGATCAGCGCCGCGAGCACGCCGGACATCGCGAAGGTGCCGGCGATGGCGTCGGAGAGCGCGGTGCCCGCCTTCGTCGGCGGCTGGCCCGGCAGCCCGGTCACGCTCATCAGCCCCGCGGCCGCCTGCACGGTGACGTCGTAGGCCTTCAGGTCCCGATCCGGCCCGGTCGAGCCGTAGCCGGTCAGCGCGCAATACACGAGGCGCGGGTTGCGCGCCGAAAGCCGCGCGTAGTCGATGCCGAGGCGCGCGGCGACGCCGGTGCTGAAGTTCTCGACCACCACGTCGGCGTGATCGACCAGGCGCAGGAACAGCTCCCGGCCCTGCGCCTGCTTGAGGTCCAGCGAGATCGCCTTCTTGCCGCGCGTGCGCTTGAGGTAGTTGACGTTGAGGTCGTCGGCGCCGGCGCGGTCGAGCGTGACGCCGCGCGCGCCCGCATAGGGCGGCCCGAGCGCCACGCGCGCGGCGCCGTCGGGCGAGTCGATGCGGATCACCTCGGCGCCGAGCCCGGCGAGGAACAGCGTCGCCTGCGGGCCGGAGAAGAACTGCGTCAGGTCCAGGACCCGCAGGCCCGCGAGGATCTTGCGCATGCGCGCTCGCCCGGCGTCAGCGCGCGAGCAGGAGCTGCCTCGCCTGCTCGGCCGCCTGGCGCGCGCGGTGCCGGATCTCCTCGTCGGTGCAGTTCGACAGCGGATGGTCGACCACCACCGGCTCCAGGCCGGGCATGCCGAGCGCGGCGCACTGGGTCACCGCCTCGCTGACGAACTCGCGGGTGATGATGACCGCCGTCGGGCGACCGAGCGCCTCGAGCTCGATTCCATCGTGCAAACTGCACGACGTGCAGGACCCTCAGTCGCCGATCGCGGTGATCACCACGTCGTTGGCGGCCGCGATGTCCCGGATCATCGCCGGGTCCGCGGTGTACGAGAAGCCGCGCTTGACGTAGGTGTTGACCTGCGCGAAGCCGAACTCCTGCTGCAGGATCTCCGCGGTGTAGACGAGCAGCCTGCCGGCCTTGACCTTGGCGTTGTCGAGCACGCCCAGGCGCAGGCCGCGGAGCGAGGGCACGCGCGGCGACACCTTGCGCGCCTCGGCGACGACGACGCCGCGCGGATCGTAGCCGTACAGGGGTGGGGCGAAGCTCATGGTCTCGGTCTCCTGGAGGGATGCGGGAAGGGGGTCAGAGATAGCAGGTGCCGTCGACGCAGACCGGCCCGCCGTCGGGCGCGGCGCCGTCGATCGCGCGCAGGACCGGGCTGTTGTAGTGGCCCCAGCCCGGGATGAACGACGAGAAGCGCCCGGCGGTGCCGCCGATGACGAACAGGTGGATGTTGTCGGGCGAGGGCACGATCGGGATGTCCGAGTCGAGGTCGCGGCGGTAGTACTTCGGCAGGTGGCGGTTGTACGACTTGCCGTACTTGTGGTCGTGCACGATCCGGCCGAACTTGTTGGTCGCGTACATCTGCAGGTAGCAGCGCACGTCGTGGCGGGTCCAGCCGTGCCGCGCGATGGTCTGCGCGTGCTCGGGGCACAGCGCGACGGTGCAGTGGCCGCTGGCGCGCGCGTTGTTGTGCACCACCGTGGTCATCGACGAGATGACGTCGTCGAGGATGCCCTCGGGATCGTTGGGCAGCATGCTGTTGATGTTGTGGTTGGACTCGCCGCCGATGACGAACACGGTCGAGTCCCCGGGGCGGTAGCCCTTCTCGACGTGGTACGGCGCCCACGGGCTGTCCTCCTCGTTCTCGGCCACGCAGTAGCTGTACTTCGCCGGCGTGCCCTGGGTGCTCTTGTCGAGCACGCCGGGCAGCGCGCCGCCGACGTTGAGCAGGATCAGGCGGATCGCGCGCCCGATGGTCGCGTTGGCGCGGTTGCCGGGGCCGAACGCGCCGTGGCCCGCGTTCATGCCGATGCGGTTGCGCACCGGCCCGTTGACGATCGCGAGCGGCGCGATCACGTGCGTCGTGGCCTGGATCGCGTTGAGGTTGAAGTGGCTGTCGCACATCGCGCGCATCGCGGTGCGCAGCACCGGCGCGTAGAGCGGCAGGCAGCCGGCCATCACCGCATTGACCGCGAGCACGCGGCGCGTCAGGTTGCCCCAGCGCGGCGGCACGCGCGCCTCGAGGAAGCCGGGGTCGCCGCCGAGCGCCTCGACCATCGCCGCCACCTTCTCCGGCGTCGGCGGCACCACCGGCAGCCCGTCGGTGTAGCCGTTGGCGAAATACCATTCCTGCGGGTCGGCGCCGTCGAACGGCACCATGTCGTCCTCGACGCCGGCGACCCCGGCTTGCGCGCCTGCCTGCACCTTGCCTGCCTCCCTGCCGATGAGCGTGAACGCGCCCGGGAGCGCGCATCGGCCGGCGAATCTAGCACACTGCGCGCGGCGTCCTGGCGGCCGATGACGGTCCGGCGAGGGATCCGGCCCGGACCATCGCCATCGGCCCGGGCCGCGCCCCGCCGTGCCGGCGTGCCGGCGTGCGTCGGTCAGCCCGTGCAGGGCGCCGACCCGGCGCGCCGGCGCCAGGCCAGCACCGCAAGGCCCGCCGCCAGCATCAGGGCCGGGACGGGCTCCGGTACCGGCGCCAGCGGCGACAGCGAGCCGCCGCCGCCAAGCGCGTAGGACTGGCCGCCGAGCCAGGCGTTGGCCGCGAGCACGGGGTCGTAGTAGACGTTGAAGCCGTTGCCGAGGATCCGGCCCGCGACGGCCGCGCCGACGCTGCCGCTCAGGCCCTCGAGATCGAGGGCGCCGATGTAGAGCGCCCCGGCGCCGGCGGCCCAGTTCGCGTCGGCATCGGTCAGCGCGAGCTGCTGCCCGGCCTCGAGTTCGAGCACACCCCACGCGAAGTTGGACTGCGGCGCCGTGCGCGCGTTGCCGCGGTCGATGCCCGAGAGCTCCATCTGATGCATGCCGCCCGGCGTCGCGGTGAATCGCAGCGTTGCCCCGTCGGTCTGCCAGCCGAGGTTGTTGCGCGTGTCGCCGGTGACGTTGCCGGAAACGTGGAAGCGATCTCCCGCCTCGGCCACGATCGCGCCCATGCCGACGTTGACCAGGTCGGTGGTGACGATCGTGTTGGGGTCGGTGGTCAGCGTTCCCGCGTTGGTGAATCCGGCCAGGAAGGTCAGGGTCGAGCGTATCGATGTCATCGAACCGGCGTTGTAGACGTTGCCCTGGAAGGTCACCGTCGACTGCTCGAAGCTGGCGCTGCCCTCGTTGTTGAGCGCGCCGGCCATGGTGAGCGCGGCGCCGCCCACGTTCAGGCGGCCCTGGTTCTGCAGCAGGCCGCTGGCGAGCCGGCTGGTGCCCGCGATGGCGAGCAGCCCCGTGCCTGCGTTGACGAGCCCGCCGCCGTTGTTGTCGAAGGTGCCGCCGGTGATGGCCAGGGTGCCGGCGTTGGTGGCGAGCCCGGCGTTGAATCGCATCGTCGCGCCGGCGTCGACCGCCAGCAGGCCCGCATTCGTCGACCCCGCGCCGGTGAACACCAGGCTGCCGCCGGCGATCGCCCGCAGCGTGCCGGTGACCGCGTTGTCGACGCGGTTCTGCACGGTGCCCGTGCCCTCGAGCGTGCCGGTATTGGTGATCGCGCCGCCGGAAAAGGTGCCGCCGCTCAGCGACACCACGCCGAAATTGCCGAGCGCGGAGAGCACGCGCAGCGTCGCGCCGTTGCCCACGCTCATCTGTCCGCCGAGCCGGTTGTTGGCGAGACTGGTGAACAGCAGCGTGCCGCTCGTGGCCTGGATCAGGCCGCCGCTGTTCTCGGCGGCGATGGTCACGGTGCCCGGGCCGCGCAGCGTGCCGCTGTTGACCAGGGCGCCGCCGCCGGCCAGCGCCATGCCACCGAGGTTGAGGGTGCCGGCGTTGAGTAGGTTGCCGCTGACGTTGAGCTGGCCCGTCAGCGAGAGCTCGGCCTGGTTGTCCAGATCGAAGACACTGCCGCGCGCGTCCATGCGATTGAGGTTGACGATGTTCGCCACCGCGCTGCCGCCTTGCAGCGACAGCTGGCCCAGGTTGGCATAGACGCCGCTGGTCGTCGCGTCGAGCAGGCCGCCGGCGAAGATGTTGACGGTGGCGCCGTTGACGTTGCCGCCGGCGACGTCGAAGCTGCCGCCGCTGCGCACGTTGACGACGTCACTGTTCAGGCTGCCGGTCAGCCGCAGCACGCCGCCCTGCACTTCGGTGCCGCCCTGGTGGTTGAGGTTGCTGCCGGCCAGCACCAGCGTGCCGCTGCCGGTCTTGACGAGGCCGGCACCGCCGGACAAGCTGCCGTTCAGGGTCAGGCTGGCGCCGCTGCCGACCAGCATGCGGCCGGCGCCTGCCTCGAACGACAGCGCCCGATTGAGGGTGACATTGCCGGCGGCGAGTTCCAATGTGCCCCCGGCAAACGCGACGCCACCGCTGCCGAGGCTGCCGACGGCGGCAATCCGCAACACGCCGTCATCCAGCCGCGTGCCGCCCGAATAGGCATTGCTGGTGCCCAGGACCAGCGTGCCGGCGCCGGACTTCACCAGCATGTGCGCGCCGGCATTGGCCCCCGTGCCGCCTGCGCCGGTCTGGTCGACGATGGCGTCGGTGACACTCAGCGTCTGGTTCGCCCCGGGCGCGAAGGTGACACTGCCGTTGCCGTGCAGGAACATCCCGGCGCCGAAGGCCGAGCCGGCGGCATGGCCGGTACCACTGGTCACGGACCCGCCGCTGATGCTGCCCGCCCCGGCGTAGGTCAGCGTCCCTCCCTGCATCACGAACACCGCACCGCCCATGCCGGCACCGCCGCCGCCGCCACTGAGGCCGGCCGCGCCCCCGCCAAAGCCCGCCACACCGCTCGTCCCAACCGCACTCGAGCCGGCGCCGCCGCCAAATCCGCCGTTGCCGCCGGGCACGACGAGCGTGCTGCCGCCGCCGCCGCCAAAGCCGCCGTTGCCGGCGCCGCCCGTCGACGTCCCGCTGCCCGTGAAGGCCAGTCCGCCACCGCCGCCGCCGAACCCCCCGTGTCCGCCCTGGGTAGCGCTGCCCGCGGTGCCGCCGATGCCACCGCCGCCGCCTGCCACCGGGAGCGGGCCACTGGCGCCGCCGCCGCCGCCGCCGCCGTCGGCACCGCCAGAGATGCCACTGTTTCCCAAGCCACCGGCTGCCGCGCCGGCCACGATGCCCGCCGCGCCTGCCACCCCGCGCCCGCCGCCCGCTGCGGCTGCGCCGAGGCCGCCGCCGCCACCGCCGTTACCGGTGCCGCCATTGCCGCCCATGCCGCCGCCGCCGCCGCCGGTACTGCCGCCGCCGGCGCCGCCGTTGCCGCCGGCAGCAGCGTTGGCGCTGAAGTTCACGCCGCTCAGCGTGACGCTCGCACCGCTGGCCACGAACAGGCCGCCGCCCAGGCCCGCGCCGCCACCGCCGCCGACGGTACCGCCATTGCCGCCGCGCGCCAGCGTGTCGCGGATCAAGAGGTTGTTGACGGCGACATTGCCGCTGTAGACGAACAGGCCGCGGAAACTGTTGCCGCCCGACAGGAACATCCCGTTGCCGTTGATCGTCAGGTTGCGCTGGATCGCCGGCAGGTCGGCACCGCTGATGGTCACATTGGCAGTGAAGTTGATGACATCGCCGTTGGCCGCGCTCGCCAGCGCGCTGCGCAGCGTCGCATCGCTGCTGACGTTGAACGTGGCGGCGCCCGCCGCGGCGGCAAACGCGCAGGCAAGGGATGCGATCAGATGGCGAACGCTGGCGAAACGCATGGCAGGGTTTCCTCGACGAATGGCGATGCCCGACGCACCTGTGCCGCGCATTCTAGTGCCGATCGCGGGTGCGACCGTCGATCGCCGGGATCGCGCTTGGTGAGGCGTGCGCCGGCCCGCCGCGTGCCGGGCAGCAGGCGCGCCGGCGGCCTATAATGGCCCGGTCATGGATCCGATCCAGACCATCGCCATCGGCTCGGGCCTCGCCTGGGCGAGCGGCGTGCGTCTGTACGCGGTGGTGTTCTTCGCGGGCCTGCTGTCGCGCTTCGGCGTCGTCACCCTGCCGGGCCAGTTGAACGCGCTGGCCCATCCGCTGGTGATCGGCGTCGCCGGCCTGCTGTTCTTCGTCGAGTTCCTCGCCGACAAGGTGCCCGGCGTCGATTCGGTCTGGGACGCGGTCCACACCTTCGTCCGCGTGCCCGCCGGTGCGCTGCTGGCCGCGGCCAGCCTCGGCGTCGGCGCCGACCCGGCCTGGCTGCTCGCGGCCGGGCTGGCCGGCGGCACGCTTGCCGGCAGCGCGCATTTCGCCAAGGCCGGCACGCGCGCGCTGATCAATACCTCGCCGGAACCGTTCTCCAACTGGGCCGCGAGCTTCAGCGAGGAGGTCGGGGTCGCCGGCGCGCTCTGGCTCGCGTTCACCTATCCGGCGGCGTTCCTCGCCTGCCTCGCGCTGGTGGTGCTGCTGTCGCTCTGGCTGATCGTGCGCCTGTGGCGGCTGGTTGCGGGCCTGTTCCGGCGCCACTCGCTGACCGCGGCCGGCAGCTAGCCGGCGCCGCGTCGCGCCCGGTCAGGTCTCCTGCACCATCGCGCGGAACTTGATGAGGTCGTAGTCGGCGCCGCGCTCGACGAGCCCGATCGGGAACAGCAGGTGCGGGCGCTCCGCGATCATCGCCAGCAGCTGCTCTCCCGGCAGGTACAGCCCGTGCGCCAGCGCGACCATGATCGCGCCCGCCTCGCCGCCTTCGGGGATCACCGCGCCCTCGACGGTCGCGACGCCGTGCGCCCAGCGGCCGATGTTGGTGGTGAATTCGCCGTGCAGCGCGCCGCGCGTGAGCACCTGCACCCCGACCCGCGTCTCGACGCCCTTGGCGCCCTCCACGTGCGCGAGGCGCCGCACGATGCCGATGTCCCAGTGCGCGGCACCGCCCTCGGGCTGCAGCGCGACCAGCGCGCCGATCGCGAGCCAGTCGGCCGGCGGCGGCTCGACCACCGCGCCGAACCCGCCGCCGCTCTGGTTTTCCACGGTCCAGAGTTCGGCCGGCGGCGGCTCGCCGAGGTCGAAATCGAGGTCGGGGGCGGCCGGGCGGACGCAGCCGACCACCGCCTCGAGGCCGTGGACCACACGGATGCGCGCGGCCTGGCGCTTGCGCTCGCTGCGCCGCACCGGCGGACGCGGCGCCCAGTTCTGGCGCAGGTGGCGCAGGACGTCGGCGACCGCCTCGACGCTGGCCGCGCCGCCGAGGTCGACGCCGCGCGGCACCTCGCGCGCCTTCTCGACGCGCTCGAGCATCGCCTGCACCTCGGCATGGCCGGTGGCGGTCGCGAAGAAGCGCAGGCCGGGCGTGATGTGCGCCGGCGGCGCCGCCAGGCGCAGCGGCTGGCGCGGCGCCTCGAGGTCGAACCAGTAGGTCGAGTTCGGCTGCGGCGTCAGGGTCAGGTGGAACTTCGCCGCCAGCAGCGCGACGATGCGCTCGGCGATCTCGATCTTCGGCGGGGTCAGCGCGTCGGGCGCCGATGCCGCGAAGAGCAGCGCGCGCAGCAGTTCCTCCTCGGCGCAGGCCTCGCCGGCGACGCCGGTGTAGACCTGGACGCGCGCGAGCTGCTGGCCGCGCGACTCCGCGAACCGGTAGGCGCGCGCGACGTCGACCCAGAGGTCGGCGGGCACCGGGCCGTAGCGCAGCAGGAGCGCGCGCAGCCGGAGATTGGCGGCGCGCAGCGCGCGCAGCGCGATCAGCGGCACCTCCTTGCGCAGCGCGTCGCTGCCCTTCTCCTTCGCGTCGATGCGCGCGATCAGGTCGAGGTAGGCGGCGATCGCGCGCTGCCACAACTCCTGCATCAGGGTCCAGACGCGCGCGTCGCGCGCGCTCGCGCCGCGCCCGGGCGTGGCGGCCTCGCGCGCGAGCTTGGCGCGGTGCGGCTGGGCCAGGTCGTCGAGGTCGCGCACGATCTCGAAGCGGCGCTCGGGCTTGAGGAAGTCGAGCGCCGGGATCGACTGCAGCCAGTCGGCGATCTCCTCGACCGACTTCAGCGGGTCGCCGTTGCGCAGCTCGGTGTAGATCTGCGCCGCCTCGCGCGCGCTGGCGAGCGGATGGTCGCCGTCGGATCCGATCCGGGGCAATCGCAGGCTGTCGAGCAGTTTGAGCATGGGGCGCCGCGCGCGCGGCAGAGGTCGGAACGGTTCCGGAGCCCGTCTTCCGCGGGCCCCGTCCAGGGCGGCAACACGGTATTCTAATCAGGTTCGTCCGTCAATCCGCGCCCTGCCGCCGTCCCCTCCCCTCCCGTGCCCGCTGGGCACGGCATGCCCGCCTCATGACCGGCCCGCCCCCGCCCGATCGCGCCCGCACCCGCGCCGTTCCCTGCGCTGTTTCCGGCGCTGCTACCTGCGCCGTGCCCCGCGCTGCCCTGCGCCATTCCTTCCGGATCCCCGCCCGCCCGCCATGCGCATCCTGATGATCGGCCTCGCCCCGGACCTCGCGCGCCAGTGCGCGGCGCACATCGCGAGCTACTGGCCGGGCGCGCGCGTCGAGGGCCCGCCGGCCAGCCTGGGCAGCGGCGGACGCGATGCGCCCGCGCACGACGCCGTGCTGCTCGGGCATCAGCCGCCGCTGCAGGACGCCGCCGCCTGGCTCGCGGCGCAGAAGGCGGTCGGCGCGCTGCCGCCGGTCATCGTGCTGGGCGCGCCCGAGCAGGCCGCGAGCGCGGTCGCGCTGCTGCGGCTGGGCGCGGCCGACCACCTCGCGACGCATCGCCTGACCGCGCATCGCCTGGTCGGCGCGATCAACGACGCGGTGCTCGCGCGCGCGCGTGCGCGCGACCGCGAGTTCGCGCGCGAGCGCCTGACCAACCGCTTCTCCGCCGCCCGCACCATGGTGCTGGGCGTCGCCGCGCCGCTCGCGCCGGCGGCCCTGCCGCCGCTGGCGCTGCCGACCGGGGCCCCGGCGATCAGCGGCTACCGCGTGCTGCGCCAGATCGGCGAGGGCGGCACCTCGCGCGTCTACCTTGCCGAGCGCGCGCCGCGGCTGGGCGAGCCGGCGCCGGCCGGCGCCGCGGCCGCCGAGCCCATCGTGCTCAAGGTGCTCGACGCCCGGCTGCTGCGCGACCCGGCGTTCATCGAGCGCTTCATCCGCGAGTACCGCATCATCTCGACGGTCCAGAGCGAGCATGTCGCGCGCATCTTCGACCAGGGCGTCACCGACGACCACCTGTACATCGCGATGGAGTACTTCCCGCAGGGCGACCTGCGCGCGCGCAGGGACGCGACCGGCGCCGGCCGCCTGAAGACGCTGGAGGCGGTGCGCCTGGCCGCCCAGGTCGCGCGCGCGCTCGACGCGATCCACAGCGCCGGCGTGATCCACCGCGACCTCAAGCCGCACAACATCATGTTCCGCGACCCGTCGCGCCTGGCGCTGGTCGATTTCGGCCTGGCCAAGGCCGAGAGCGAGAAATCGATCACCGCGAACCCCGGCGCCGGCGCCGGCGCGACCCCGCTCTACATGAGCCCCGAGCAGTGCGTCGGCCGGCCGCAGGACGCGCGCAGCGACCTCTACAGCCTCGGCGTCATCCTGTACGAGATGCTGACCGGCGAGCGCCTGTTCGACGGCGACAGCCTCGCGGCGATCGCGTTCAAGCACGTCCACGCCGAGGTGCCGCGCCTGCCGGCGGGCCTCGAAAGCCTGCAGCCGGTGGTCGACCGCCTGCTCGCCAAGGACCCCGGGCAGCGCTTCCAGTCGGCGCGCGAGCTGTTCGCGCGCATCGCGCTGTAGCGGGCGGGCCGCCCCCGCCGGGGACGCGCTCCGGCCCGCCTGCACGCGCCGCGCGGCCGGTAGAATCCGCGCATGCGCCAATACCTCGACCTGATGCGCCTGGTGCTCGACACCGGCGCCCGGAAGTCCGACCGCACCGGCACCGGCACGCTTTCGGTGTTCGGGCACCAGATGCGCTTCGACCTCGGCGCCGGGTTTCCGCTGCTGACCACCAAGAAGCTGCACCTGCGCTCGATCATCATCGAGCTGCTGTGGTTCCTGCGCGGCGAGACCAACATCGCCTGGCTCAAGCAGAACGGCGTGTCGATCTGGGACGAGTGGGCCGACGCCAACGGCGACCTCGGGCCGATCTACGGCTACCAGTGGCGCTCGTGGCCGACCCCGGACGGGCGCCACATCGACCAGATCGCCGAGGTGCTCAGGGCGCTGCGCGAGACCCCGGATTCGCGGCGCATGATCGTCTCGGCCTGGAACGTGGGCGAGATCCCGCGCATGAAGCTGCCGCCGTGCCACGCGTTCTTCCAGTTCTACGTCGCGCCCGGCGCGGCGCCGGGCGCGCCGGGCCGCCTCTCGTGCCAGCTCTACCAGCGCAGCGCCGACATCTTCCTCGGCGTGCCGTTCAACATCGCCTCCTACGCGCTGCTGACCCACATGGTGGCGCAGCAGGTCGGGCTCGACGTCGGCGAGTTCGTCTGGACCGGGGGCGACTGCCACCTGTACCTGAACCACCTCGACCAGGTGCGCGAGCAGCTCGCGCGCACGCCCTACCCGCCGCCGCGCCTGGCGATCGCGCGCAAGCCCGAGTCCCTGTTCGACTACCGCTACGAGGACTTCGCCTTCCTCGACTACCAGGCCCATCCGCACATCAAGGCGCCGGTGGCGGTCTAGGGCCGGTCGACCCCACCATGCGCCTGTCGATGATCGTGGCGATGGCCGCCAACCGCGCCATCGGGCGCGACAACCGGATGCCCTGGCACCTGCCGCCCGACCTCACGCATTTCAAGCGCGTCACGCTCGGGCACCCGGTGATCATGGGGCGCCGGACCTACGAGTCGATCCTCGCCACCCTCGGCCGGCCGCTGCCGGGCCGGCTCAACGTCGTGATCTCGCGCAGGCTCGACTACCGCGCGGACCCCGGCCGGCTCGCGGCGCCGGACACGCCGCCGCGCGTGGTCGACTCGCCCGCCGCGGCGCGCGCGGCGGCCGCCGCCAGCGGCGCCGACGAGGCCTTCGTCGTCGGCGGGGCCGAGATCTACCGCGCGATGCTGCCGGCGGCCGCGCGCCTGGTCGTCACCGAGATCGCGCGCGACTTCGACGGCGACGCGTTCTTCCCGCCGATCGACCCGCGGCTGTGGCGCGAAGTCGCGCGCGCGCCGCAGCCGCGCGGCGGCGAGCCCGCGGTCGACTACGCCTTCGTCGAATACCACCGAAAGGAACCAGCATGAGCGGAGCAGGCTTTCACGTCCACGGCCCCCACGACCACGCGGTCGAGCACGCCGCCCACGACGGCGGCGAGGCCGATGCCGGCTTCGGCGGGCGGATGGCGATGACCACCGCGATCCTCGCGACCGTCGGCGCGCTGTTCTCCTACCAGGGCGGCGCGACGCAGAACAACGCGATGATCTTCAAGAACAACGCCGCGATCAAGAAGACCGAGGCGTCGAACCAGTGGAACTACTACCAGGCCAAGAGCAGCAAGCAGAACCTGGCCGAGCTGGCGATGGCGCTGCCCGGCGTCGATCTCGAGAAGTACCGCAAGGAGGTCGCGCGCTACAAGGACGAGAAGGAGGTGATCCGGAAGGACGCCGAGAAGCTCGAGGCCGAGTCGCGCAAGTGGGACGAGGAGTCGGAGAAGCAGATCCACCTGCACCACCGCTGGGCGCAGGCGATGACGGTGATCCAGGTCGCGATCGCGCTGGCGGCGATCACGCTCATCACGCGCAAGAAGTGGCTGCAGACCGCGGTCTACGTCGCCGCCGCCGGCAGCGGCATCCTCGCCGCGCTCGCGCTGTTGCACATCTGAGACAGCGCGCGGCCGCGCCGTGCGAATCCCGCGGCGCGGCGCCGCTTTGGCCGTACACTTTGCGCGGCCGGCGCGGCGCCGCCTGACCTTCCTTTTTCCGGGCTTCCGTCCATGAAATTCCGCTTTCCCATCGTCATCATCGACGAAGACTTCCGTTCCGAGAACACCTCCGGGCTGGGCATCCGCGCGCTGGCCGCGGCGATGGAGAAGGAAGGCATGGAGGTGCTGGGCGTGACCAGCTACGGCGACCTCTCGCAGTTCGCGCAGCAGCAGTCGCGCGCCTCGGCGTTCATCCTCTCGATCGACGACGAGGAGTTCACGCCCGGGCCCGAACTCGATCCGGCGGTGCTGAACCTGCGCCACTTCATCGAGGAGATCCGCTTCAAGAACGCCGAGATCCCGATCTACCTCTACGGCGAGACCAAGACCTCGAGCCACATCCCCAACGACATCCTGCGCGAGCTCCACGGGTTCATCCACATGTTCGAGGACACCCCGGAGTTCGTCGCGCGCCACATCATCCGCGAGGCGCGCAGCTACCTCGACAGCCTGGCGCCGCCGTTCTTCCGCGCGCTGGTCAACTACGCGCAGGACGGCTCCTACTCGTGGCACTGCCCCGGGCACTCGGGCGGCGTCGCGTTCCTGAAGTCGCCGATCGGCCAGATGTTCCACCAGTTCTTCGGCGAGAACATGCTGCGCGCCGACGTCTGCAACGCGGTCGAGGAGCTCGGCCAGCTGCTCGACCACACCGGCCCGGTCGCGGCCTCCGAGCGCAACGCGGCGCGCATCTTCAACGCCGACCACTGCTTCTTCGTCACCAACGGCACCTCGACCTCGAACAAGATGGTCTGGCATTCCTGCGTGGCCCCGGACGACATCGTGGTGGTCGACCGCAACTGCCACAAGTCGATCCTGCACGCGATCACCATGACCGGCGCGATCCCGGTCTTCCTGACGCCGACGCGCAACCACCTCGGCATCATCGGCCCGATCCCGCTTGACGAGTTCCGCCCGGAGAACATCCAGAAGAAGATCGACGCCAACCCGTTCGCGCGCGCCGCGCAGGCGCGCAACCCCGGGCGCAAGCCGCGCATCCTCACGATCAC
>JAEUOS010000177.1 GCA_016790695.1 Burkholderiales bacterium
GTGATCGGCGTTCTGATGGCGCTGCAGCACCGCAACCGCACCGGCGAAGGCCAGGTGGTCGACGTCGCGCTCTACGAGGCGGTGTTCAACATGATGGAGGCGGCGCTGCCCGAATACGCCTACGACGGCACGGTGCGCGAGCGCACCGGCACCAGCCTGACGGGCATCGTGCCGTCGAACACCTACACGTCGAAGGACGGTGTGCACATCGTGATCGGCGCGAACGGCGATTCGATCTTCCGGCGCCTGGCGCAGACCATGGGACGCGAGGACTGGGTCAACGACCCGGGTCTGGCGGACAACACCGGACGCGTTGCGCGGGTGGCGGAACTCGACGCAGGCATCGGTGCCTGGTGTGCCGCCCACGACGGCGCGTTTCTGCTGCGCGCGCTCGAGGACGCGCAGGTGCCGAGCGGCAAGATCTACTCGGTCGCCGACATCGCCGGCGATCCGCAGTACATCGCCCGCGGCATGATCGAGCAGATCACCCTGGAGGACGGCCGCGAGCTGAGCGTTCCCGGCGTCGTGCCCAAGCTCTCCCGCACGCCGGGCCGGGTGCGTGGTCGCGGGCCGCGGCTGGGCGAGCACAATGGCGGCGGATTCGACCGCGATTGAACGGGAGACACGGACATGGAATGGCTGGCGGACCCGGGCGTATGGATCGCGTTCCTCACGCTGACCGCGCTCGAGATCGTCCTGGGCATCGACAACATCGTGTTCATCTCGGTGCTGGTCGGACGCCTGCCCGAATCGCAGCGCGACCGGGCGCGGCGCTTCGGGCTCCTGCTCGCGATGGGATCGCGCATCGCCCTCCTGTTCTCGCTGGTGTGGATCATGGGCCTGACCGAGCCGCTGTTTCGCGTCTTCGGTCAGGAGATCTCGGGACGTGACCTGATCCTCATCGGCGGCGGGCTGTTCCTGCTTTGGAAGAGCGTCCACGAGATCCACCAGTCGCTCGAGGGGCCGGCCGGCGACGACGCGGGCGGCGGCGCCGGCTCGGCGGCGAGCTTCGGCAGCGTGATCGCACAGATCGCGGTCATCGACATCGTCTTTTCGCTGGATTCGGTGATCACCGCCGTCGGCATGACCTCGCACCTGCCGGTGATGATCGCGGCGGTGCTGGTTTCGGTCGGCGTGATGATGGTGGCCGCGCGGCCGATCGGCGAGTTCGTCGATGCCCATCCGACGGTCAAGATCCTCGCGCTGTCGTTTCTGGTGCTGGTCGGCGCAACCCTGGTTGCCGAGGGTTTCGGCACCAAGTTCCCCAAGGGCTACATCTATTTCGCGATGGCGTTCTCGGTGGCGGTGGAATTCCTCAACATCCGCATGCGCAAGAAGGCGGCGCGGCCGGTGCAGCTGCGCCACCGCATCAGCGAGCCTCCGCGCGACGGCGGCGCGGGTTAGCGGTGCCGGGCGTCGCCCTGGCGCTCGAGGGGTGGGCGACGGTCGGCGCTGCCGTGCTGCTCGCCGCGATTCTCGGTTTGGCCGGGCTTGCGGCCCACTGGCGACGTGCGTGCGCGGGCGCCGGTGTGCACGCCTTTCTCGGCGGCGCGCTCGCTGTCGGGCTGTTGTGGGCGGCCCGCGCCGACCTCGGACACGGCATTGCGCTGCAGTTGCTCGGGGTGCCCCTGCTCGCGCTGGCTCTCGGGCCGGCGCTTGCAATGTGGGCGGCGAGCCTGGCCGCAGCGGTCGCTGCGGTGCTGCTCGAACAGCCGCCGGCCACGGCGATCTGGAGCGCGCTCGTCCTCGGCATCACCCCAGCCGCGCTGGCGGATCTTGCGCGTCGCGCGGTGGCGCAGTGGCTTCCGGCCCACCTGTTCATCTACATCCTCGGCGCCGGATTCTTCGGGGCCGGTGCGGCGGCCATCCTTGCCAATCTGCTCGCGGCGGCGCTCGCGGTCTGGGCGGGCGTGCCGGGCGCGGCAGGCGCCTTCGACCAGGCGCTACCGTTCGTGCTTCTGATCGGCTTCGGCGAGGCGACCCTGACGGGGATGCTGCTCACGCTCCTCGTCGTTTACTTGCCGGAGCGTGTGGCGACCTTCGAGGACACCCATTACTTCCGGCGCCGGTAGGCGCGCTTTGCGTACTACTGCGCGGTCCAGCCACCGTCGACGGCATAGCTGGCACCGCGGATCTGGGCTGCGGCGTCGCTGCACAGGAAGACGGCGAGCGCACCCAGCTGCTCCGGAGTGACGAACTCCAGCGACGGCTGCTTCTCGCCGAGCAGTTCGCGACGCGCGGCGTCGGGTGTGAGGCCGCGCTCGGCGGCCCGTGCGTCGATCTGCTTCTGCACCAGCGGCGTGAGAACCCAGCCGGGGCAGATCGCGTTGACGGTGATCCCGGACTGGGCGTTCTCCAGCGCCGCCACCTTGGTCAGCCCGACGATGCCGTGCTTGGCCGCCACATAGGCGGACTTCATCGCGGAGGCGACCAGGCCATGCGCCGAGGCGATGTTGATCACGCGCCCCCAGTTGCGTGACTTCATCAGCGGCAGTGCATGGTGCATGGTGTGGAACGCGGAGGTCAGATTGATGGCGATGACCGCATCCCAGCGCTCGGCGGGAAAATCCTCGATCGCGGCGACATGCTGGATCCCGGCATTGTTGACCAGGATGTCGACGCTGCCGAAGCGGGCCGCGGTCTGGCGCACGAGGTCGGCGATCTCGGCGGGGCGCGTCATGTCGGCAGGATGGTGATCGACGGCGATACCGCCCGCCGCGAGTTCCTTCTTGAGACGGTCGATCAGCGCGGCGTCGCCGAAGCCGTTGAGCATGATGTTGGCGCCGTCGGCGGCCAGCGCGCGGGCGATGCCCAAGCCGATGCCGCTGGTCGATCCGGTGATGATGGCGGTCTTGCCGTTGAGCATGGTCTTCTCCTGGGAAAGTAGGTTGTCCGGGGCGGGGCGGCGGCGCGGGCTCAGCCGCTGTTGCGCAGCCCCGCGGCGATGCCGTTGATCGACAGGTGAATGCCGCGGCGCACGCGCTCGTCGGTGTTCCCGGCGCGGTGTCGGCGGATGAGTTCGACCTGCAGGTGATTGAGCGGGTCGAGATAGGCGAACCGGTTCTTGATCGAGCGTGCGAGCCCCGGGTTGCCGGCGAGGAATTCGCGCGCGCCGCTGATCGAGAACAGCGCGTCGGTCGTGAGTTCCCACTCGGTCCGGATGCGCGCCAGAACGGTGCGCGCGAGGCGGCGGTCGCGCACCAGTTCGGCATAGCGCGAGGCCACGGCCAGGTCGGACTTCGCGAGCACCATGTCCATGTTCGACAGCAGGGAGCGCAGGAACGGCGAGGACTGGTAGAACGTCACCAGCGCACGCAGGCCGGCATCGCCGTGACGTTTGCGATAGGCGGCGACGCCGGAGCCGAATCCGTACCAGCCCGGCAGCATGACGCGGCACTGCGCCCACGAGAACACCCAGGGAATGGCGCGCAGATCCTCGATCCGCCCGGTCGCCTTGCGCGAGGCCGGTCGGCTGCCGATGTTGAGTTCGGCGATCTCCGACAGCGGAGTCGACTGGAAGAAATAGTCGGCGAACCCCGGCGTCTCGTAGACCAGGCTGCGGTAGGCGGCATGGGCGGCGGCGGAAATCTCGTCCATCGCCGCGACGAATGCGCGGGTGCCCTGGATGTCGGCGCCGGCAAGTTGCGGCAGCAGCGTCGCCTCGAAGGTTGCGGCCAGCAGGGTTTCAAGATTGCGCCGCCCGGTCGCGGGGCTCGCGTACTTGCTCGCGATGATCTCGCCCTGCTCGGTGAGCCGGATCTGCCCGTTGACGCTGCCCGGGGGCTGGGCGAGGATCGCCTGATAGCTCGGTCCGCCGCCGCGGCCGACCGAGCCGCCGCGGCCATGGAACAGGCGCAGGGTGATGCCGCGCGCGCGGAAGAGCTCGACCAGCGCCACTTCGGCGCGATAGAGCGACCAGGTCGACGTGAAGAAGCCGCCGTCCTTGTTGCTGTCCGAGTAGCCGAGCATGACTTCCTGGATGTTGCCGAGCCCGTTGACGACGCTGCGTGCAACTTCGAGAGACAGCCAGCGTTCCATGATCGGCGCCGCGCGCTCGAGATCCGCAATCGACTCGAACAAGGGGATCACGTTCTGGCTCGCGATGCCGACCTGCGGCAGGAACAGCCCGGCTTCCTTGAGCAGAACCAGGACCTCGAGCATGTCGGAGACCGATTCGCACCGCGAGATGATGTAGTTCGGGCAGGCGGCCGCGCCGAACGTCGCCTGCATGGCGGCGGCGCGCCGCACGACCTCGAGTTCGGACAGGGTCTCGTCCGAGTAGGTGGCGTAAGGCGAATGCAGCAGGCGCGGCACGCGCAGCTCCGCGCACAGCAGGGCGATGCGGCCGTCCTCGTCCAGCGCCGCATAGTCCGCGGCCGCGCCCGCCGCGGCGAGGAGTTCCGCGACCACGCGCTGGTGGACCTCGGAATTCTGGCGCAGGTCCACCGGAGCGAGGTGGAACCCGAAGATGCGTGCGGCCCGGATCAGCGGGCCGAGCCGGACCGCGGCGAGGCGGCCGGCGCCGTTGCTCTTGAGCGACGCGTCGATCACTTCGAGGTCGGCGATGAACTGGTCCGGCGTGCGATAGGCGTCGGCGCTGCCCAGTTCGTGGCGCAGGGCTTCGCTGCCGGCCGTGGCGCGCAGCGTCGCCGCCAGCCGCGCATAGATGCCGATCAGGGCGCGCCGGTAGGGTTCGGTCCGGCGATGATCCGAGGCATCGGGGGACGCATCGGACATGGCCGCCAGGGCCGGCGACACCTTGACGAGCACGGTCGACATCGACAGCTCGCCGCCCAGGAGGTGCACCTCGTCGAGGTAATGCCCCAGGGCGAGGGCGGCGCCGCGCGCGAGCGCATGCTCGAGGGTGTCGGCATTGACGTAGGGATTGCCGTCGCGGTCGCCGCCGATCCAGCTGCCGACGCGAAACACCGGTGCCAGGTGCGCCGGCTTCGTTGCCGGCATCAGGCGTTCGAGCACCCGTTCGGTGTCGAGGTAGAGCCTCGGCAGTTCGCGCAGAAAGGTATAGCGAAAGAACGCGTGCCCATTTTCGATCTCGTCGACCACGCGCAGGCGCGTCAGCCGCAGCATGCCGGTCTGCCAGAGCGTCAGCACCTTCGCGCGCAGCGATTCGCCGAGCGCGGCGTTCTCCTCCGGCGTCAGCGACTGGGCCAGCGGGGAGGACAGCAGGCGGGCGATGTCGAGCTCGACATCGAGGATGCTGCGGCGCTGCACTTCAGTCGGATGGGCGGTCAGCACGGCGACCAGGGTCGACTGCTCGAAGAATGCGCGTACACGGTCGGGCGCGACGCGTGCGCGGACCGCCCGCTTGACCGCATGGGCCATCGTCCCCTCGCCGGGCGTGACACCGGCGAGCGCGCGGGCGCGCTCGAGGCGGGTCGCATGAACGTCCTCGGCGACGTTGATCAGGTGCGAGAAGTACGAGAATGCGCGCACCACGGAGACCGTGCGGTCGCGCGACAGGCGGTTGAGCAGCGCTGCGAGCCGGCGCCGCGCGTGCCCGTCGTCGTCGCGGCGAAAGCGCACCGCGAGCTGGCGCACCGTCTCCACCACGTCGAAGGCCTCGCGCCCTTCCTGCTCCAGGATGGTCTCACCCAGAATCCGGCCGAGCAGGCGGATGTCCTCGCGCAGCGGCGCGTCTTCCAGGGACTGGGTTCTGGCGGAGTTCATGCTTGTCGGCTCCCGCGTGACGTTGCCGTCGCTTCCGTCGCAAGAGGCGTGCCTGGCACGGAAGCGCCGGCGCGCCGCGGGAGTCGAGCGTCTGCCGCGATCGGGCGCATGTCAGCGGCCGGACAGGCGCTCGCGTGCCGCTGCCAGCCGGGACTCCAGATACGCGCCATAGAAATCCGGCACCGTGTATCCCGCCAGCGGATCGGCAAGCAACCGGCCTTGCGAATCGACGAAAGCCACGGTCGGATACACGCGCACGCCATAGGTGCCGGCGAGTTCTGCACCGGTGGTGCGCCGGCCGTCGAAGCCGATCAGCGCGTGATCGCGCGCGACCTCGAACGTGCGGGCACGGGACTGCCACGCCTCGCTGCGGGCCAGCGGGCGCAGGTAGTCGCGGCGGGCGCGCTCGCAGAACGGGCATCCGGTCATGGTGAAGAACAGGACGATCGGACGCTGTTCCCGCGCTGCCGCCTGGGACGCCGCTGCCAGGTCGCGGGCATGCTCGAGAGCGAGCGCCGGCGTCGATGCGGCGGCGAACGACAGGAGGGTGCATGCTAAGATTTGCGCCACGAGGCGCGTCACCGGCAAGCGCTCTTTCGCCGTGCGGGATCGTCGCTGAATCAGGCTTCGGGTAGCCATAGCATGTTCAAACCGCCGGAACGTCTGGTCATCGCGTCGCGCGAAAGTCGGCTTGCCTTGTGGCAGGCCGAGCATGTTCGCGCTGCGTTGCAGCAATTATATCCGCGCTGTGCTGTCGAGATCCTCGGGATGACCACGCGCGGCGACCAGATTCTTGACCGCGCGCTGTCGAAGGTCGGCGGCAAGGGGCTGTTCATCAAGGAACTCGAATCGGCCCTGCTCGACGGGCGGGCCGACCTCGCGGTGCATTCGATGAAGGATGTTCCGGCGGAGCTCGCGCCGGAGTTCGCGCTGGCCGCGACACTGGAGCGCCATGATCCGCGCGATGCGTTCGTCTCGGGGCGTCATCCCGACCTGGCCGCGTTGCCTGCAGGCGCGGTGGTCGGCACCTCGAGCCTGCGCCGGGAAGCGCAGATCCGGCGGCGCTATCCGCACCTGATGGTGCGGCCGCTGCGCGGCAATCTGGACACGCGGCTGGCCAAACTCGATGGCGGCGAATACGCGGCGATCGTGCTGGCCGCCGCGGGGTTGAAGCGACTCGGACTGGCGGATCGCATCCGGTCGCTGCTTGCGCCGACCGATTCGCTGCCGGCCGCTGGCCAGGGAGCGCTCGCAATCGAGATCGCTGCGCATCGCACCGATCTCGCGCGCTGGCTCGCGCCGCTCGATCATGCGCAGACGGCCGAATGTGTACGCGCCGAGCGTCGGGTCAGTCGTGCGCTGGGCGGCAGTTGCACCGTGCCACTGGCCGCGTTCGCGGAATGGGAGGCGGGAGCGATCCGGCTGCGCGCGCGCGTCGCCGCGCCGGACGGATCGGCACTGATCGAGGCCGAGGGCCGCGCCGCGCCCGGCGAGGCGGAAGCACTGGCCGATCGGGTTGTCGCCGAGCTGCTGGCGCGCGGGGCCCGGCGCATCCTGGATGCGCTCAAGGAAGCCTCGTGAATGGCGGCAGCGGCGCGACGGCAACCGCCGATCAGGCGGCACCCGTGCTGCGCGCCCCGGCGTCCGTGCCGGCAGCGCTGGCCGGCCGCACGGTGCTGGTCACCCGTCCGCTGGCGCAGTCCGAGGGCCTGGCGGCGGCGATTCGCGCGCAGGGTGGCGCGGTCTGGCTCTTTCCCGCAATCGAGGTGCTGCCGGTCGAAGGCTTCGACGAACTCGACCGCGCCCTCGGCAGCCTTGCCAGCTATGACCTGGTGGTCTTCGTGAGCATCAATGCGGTCAGCCATGCCGCTGCACGGGCGGCCTTTCTCGGCTGCGCTGACCTGTCCGCGATCCGATGCGCGGCCGCGCCCGGTCCCGCGACCGCCGTCGCGGCCCGGCAGGCAGGTTGCGGCCGGGTCATCGTCCCGGAGACCCGATTCGACAGCGAAGGACTGGTCGCCGCACTCGGCGCCGCCGGGGCGCGCGTCGCGCGCGTGCTGATACTTCGCGGTGCCTCGACCGCGGCGGGAGCCGTCGCGGGCGACGGCCGCGAACTGCTGCACCGCTGGCTGCGCGCGCAAGGAGCCCTGGTTGACAGCGTGGCATGCTACCGGCGGCGCCGTGCCGCGCCCGCGCCCGCCGTCCTGGCCGCGCTGGCAGGCGGGCAGACTCCCGATGCGATCGTGATCACGAGTTCGGAAGGAGCGCGCCACCTCGCCGAGATGGTCGGCCGCTCCAGCATGGCACGGCTGCAGAACGTGCCGGCGTTCGTGCCGCATGCGCGCATCGGGGTGTCGCTGCGCGAACTCGGCATGCGGCAGGTGCACGTCACCGCCGGCGGCGACGCCGGCGTCATGCGCGGACTCACGGCGCATTTCGGGGGGCGCGCGTGACCGATACGCAGCCTCCCGCTTCATCCGTCTCTGTCGCGGCAACGCCGGGGCCGGCCGGCTGGAGCGCCACCGTGCAGGCGTGGTGGACGGGGTCGCGCATCGCCTTCGGCGTGCTCTTCGCGCTGCTCGTGGTGCTCTGGTGGGACTCGCGTTCGCAGGTCGCCGCGTTGCGCGCGGACATGGCGGCGCAGCTTCGCGCGGAGCAGGAGGCGTCGCGCCGCGGCGCGCAGGTTGCCCGCGAAGCCGGCGAGCGCATGCGCGACTCGCTCGCGCGGCTGGCCGCGCTGGAGGCGCGCATCGCCGAGTCGCAGGGGCAGCAGGCCGCGCTCGAAGGGATGTACCAGGACCTGTCACGCAACCGCGACGAGTGGGCGCTGGCGGAAATCGAGCAGACGCTCACGCTGGCGGCGCAGCAGCTCCAGCTGGCCGGCAACGTGCGCGGCGCGCTGCTGGCATTGCAGAACGCGGATGCTCGCCTGGGACGTGCCGACCGGGCGCAATTCATCGCCGTGCGTCGCGTCCTGCAGCGCGACATCGAGCGCCTGCGAGCCCTGCCGCAGGTGGACACGACGGGGATCGCGATTCGGCTGGATGCCGTCATCGCGGCGGCAGATTCCCTTCCGCTGGTGTTCGACGAGAAGCTCAAGCCGCAGCCGGCACGCGGTGCTTCCGGCGCGCAGGTCGGCGGAACCGGGGACGCCGGCGCGACCGATGCGCCGTCGCTGTGGCGTCGCCTGCGCGACGACGCCTGGGACGAGTTCCGCCAGCTGGTGCGCATCCGCGACATCGAGAATGCGGATCCGGTCCTGCTCAATCCCACCCAGGCGTTCTTCCTCCGGGAAAATCTCAAGCTGCGGCTCCTCAATGCCCGGATTGCGCTTCTGCAACGCAACGAAGCGCTGTTTCGCCAGGATCTGCTGGCGGCGAGCCAGTGGCTCAACCGGTACTTCGACGTTCGCTCCCGAGCCGGCGCCAACGCCGTGTCGACCCTCAATGCGCTCGTCGCGGGGGCGGTGAGCATCGAATTGCCGACCCTGGCGGACAGCCTGAACGCGGTGCGCAATTTCAAGGCGCCGGCGCGTCCGGCCGGACGCTAGCGATGCGCGGATTGTTCTGGGTTGTCGCGCTGTTTTCCGCGGCCGTCGGCCTGTCGCTGGTGGCGCGCTACAACGACGGGTACGTGCTCCTGTTCGTGGCGCCCAAGCGCATCGAGATGTCGCTGACGCTGTTCGTGATTCTGCAGGTTGCGGCGTTCGTGCTCGTCTACCTGTTCGTGCGCGCGGCGGCCTACACCCTGAGATTGCCGGATCAGGTGCGCGAGTTCCGCGAGCGCCGCGCGCGCGAGCGGGCGCGCCATGCCTTGTTCGATGCGTTGATCAGCACCTTCGAAGGCCGCTACGCGCGTGCCGAGCGCGCGGCGCGGGTGGCACGCGAGAATGGCGAGGATCGCGTCCTCGCCGCGCTTGTCGGCGCGCGCGCCGCCCACATGCTCGGACGGCAGGCGGCGCGCGACCGGCTGCTCGAGGAGGCCCGCGCCGACGCGGCGGCCGCGGGATCGAAGGCGCAGCGCCAGGCGGCGCTGATGACGCAGGCGGAACTGCTGGTCGACGAGCGGCGCGACCAGGAGGCGCTGCAGGTGCTGGCAGAACTCAATGCGCCCGGCGCGCGCCACGTGGCCGCGCAGCGCCTGGCGCTCAAGGCAATGACCCGCAGCGGCGCCTGGCAGGATGCGCTCCGGGTGGTTCGGCAGCTCGAGGAACATCGCGCGGAGCATCCGGCGGTGATCGCGCGCACTCGTGAAATGGCCTACGACGGGCTGTTCACCGGGGTCGATGCGGCGACGCAGCGCGAGCGGCTGCGCCGCGTGCCTCGTGCCGAGCTGCGGGAGGCGCCTGTGGCACGGACGATCGCGCGGGCGCTGGCGGCGCAGGGGCTGCTCGACGAGGCGCGCGGCATCGTCGAGGAAGCGCTGGATCGCGGATGGGACGAGGCCCTGGTGGAGTTGTACGCCGATTGCGCCGCCGAGACGGCGCTCGGACGCCAGCTCGAGCGCTGCGAGGCCTGGCGTGTGCGCTACCCGCGCGAGGCATCCCTGCTGGTTTGCCTCGGCCGCCTGTGCGCGCAGGCGCAGCTGTGGGGCAAGGCGCGCGAATACCTCGAACTCGCTCTGGCGCTGCGCCCGAATCGCGCCGCCCACATCGCGCTGGCGCACGTCTGCGATGCGACGGGTCGCGGCGACGAGGCGAATCGGCATTTTCGCCTTGCGGCGGCGGTGGGGTAGGCGCGCGCCATGGTCCCGCGACGGGGCGGTCGGCCGTAGCGCTGTGGCATAATCGACAGTCTTTTTTCAGTCTTGGGCAGGTGTCCGGCGCGGCACCTGACTGCACGCAATCGCCATGCCGCAAACACTTTACGACAAGCTCTGGGACTCCCACGTCGTGCATTCGGAGGAGGACGGCACGGCGCTCCTGTACATCGACCGGCACCTGGTCCACGAGGTCACCAGCCCGCAGGCTTTCGAGGGGCTGCGCGTCGCCGGGCGCAAGCTGTGGCGCGCGGACTCGATCGTGTGCACCGCCGATCACAATACGCCGACCACGGACTGGGATCGGGGCATCGACGGCATCGCCGACCCGATCGCCAGGGAGCAGGTGGTCACACTCGACCGCAACATCCGGGCGTTCGGCTCGCTCGCGTATTTCCCGTTTCTCGACAAGCAGCAGGGCATCGTCCACGTGATCGGGCCGGAACAGGGCGCGACGCTGCCCGGCATGACGGTGGTGTGCGGTGATTCCCACACGTCCACCCACGGGGCGTTCGCCTGCCTGGCGCACGGCATCGGCACCTCGGAGGTCGAGCACGTGATGGCGACCCAGTGTCTGGTCGCCAAGAAGATGAAGTCGATGCTGGTGCGCATCGACGGGGCCTTGCCGGCGGGCGTGACGGCCAAGGACATGGCGCTCGCCGTGATCGGGCGGATCGGCACCGCCGGCGGCACCGGGTGCGCGATCGAATTCGCTGGCAGCGCGGTACGCGCGCTGTCGATGGAGGGCCGCATGACCCTCTGCAACATGGCCATCGAGGCCGGTGCGCGCGCCGGCATGATCGCGTTCGACGATGTCACGGCCGCCTACCTCAAGGGCCGCGCGTTCGCTCCGAAGGGAGCGGAGTGGGATGTGGCGGTCGCCTACTGGAGGACGCTCAAGTCGGACGAGGGCGCGCGTTTCGACGCGACCGTGGAAATGCGTGCCGAGGAGATCGCGCCGCAGGTCACCTGGGGCACGTCGCCGGAGATGGTGGTCACCGTCGACGGGCGCGTTCCCGATCCCGAGCGCGAGAAGGACGCCGCGCGGCGCAGCGGCATCGAAGCCGCCCTCAAGTACATGGGCCTCGCCCCGAACACGCCGATGACCGAGATCCGGGTCGACCGCGTGTTCATCGGGTCATGCACCAACTCCCGGATCGAGGACATTCGCCAGGCCGCCTGGGTGGTGCGGCGGCTCGGACGGCGGGTCGCGTCGAGTGTCAAGCAGGCGCTGGTCGTCCCTGGCTCGGGGCTGGTCAAGGCGCAGGCGGAGGCCGAAGGCCTCGACCGTGTCCTCAAGGACGCCGGCTTCGAGTGGCGCGAACCGGGCTGCTCGATGTGCCTGGCGATGAACGCGGATCGCCTGGAGCCGGGCGAGCGGTGCGCGTCAACGTCGAACCGCAATTTCGAAGGCCGGCAGGGGGCGGGCGGGCGCACCCACCTGGTCAGCCCCGCGATGGCCGCGGCGGCGGCGATCGAGGGCCGTTTTGCCGATGTTCGCAAGCTGACCTGAGGCGGCCGGCGTACCGGAAAGGAGTCCGCAGCATATGGAAAAGTTCGTGCAGCACAAGGGGCTCGCGGCGCCGATGGACCGCGAGAACGTCGACACCGACGCGATCATTCCCAAGCAGTTCCTGAAGTCGATCCACCGCACGGGGTTCGGGGAGAACCTGTTCGATGCGTGGCGCTACCTCGACACCGGTGAACCCGGCATGGACAACGCGGCGCGTCCCCTCAATCCGGATTTCGTGCTCAATCAGGCCCGCTACCGCGGCGCGTCGATCCTCGTCGCCGGCAAGAATTTCGGCTGCGGATCGTCGCGCGAGCACGCGCCATGGGCGCTCCAGCAGTACGGCTTCCGCGCCATCATCGCACCGTCGTTCGCCGACATCTTCTTCAACAACTGCTACAAGAACGGCCTGCTGCCGATCGTCCTCGAGGCGGGCACGGTGCGGCGGCTGATCGACGCGATCAAGGGATTCGTGGGATACGAACTCGTCGTCGACCTGGAAGCGCAGACGGTGCGCACGCCCGACGCGGAGGCGCTGGCGTTCGACATCACGCCGCATCGCAAGTACTGTCTGTTGAACGGGTTCGACGACATCGGCCTGACGCTGCGCTCCGCGGACAAGATCCGCGCATTCGAGGCCGAGCGGCGTGCGCGCCATCCCTACTACTTCAATTCCAGGGTCGCCTGATGAAGATCGCAGTCTTGCCGGGAGACGGCATCGGCACGGAGATCACCGCGCAGGCGGTGCGTGTGCTCAAGGCCTTGAACCTGCCGATGGAACTCGAGGAGGCGCCGGTCGGCGGGGCGGCCTATGATCGCACCGGCGACCCCTTGCCTTCGGCCACGCTCGATCTTGCGCGCGCGGCCGACGCGATCCTGTTCGGCGCCGTCGGGGGCTGGCAGTACGACAAGCTGCCGCGCGAGAAGCGCCCGGAGCAGGCGGTGCTCGGCTTGCGCAAGCATCTCGGCCTGTTCGCGAACCTGCGCCCGTCGATCGTCTATCCGGAACTGGTCAACGCGTCGACGCTCAAGCCGGAGGTGGTGTCGGGACTCGACATCCTGATTCTGCGCGAGCTGACCGGCGACATCTACTTCGGCCAGCCGCGCGGCATCCGGGTTGCCGCCGACGGGCCGTTCAAGGGACAGCGCGAGGGGTTCGACACGATGCGTTACGCCGACGGCGAGATCCGGCGCATCATGCATGTCGGCTTCGCGGCCGCGCGCAAGCGCTCGCGCCGCCTGTGCTCGGTCGACAAGGCCAACGTCCTGGAAACGATGCAGTTGTGGAAGGATGTCGCGGCCGAGGTGGCCGCCGAGTATCCCGATGTCGAGTACTCGAGCATGTACGTGGACAACGCCGCGATGCAGCTGGTGCGCAATCCGCGGCAGTTCGACGTCATCGTCACCGGCAACATGTTCGGCGACATTCTTTCGGACGAGGCGTCGATGCTCACGGGGTCGATCGGCATGCAGCCATCGGCATCGCTGAACGATTCGCGCAAGGGACTCTACGAGCCGATCCACGGATCGGCCCCCGACATCGCCGGCAAGAACCTCGCGAATCCCCTCGCGACGATCCTGTCGGCAGCGATGATGCTGCGCTATTCGTTCGACCGCGAGGACGCGGCGGTGCGCATCGAGTCAGCCGTGCGCAAGGTGCTCGTGCAAGGATTGCGAACCGCGGACATCTACGAGAGCGGCACCACCAAGGTGGGCACCGTCGAAATGGGCGACGCAGTGTTGAAGGCGCTCTAGGTTCGGGTGATGCGGTTGTCGGGGGCCAGATGCCGCTGATGGCCGTGGCCCCGGGAACATGGCAACTGGCAGGCGAGGCAGGCGATGATGAAGGTAGGGTTGGTTGGCTGGCGCGGCATGGTCGGTTCGGTGCTGATGCAGCGCATGACCGAGGAGGGCGATTTCGCGCACATCGAGCCGGTGTTCTTTTCGACATCGGCGGCCGGCAGCGACGGTCCCCGGGTCGGGGGATCGGCCAGCGGTCCGTTGCAGGATGCCGCCGATGTTGCGGCGCTGCGCCGCATGGATGTGATCCTGACCTGCCAGGGCGGCGACTGGACCGGGGAGATCTATCCGAAGCTGCGCGCGGCCGGCTGGGACGGCTTCTGGATCGACGCGGCCTCGACGCTGCGCATGAAGGACGATGCGATCATCATCCTCGATCCGGTGAACGCGCCGGTGATCCGGCAGGGCTTGGCGAGCGGCGTGCGCAACTACATCGGCGGCAATTGCACGGTGAGCCTGATGCTGATGGCGCTCGACGGGCTGTTCAAGGCCGACCTGGTCGAGTGGCTGACCGCGATGACCTACCAGGCCGCCTCCGGTGCCGGTGCGGCGAACATGCGGGAACTGCTCGTGCAAATGGGCAACCTGCACGGCGCAGCGGGCGCGATGCTCGGCGACCCCGCTGCGGCGATCCTCGACATCGACCGCCGCGTGGCGGCCAGCCTGCGCGATCCGGCGTTTCCGGTGGACAACTTTGGCGTGCCGCTGGCCGGGAGTCTGATTCCCTGGATCGACAAGGATCTGGGCGACGGCATGAGCCGCGAGGAGTGGAAGGCGGGCGCCGAAGGCAACAAGATCCTCGGACGTGCAGCGAACCCGGTGCCGATCGACGGGTTGTGCGTGCGCATCGGCGCGATGCGCTGTCATTCGCAGGCACTGACGATCAAGCTCAGGCGCGACGTCCCGCTCGACGAAATCAACGACATCCTGGCGCGTGCCAATCCCTGGTCGAAGGTTGTGCCGAACCGGCGCGAGGAGTCGATGCGCGATCTTTCGCCGGCCGCGGTCACGGGCACGCTCGCGACGCCGGTCGGCCGCTTGCGCAAGCTGGCCATGGGGCCACGCTACCTGTCGGCGTTTACCGTGGGCGACCAGTTGCTGTGGGGAGCGGCGGAGCCGCTGCGCCGCATGTTGCGCATCCTGCTGGAGCGTTGATCCCGGCAGGCAAGGCAGGGCGGCCGTTGCGCCGAGCCGACACTTGCCCGCGATTCTTTGCAATCGATCACACTTCAAGTCAAGGGTTAGCTTGCATCGCTAACCTTTTGATGTTAACTTCATTATCAGGGGAAAACCGTTATTTTGGGCTTTTTGCCCCTGTCGCGACCGTGTGTTCTGCGGCATTTTCCGTTGGCAGGGATAGGTCTTTGCGTGAGGGCAGCCCGATAAGCCTCGTGGGTGCCGGGGGTTACATACTGTGAGACAGCACAAACTGAAGAATATTGTCTTCGCGACCGCCTTGGCCCTGGCGGGCGCGGGCTTGGCATCCTCGGTCAGCGCCGCCGGACTGGGGCGACTGACCGTGACGTCGTCGCTCGGCCAACCCCTGCGTGCGGAGATCGACCTGACGTCGGTCACTCGCGAGGAGGCAACCAGCCTGGCCGCCCGGCTGGCGTCGCCGGATGCGTTTCGCCAGGCGGGAATCGAGTACAACCCGGCGCTGCTCGGCGTGCGGTTCACCGTGGCGCGGCGGCCCAGCGGCGGTTTCTTCATCAGCCTGGAATCGTCGCAGCCGATCAACGAGCCGTTCATCGACATGCTCGTTGAATTGAATTGGGCGACCGGTCGCCTCGTGCGCGAATACACGTTCCTGCTCGATCCCGCAGACCTTCGCCCCTCGGTGCCGCAGGTGGCCGCGGCCGAGCCCAAGCCGGTGCCGCAGGCCGAACCGGCGCGTCCGGTGGCAGCGCCGAGTGCGCCGGTCGCGGCGTCGCCGCCGCCCGCGCCTGCGCCCAAGCCGGCCGCGGAGCGTTCCGCGCCGGCAGCCAAGCCGGCCGCGCCGACGCCCAAGCCGGCGACGACGGCGACCCGCGGTAGTTACGAGGTCAAGCGCGGCGACACCTTGGGCAAGATCGCCCGCCAGGCCAAGCCCGACGGCGTGAGTCTGGAGCAGATGCTCGTTGCGATCCAGCGCAGCAATCCGGACGCCTTTGTCGGCGGCAACATCAATCGGCTCAAGAGCGGTGTCATCCTCAATCTTCCGGACAAGGACGCTGCCGCCGCGGTGGCCGCGCCCGATGCGCGCCGCATCGTGTCCGCGCAGGCGGCCGACTGGCGCTCGTATCAGGACAAGCTCGCCTCGGGCGCGAAGACAGCGCCGCCGGTGCGAGCCGAAGCGCCGCGTCAGGAGGCCAAGGGACGGATTACCGCACGGGTCGAGGACAAGGCGGGCAAGGCGGATGCCAAGGATCAGCTGCGCCTGTCGAAAGCTGATCCGCAGGCGGCCGCTGGCAAGGCGGCGCCGAAGGCTGCCGAAGAGGATCGCGTGGCCAAGGAGCGTGCGCTCAAGGACGCGCAAGCCCGTCAGGCCGAACTCGAGAAGAACGTGAAGGAGTTGCAGCGTCTGGCCGAGGTCAAGAATCAGCAATTGGCCGAACTGCAAAAGCAGGCGCAGGCAAAGGCGGCACCGCCCGCGCCGCCTGCGGCGGCGCCTGACGCCAAGAAGGCAGCCGAGCCCGCGAAGGCGGCGGCACCGGCCAAGGGTCCGGAGGCGGCAAAGGCGCCCGAGCCGCCCAAGCCGGCCGAACCGCCAAAAGCCGCGGAACCGCCGAAGGCAGCTGAGGCACCCAAGCCGGCGGAGGCGCCCAAGGTCGCGGACGCCGCCAAGCCGGCGGAACCGGCCAAGAGTGCCGAACCGCCCAAGGGGGCCGAGGCGCCCAAGGCCGCCGAACCGGCCAAGCCCGTCGAGCCGCCCAAGGCCGCCGAGGCGCCCAAGGCTCCGGACGCACCGGCCCCGGCCGATGCGGCCAAGCCCGCGGAAACAGCGAAGGCCGCCGAGCCCGCGAAGGCACCGCCGAAGAAGCCGGCGGCGCCGCCACCGCCGCCGCCCCCCGAGCCGAGCCTGATGGACGAGTTCCTCGACAACCCGTTGTACCTTGCCGGTGGGGGCGGGGTGCTCGCCCTTCTGGGCGGGTACGCTGCCTATGCCGTGCGGCGCAAGCGCAAGGTCGAGAAGTTCGAGAACAGCATCATCACCGGCGGTGACCTCAAGGCGAATTCGGTCTTCGGGAACACCGGCGGACAGAACGTCGACACCGGCAACAGCTCGTTCCAGAGCGACTTCAGCCAGGTGTCGTCCGGCGCGATCGACGCCGACGAGGTCGATCCGGTGGCCGAGGCCGACGTCTACATGGCCTATGGCCGCGACGCGCAGGCCGAGGAGATCCTGAAGGAAGCGCTTGCGAAGGATCCTTCGCGCCATCCGGTGCGCGTCAAGCTCATGGAGATCTACAGCCAGCGCTCGGACGCCGCATCGTTCGAAAGCCACGCCAAGGAACTTCACGCGGGCACGGGCGGCCAGGGGGAGCATTGGGCCAAGGCTGCCGAGCTCGGGCGGGCATTGTTGCCGGGCAATCCGCTGTTTGCGGCTGCGGCCGGCGCCGCCACATCGGACGTGACCTCCACGGTCACCCTGGGTGCAGGCGCCCTGGCCGCCGCTGCGGCGGCGTCGGCGCCGCCGGAACCGGCGCCGCTGAACATGGAATCGACGATGCAGATGGCGGCGTTCCCCGGTGCGGCCGCGCCCGCCGCGGATGCGATGTCGAAGACGCTCTCGCTCGCACCGGTCCAGCCGACGCCGGCGACGGTCGATGTCGATTTCGACCTGGGCGGCGCGACGCCGGCGGTCAGCGGCGGGACTCCCGACCTGGTCATCGATGCCGAACCCGCCGCGCCCGCCGCGGATCTTTCCGCCGGGCTCGACTTCGATCTCGGTGGTACCGCCACCACCCCGGCGCCCGAGACGCCGGCCGCGGGCGCGACGGATTTTGCGCCCGGAGGTACGCTCATCATGAGCGCGCCCGATGGTGGAACGGGCGGGGTAGACATCGCGATGGCCGAGACGCAGCCGCTGCCGGACGTACGGCCGCCGGAGCCGCCGTCGCCGACGATCGATTTCGATTTCGACCTGAGTGCGGATGCGCCGCCGGCTGCGGAGGGCGCGGCCGCTGCGGCGCCGGCTGCCGGCAACGTGATGGACTTCGATCTCTCCGGCATCAATCTGGACCTGCCGGGGGGCGGTGCGCCCGCGGCCGGCGGTGCCGCGCCGGCGGATGAGGCGGCGACGAAGCTCGACCTTGCCAAGGCCTATCAGGACATGGGCGACAAGGAAGGTGCGAAGGAGTTGCTGCAGGAAGTCGTCAATGAAGGAAACGATGCGCAGAAGGCCGAGGCGCAGAAGCTGCTCGCCGCGATCGGCTAGCGGCACCGCATGGCGGAGGACGGGCGGCCCGCGCGGTCGCCCGTTTCGTTTTGGGAGCTAGGTTGCGCATCGCTCTGGGAGTCGAGTACGACGGGGTCGGGTTCAGCGGCTGGCAGCGTCAGCAGGATCGCCCCACCGTTCAGCAGGCGATCGAGACCGCCCTTGCCGCCGTCGCGTGCGAGCCGATCGCGGCAGTCTGCGCCGGGCGGACCGATGCCGGCGTGCATGCAACCTGCCAGGTCCTCCACTTCGACACCGCCGCCGCACGCCCGCTGCACGCCTGGGTGCGCGGCGCCAATGCCCATCTGCCTGCCGGCGTCGCGGTGCTGTGGGCGCAGCCGGTCGCCGACGATTTCCACGCGCGGTTTTCCGCGACCGCGCGGCACTATCGATACCTGCTGGTCAACCGTCCCGTGCGGCCGGCACTAAATGCGGGGCGCCTGGGATGGTTTCATCTTCCGCTCGATCTCGAGGCGATGCGCGCGGCGGCGCGCCTGCTTCTCGGCCGGCACGATTTCAGCGCATTTCGCTCGGCGGAATGCCAGGCGCGCTCGCCGGTGCGCGAGGTGCATCGCATCGACGTCGATCGGGTCGGCGATATCATTGGCTTCTCGCTCGAAGCCAATGCCTTCCTGCATCACATGGTCCGCAACATCGTCGGTGCGCTCGTGTACGTCGGCAAGGGGCGTCACACGCCTGGCTGGGTCGCCGAGATCCTTGCGTCGCGCGACCGTGCACGCGCCGCGCCGACCTTCGCGCCGGACGGGCTGTACCTGACGGGCGTCGCGTACGAGTCGCGCTGGCAGCTGCCGTGCGGCGAGCGGCCGGTGCCCGGATGGCCGCGATGAAGACGCGCGTCAAGATCTGCGGCCTGACGCGACCGGAGGATGTCGATGCGGCCGTCGCCGCCGGCGCCGACGCGGTCGGCTTTGTCTTCTACCCGCCGAGCCCGCGCTGCGTGAGCCCGGAGACCGCGGCGGCGCTGGCGGCGCGGCTGCCGCCATTCATCACCGCGGTCGGACTGTTCGTCAATGCCGAGCGCGATGCGGTCGCGCGCATCGCCGGGATCGCCCGCCTGCAACTCCTGCAGTTCCACGGCGACGAAACGCCGGAATTCTGCGCCGGCTTTCCTCTGCCCTACATCAAGGCGGCCCGTGTGAGGCCGGGTCTGGATTTGCTAGAATTCTCCCGCAAGTTCGATCGCGCGCGCGGTATCCTGCTCGACGCATTCGTGCAGGGGTATGGCGGCGGCGGAGAGGTGTTCGATTGGTCTCTCATTCCAAGAGAAATCGCGGGTCGGGTCGTTTTGTCTGGTGGGTTGCATGCCGCAAATGTCGCAGCAGGCATCGGCGCGCTGAAGGCGCTTGCCGCGCCTGAGCCCGCGCCGCTTGGCGTCGACGTCTCCAGCGGCGTCGAAGTCGCCAAAGGCGTCAAGGACGGCGCCCTGATCCGTGCGTTCATCGCGGCGGTCCGGGCGGCCGACAGCACCAGTTGAGCCGGTCCCGGCGCGCGCCGGGGCCCGAAAGGATGACCGATGAAACCGAACGACCTGCCCTCGGACGCGACCGGGCGCTACAGCCTGCCGGACGCACGTGGCCATTTCGGCCCCTATGGCGGCATTTTCGTGTCCGAGACCCTGATGCATGCCCTGAGCGAACTCAAGCATGCGTACGAGCACTACCGGACCGATCCCGAATTCGTCGCCGAGTTCGCCTATGAACTCAAGCACTACGTCGGCAGGCCGAGCCCGATCTACCATGCGCGGCGGCTGTCGGAGACGCTCGGCGGCGCGCAGATCTACCTGAAGCGCGAGGATCTCAACCATACCGGCGCCCACAAGGTCAACAACACCATGGGCCAGGCGCTGCTGGCCAGGCGCATGGGCAAGCCGCGTGTCATCGCCGAGACCGGTGCCGGCCAGCATGGCGTGGCGACGGCGACGATGGCGGCGCGCTTCGGCCTCGAATGCGTGGTGTACATGGGCAGCGAGGACATCAAGCGTCAGGCCGCCAACGTCTACCGCATGAAGCTGCTTGGCGCCACCGTGGTGCCGGTCGACAGCGGCTCGCGTACGCTCAAGGACGCGCTCAACGAGGCGATGCGCGACTGGGTGACCAACGTCGAGAACACCTTCTACATCATCGGTACGGTCGCCGGCCCGCATCCCTATCCGATGATGGTGCGCGATTTCAACGCGGTGGTCGGGCAGGAATGCCTGACGCAGATGCCCGAACTCATCGGCCGCCAGCCCGACGCGATCCTCGCCTGCGTCGGCGGCGGATCCAATGCGATGGGCATCTTTCATCCCTATATCGGGCGGCGCGAGGTGCGCCTCATCGGCTGCGAGGCGGGCGGCTCGGGCCTGTCGAGCGGGCGACATGCGGCGTCGCTCTCGGCGGGCAGCCCGGGCGTCCTGCACGGCAACCGCACCTATCTGCTGCAGGACGCGGACGGCCAGATCATCGAGACGCACTCGATCTCCGCCGGCCTCGACTATCCGGGCGTCGGCCCCGAGCATGCATGGCTCAAGGACAACGGCCGGGCCGAGTACGTGGCGGTCACCGACGACGAGGCGCTCGATGCGTTCCATCGCCTGTGCCGCCTCGAAGGCATCATCCCCGCGCTCGAATCGAGCCACGCGGTCGCGCAGGCGATCAAGATGGCGCCCGGCATGCCGAAGGACAAGGCGCTGCTGGTCAATCTGTCCGGACGCGGCGACAAGGACATGCACACGGTTGCCGAGCGTTCCGGCATCCGGTTCTGAGGGGGCGCGCATGTCACGCATCCAGGCTGTGCTGGCCGCGCTGGCCAGTCGACGGCGCAAGGCGCTGATTCCCTACATCTGCGCCGGCGACCCGTCGCCGGAGCTGACCGTGCCGCTGATGCACGCGCTGGTCGAATCCGGCTGCGACATCGTCGAACTCGGTGTGCCGTTCTCCGACCCGATGGCGGACGGGCCGGTGATCCAGCGCGCATCCGAACGCGCGCTCAAGCACGGCGTGTCGCTCGCGCGGGTGCTGGACATGGTGGCGGACTTCCGCAGGACCGACACGCGCACGCCGGTCGTGCTGATGGGCTACGCGAATCCGATCGAGCACATGGGCCTCGCAAGCTTCGTCGCCGCGGCCAAGGCCGCGGGCGTCGACGGCGTTCTCGTCGTCGACTACCCGCCCGAGGAGTGCGCCGAGTACGACCGGCTGATGAAGCAGAACGGGCTCGATCCGATCTTCCTGCTGGCGCCGACCTCGACCCCGGAGCGCGTCGATGCGGTGGCGCGCGCCGCGTCGGGGTACGTCTACTACGTCTCGCTGAAGGGCGTCACCGGCGCCGCATCCCTGGACACCGCCGATGTCGCCCGGCGCATTCCGGAGATCAAGGCGCGCGTCGGAATTCCGGTCGGCGTGGGATTCGGCATTCGCGATGCGCAGAGTGCGCAGGCCGTCGGCGGCATCGCCGACGCGGTGGTGATCGGCAGCCGGATCATCCAGGAACTCGAGACCTCGGCGCCCGGGCAGGAAGTGGCCAACGTGCGCCGATTCATGTCCGGGATCCGCGGCGCGCTCGACCAGATCGCGGCCTGACGGGCTGCTCGGCAAAGGGGGGAACATGAGCTGGATCGACAAGCTGCTGCCGCCGAAGATCAACCGGGCCGACGGACTGCCGAAGAAGAGCGTTCCCGAGGGCCTGTGGATCAAGTGCCCGGCATGCGACGCGACGCTGTATGCAACCGACCTGAGCGGCAACGCGCACGTGTGCCCGAAATGTGCGCACCACCATCGCATCGGCGCCCGCGAGCGGCTCGATCTGCTGCTCGACCGCGACGGGCGCTTCGAGATCGGCGCGGAGCTTCGTCCGGTCGACAGCCTGAAGTTCAAGGACAGTCGGCGCTATCCCGAGCGGCTCAGGGAGGCCGCCGATGCCACCAGCGAGACCGATGCCCTGGTCGTCCTGCAGGGCGCGATCCTGTCCCTGCCGGTGGTGGTGGCGGCGTTCGAGTTCGATTTCATGGGCGGGTCGATGGGGTCGGTGGTCGGCGAGCGCTTCGTGCGCGGCGTCCAGCTGGCGGTGGAGCAGAAGATCCCTTTCGTGAGCATCGCCGCGAGCGGCGGCGCGCGCATGCAGGAGGGGGTGCTGTCGCTGTTCCAGATGGCGAAGACGACGGCCGCGCTGTCGCAACTGGCCGCCCGGCGCCTGCCCTACGTTTCGGTTCTGACCGATCCGACCATGGGAGGCGTCTCGGCGAGTTTTGCCTTCCTTGGCGATCTGGTGATCGCCGAGCCCGGTGCGCTGATCGGATTTGCCGGTCCGCGCGTGATCGAGCAGACGGTTCGGGAGAAGCTTCCCGACGGTTTCCAGCGCGCCGAGTTCCTGCTCGAGAAGGGAGCGATCGACATGATCGTCGACCGCCGCGAGCTGCGTCCCCGCCTTGCACGACTGCTCGCAATGCTGCAGGATCTCCCCGCCGATGCCTGCAGCTGAGGTTGCGCCGCGGCGTCGAATCTGCTTGACGTGAATCAAACCGCCGCCGGTGCGCGCGGCTATCTTGCAAACGATCAAGACCACTCGACGGAGTCCCATGATGCTTGAACCCGGCCAGGCGCGCGACGTTGCGCGACGTTTGCAGCAACGCGCGGACGAATTGCGCGAGCAGATCCGAGGCAAGCTCGGCGAGGCGGCGGATTCGGTGCTGGCGGCCGACCATCAGTGGAGCGATGCTGGTGCGGCCAGCGCGGAAGCCGGGCTCGAATACGCCGAGGCGCAGCGCGAGATCCTCGAATTGCGACAGATACTGCAGGCGCTGACGCGGGTCGAGGAAGGCGTGTACGGAACCTGCGTGGATTGCGGGGTGGCCATTCCCGCAGCGCGGCTCGCCGCGCAGCCCGCCGCGCTCACCTGCGTGAGTTGCCAGTCGCAGCGCGAGCGACGCGGGCACGTGCCGGCGGCAGCCTGACCGGCTCGACCGCGCCATCGGCGCGGTGACTTGAGGGATAATCGAAGGCTGCGCGCGCGATTCGCGCCGCGGTTCGCGCAGTCTTCGCCCCGTTCCCCGCACAGCCTTGCCCGGCCTCACGTCGCATCCGCCTTCCGCCGCCTCGCCGCTGCGCGACTGGCTCGAGTACATCGAGGCACTGCACCCGCAAGGCATCGCGCTCGGCCTCGAGCGGGTCGCTCAGGTGTGGCAACGCATGGCAGTGCCGCTGGCTTGCGCGACCATCGTCGTGGGTGGAACCAACGGCAAGGGATCGACCTGCGCGATGCTCGACGCGATCCTGCGCGCCGCGGGCTACCGCACCGGACTCTATACCTCGCCGCATCTGCTGCGCTTCAACGAGCGCGCGCGCGTGGACGGCCGGGAGGTCGACGATGCGGCCCTGGTGCGGGCCTTCACCGCGGTCGAGGCGGCACGCGCCCGCGCCCCCGCGGTTGCGCTGACCTACTTCGAATTCACCACCCTGGCCGTGCTCGCACACTTCGGCGGCGCCGGACTGGACTGTGCCGTGCTCGAGATCGGACTCGGCGGTCGTCTCGACGCGGTCAACATCGTCGACGCGGACTGCGCGATCCTCACCAGCGTCGATCTCGATCATCAGGACTATCTCGGCGATACCCGCGAGCAGATCGGCTGGGAGAAGGCGCACATCTTCCGCGACGGACGGCCGGCGATCGTCTCCGATCCGCGGCCGCCGGCGACGGTGGTCGAGGTCGCGCACGCGCGCGGCGCGCGCCTGGCGCTGCTCGGCCGCGACTTCGGCTACGTCGGCCAGCACGATCGGCAGGTGCGGCAGTGGAAGTTCTGGGCCACGCTCGGTGCTGGGCCGGTGACCCGCAACGGCCTGTCCTACCCCGCCCTGCGCGGGGCCAATCAGCTGCTCAACGCGGCAGCCGCGCTCGCGGCGATCGAGGCGCTGCGCGAGCGCTTGCCGGTGTCGATGCAGGCGATCCGCGAGGGGCTGGCAGGCGTCGAGTGGCCGGCGCGATTCCAGGTGCTGCCGGGGCGGCCGCTGGTGGTGCTCGACGTCGCCCACAACCCGCATGCCGCGGCGGTGTTGGCGGACAACCTGTCGAACATCGGCTTCGCACCTGCGACCCATGCCGTGTTCGGCATGCTTGCCGACAAGGACATTGCCGGGGTGGTGAAGCTGATGATGCCGCGCATCGACACCTGGCACCTGGCGGACCTGCCGGGGCCGCGCGGCATGTCGGCGCGCGATCTGGCCGGCATCCTCGGTGGCTGCGGCGTGGCGTCCGGCATCGTCCTGCACCCCGATCCGGCCGCTGCGTACGCGGCAGCGCGTGCTGCCGCAGGGGAGAATGATAGAATCGTTGCCTTCGGATCATTCCTGACCGTTGCCGGCGTCATGCAGGCCATGCAGCAGCCTGCGGCGACGTGAAGGCAGCTCGTCCGATGGCGACCAGCGCATCACCCGATTCGGAGACCTCGACACTCAAGCGGCGCGCCCGGCGCCGTCTCCTGGGGTCCATCGCGCTGGTCCTCGTGGCGGTGATCGCCCTGCCGATGATCTTCGACGCCGAACGAAAGCCGGCCGATCAGGACGTTTCGGTGCAGATCCCGGGACAGGAGCCGCTGGTTGCCCGGTCGGGCGGGTCGCGCGCAGGCACCGGCAAGAGCGTCGAACCGCGGGAGCCGCGGCAGGGCAGTGCGCCGCCGCCGACGAGCGTCCAGGAGGCGAAGGGCGCCCAGGAGGCGAAGGGCGGCGACCCGAGGACGGGCAGCGCGGCGCCCGCCGATCCGGGCGGGCTGCGTCCACCCCCCGCGGCCGATGCGAAGTCCGACGCGCGCGTCGAGGCGAAGCCCAGGCCGGAAGCCAGACCGGCAGCCAGGCCCGACACCAAGGGCGAGGCCGCAACCACGCTCAAGCCGCAACCCGAGGCCGGTGCCGACGCCAAGGCCGCCCCACGGCGCGAGGAAGCGCGCGTCAAGGCGATCCTGGAGGACAAGCCGCCGGCCGCCGGCGGATACGCGGTGCAGATCGGTGCATTTGCCGCGGAAGACAAGGTGCGCGAGGCGCGTGAGCGTCTGGCGGCGGCAGGATTTGCCACCTACACCGAGAAACTCCAGACCCGCGAGGGCGAACGCACGCGCGTGCGCGCCGGACCGTTCGCCGCCCGCGAAGGCGCCGAGGCCGCGCGCGAGCGCATTCGCGCGCTCGGATTCGCCGGCGCCTCGGTGGTCGCGCGCTAGAGCGATGAACGCGTTCGACTATGGCGTCCTCGCCATTCTCCTGGTGTCGATCGTCGTCTCGGTCCTGCGCGGCCTGGTGCGGGAGATCCTGTCGCTGATCGGCTGGGTGGCGGCCTTCGTCGTCGCCAGCCTGTTCGCCGAGTCGTTCGCGTCCGTGCTCACCTTCCTGCCGGCGCATCCGGTATTGCGCACGATCGTCGCCTTCCTGGTGCTTCTTCTGGGCATGGCCCTGACGATGGCCGTGGTCAACTGGGGCATCATGCGCGCCATCCGCGCCGCCGGCCTCACCCTCGCGGACCGCGGGCTGGGCGGGCTGTTCGGCCTGGCGCGCGGTGTCGTCATCGTCCTCGCGCTGGTGATGGTGGCGGGCATGACCAAGCTGCCGCAGATGAGTTTCTGGAAGGAAGCCATGCTGAGCCCGCTGGCCGAGACCGCCGTGCGGACCCTCAGGCCGATGCTTCCCGCCGAAATCGCCGGCAAGATAAACTTCTGATCCGCGACGGCCCCGTCGCGATCGCGGAGAGCACCATGTGCGGAGTCATTGGCATCGTCGCGAAATCTCCGGTCAATCAACTGCTCTATGACGGGCTGCTGCTGCTGCAGCATCGCGGCCAGGACGCGGCGGGCATCGCCACGGCGAGCGGCAAGTCGTTCTACATGCACAAGAGCATGGGCCTGGTGCGCGACGTGTTCCGCACCCGCAACATGCGCGACCTGCCCGGCACCATGGGAATCGGCCACTGCCGCTACCCGACGGCCGGTTCCTCGAGCAATCCGGCCGAGGCGCAGCCGTTCTACGTCAACTCCCCGTTCGGCCTGACGCTCGCGCACAACGGCAACCTCACCAATGCCGCCGCGCTCAAGGAGGACATGTTCCGCCAGGACCTGCGGCACATCAATACCGATTCCGACTCGGAAGTGCTGCTCAACGTGCTCGCCCATGAACTCGAGGAAGCCACCAGCCGGTTCCGCCTCGACGCGGCCGCGATCTTCGGTGCGGTCTCGCGCGTGCACCAGCGGGTCCGCGGCGCCTATGCGGTGGTGGCGATGATCGCCGGCTACGGCCTGCTCGCGTTCCGCGACCCCTACGGCATCCGGCCGCTGTGCCTCGGCCGCGGCGACTTCGGCAACGGCGTCGAGTACATCGTCGCGTCCGAGTCGGTGGCGCTCGAAGGCCTGGGCTACGAGCTGGTGCGCGACGTGCTCCCCGGCGAGGCCATCTTCATCGACCTCGACGGCAACCTGATGGCGCAGCCGTGCGCGGCCGGGGCGTCGCTCAACCCGTGCATCTTCGAGTATGTCTATCTGGCCCGTCCCGATTCGGCGATCGACGGCGTCTCTGTCTATGCCGCACGGCTCAAGCTCGGCGAGTTCCTGGCCGAGAAACTCGAGGACATCGGCCTCACGCGCCGGATCGACGTGGTCATGCCGATTCCCGATTCCAGCCGGCCGGCGGCGATGCAGCTGGCGATGAAGCTCAAGCTCGACTACCGCGAGGGATTCATCAAGAACCGCTACATCGGGCGCACCTTCATCATGCCCGGCCAGGCGCTGCGCAAGAAGACCGTCCGCCAGAAGCTCAACGCCATCGGGGTCGAGTTCAAGGGCAAGAACGTGCTCATCGTCGACGATTCGATCGTGCGCGGCACCACCTCGCGCGAGATCGTGCAGATGGCGCGCGAGGCCGGCGCGAACAAGGTCTTCTTCGCGTCCGCAGCGCCCCCGGTGCGGTTTCCGAACGTGTACGGCATCGACATGCCGACGCGCCAGGAGCTCATCGCCACCGGGCGCAGCGACCTCGAGATCGCGCGCGAGATCGGCGCCGATGAGCTGATCTACCAGGACCTGGACGCCCTCGAGCGCGCGGTGCGCGATCTCAATCCGCGGCTGGGCGGGTTCGAGACCTCGTGCTTCTCCGGGCGCTACGTGACCGGCGACGTGACCACGGAATATCTCTCCGGCGTGGAGTCGCAACGCCACCACGACCGCGACAATCGGTCGTCCGACGACGACGAGCCGCAGCTGGGCCTGAATCTGGCCGCGGCCTGAAGCGGCGGCAAGGCGATCGACAGCCCGCTCGCGCATCTCGCTGCGGCCAATGCGGCAGCCGGCGCCGCCGCGCCGGCGCCGTTGCGCCATGCGCTCATCGTCGGCGCCTGCGGGGCGACCGGCGAGGCACTGCTCAACGAGCTCCTGGCCAGCGACGCCTACGCGCGGGTAACGGCATTGACCCGGCTGCCGCTGCCATCGACGACGCGCAAGCTGGTCGGCCATCTGCATGCGGCGCCGACCCCGGGCATGCCGGCGCCGTTGCCCGCGGCGGATGACGCGTTCCTGGTCATCGGCGAGCATCAGGGCTACTTTCGGCGCGACGAAGTGTTCCACGCGCTTCCGTTTGCCGGGCTGGTCGACGCGGCGCGGTCGGCGCGGACCGCCGGCGTCCGGCGTCTGGCGGTGATCGCGCCGGTGGCGATCTACAGCCACTCCAGCGTGTTCCGGGCAAGCCTCATGAATCGCGTCGAGTACGAATTGTTCGCTCTCGACTTCGATGCGCTGGTTCTGGTGCGGCCGGCCGCACCCGAGAGGCTCTCGCGGCCGGCCCATCCGGGCAGGCGGCTCGCCGCATTTCTCCTGCGTCAGGTGCATGGCCTGATGCCCGCTGCCTATCACCCGCCGCCGGCGCGGCATGTGGCCGCGGTCGCGGCGCGTGCGCTGACGGCGTCAGGGCGCGGTCTGACGGTCGTCGATGCCGACGCGGTCCGGACCGCGTAGCGCAGTCGCCAACGGCGCGCGGGAGTCGCGACCCGTTTCGACTATCATCCGGCGGTGATGCCCGCCCGGCATGTGCGCATGCATGGCCTTGGCTCGACCGGTGACGAGAACGTTGAATGATCCTGGGTAAACGTCGGGAAGGGCACTGATGCAGGCGCACGACGGGTCAGACGCGAAGGAGCGGGCGCGACCGGCCGGCGGCGACCCCTGGTCTGCATTGGCACGCGCCGGCACCGCCGAGGAGTTGTGCCGCGCCTGGATTCCGGCCCTGTGCACGCTCGTTCCGCAGACGGACCATGGACTCCTCCTCATGCGGGACGGCGACGGCAGCTATGCGCCGGCCGCGGTCTGGCCGGATCAGCGGGATCTGAGCTTCCTCGGCGAGGTCGCCCAGGAGGCGCTGGTCCAGCGCGCCGGGGTGGTGCGGCGGCAGCCCGAAGGACGCGTGCACGTCGCCTATCCGCTCGCCGGCGACGGGGCGCCATACGGCGCGGTCGTGCTCGACATGCGCCCGGCGAATGACGAGGCGCTCGCCGCCGCGATGCGCCTGCTGCACTGGGGCGCCGGCTGGCTCGCCGAGTTCGAAGGCCGGCGCACGCTGGCTGCCCAGGCCGTGCGTCTGGAGCGCGCATCCTTCCTGTTCGATCTGGAAATGGCGGTGGCGTCCGAAGCCGACCTCGGCAAGTGCTGCCTTGCGATGGTCAATCGGCTGGCACAGCAGTTCAAGTGCCATCAGGTGTCGCTCGGCGTCGAGAAGGGCAAGACGGTGCGTGTGACCGCCATGTCGCACGCGGCATGGTTCGAGGAGAAGGCGAACCTGGTGAACCTGGCCGCGCTTGCGATGAACGAGGCCTTCGACCAGCGCGCCCTGGTGGTCGTGCCCGAGCCCGAGACGGGGGAGGCGCTGATCACGGCGGCGGTGCGGCACTACGCGGCGGAGGCCGGCAGCGCGGCGGTGGCGGCGGTACCGCTCGAGACGGGGGATCGTGTCGTCGGCGCCTGGCTTCTGGAGCGCGATGCGCCGTTCTCCGGCGAGGATCGCGAGACCCTGGAGACCCTGGCCCTCGCGATCGCGCCGGTGCTCGCGCTGCGCCTGACTGCCGAGGAGAGCCTGATCGCGCACGCACGCCGTGCCTGGCAGCGCCTCGCCCGGCGCATCACCGACACCACCCATCCGGGTGCCAAACTCGCGGCGCTGGTGCTCGCACTCCTGCTGCTGGGCCTGTGGCTCTATCCGGCCGACTTTCGCGTCGCTTCCCCCTCGATCGTCGAGGGCGCGGTGCAGCGGGTCGCGGTGGCGCCGTTCCAGGGATACATCCGGGACGCGCCGGCACGTGCCGGCGACGTCGTCCGGGCCGGCCAGGTGCTCGCCACCCTCGAGGACAAGGACCTGCGGCTCGAGCGTGCGCGCTGGGACGCGGAACTCGAGGTGGCCCTGCGCAAGGAGCGCGAGGCGATGGCCAACGCCGATCGCGTCGCCCTGCGCCTGGCGTCGGCCCAGGCCAACCAGGCGCGCGCGCAACTGGATCTCACGCTCGAGAAGCTGCGCCGCGTCCAGATCGTGGCGCCGTTCGACGGGGTGGTGGTGCGTGGCGACCTGACCCAGGAACTCGGCTCCCCGGTCGAGCAGGGCAAGGTGCTGTTCGAGATCGCGCCGCTGGACGCGTGGCGCGTCATCGTCAAGGTCGACGAGCGCGACATCGCCCATGTCCGCGAAGGCGCGACCGGCGACCTGGTGCTGGCCAGCCTGCCGGGCCAGTCGTTCCCGCTCAAGGTCAGGCGGGTGACGCCGGTATCGGTGGCCGAAGAGGGGCGCAACTATTTTCGCGTCGAGGCCGAAGTGGCGGCAGATGCCGTCAAGGGTGCGGTGAAGATGCGTCCCGGCATGGAAGGGGTCGCCAAGATCGGCGCCGGCCAGGGCAGCCCGCTGTGGATCTGGACCCGGCGCTTCGTCGATTGGGTGCGACTGAAGTGGTGGGAATGGTCGCTGTGACGCCGTGAGCGAGCACTCCGCGCTGCTCTCGACCAACTGGTACCGCGTCGCGGGGTTGCGGCCGCGGCTGCGCGGTCACGTGCGAATCCATCGCCACGCCTACCGCGGCGAGGTCTGGTACGTGATGGAAGACCGCGTCGGTGGCAAGTACCATCGCTTCAACCCGCCGTCGTACCGGGTGATCAGCCTGATGGACGGCCGGCGCGACATGGCGGCGTTGTGGAAGCGCCTCACCGATCAGATCGCCGAGGACACGCCGGCGCAGGAGGAGGTGATCCGGCTCCTCGGGCAACTGCATGCCGCCGACCTCATCCTGTGCGACGTCAATCCCGATGTCGCCGAGCTCTTCGAACGCGGCAGCCGCGAGCGGCGGCGCCGCTTCATGTCGCGCTTCCTCAATCCGATCTCGCTGCGCTTCGCGCTGTGGGATCCCGACCGGGTGCTTGCGCGCCTGGTTGCTCGCATGCGCCCGCTGTTCGGCCCGTGGGGCGTGGCGCTGTGGCTGGTGGTGGTGCTGCCGGCGCTTGCCCTGGCGCCGACCCGCTGGTCGGAACTCACGCGCAATCTCGGCGAGCAGATGCTGGCCTTCGACAACCTGCTGATCATGGCACTGGTCTTCCCGCTGGTGAAGATCTGCCACGAGATGGGGCACGGCCTCGCCACGCGCGCGCGCGGCGGCGAGGTGCACGAAATGGGCGTGATGCTTCTGGTGTTCTTCCCGATCCCGTATGTCGAGGCGTCGAGTTCGGCCGCGTTCGTCCGCAAGTCCGACCGCATGCTGGTCGGCGCGGCGGGCATGCTCACCGAACTGTTCATCGCCGCGCTGGCGTTCTATCTCTGGCTGCTGCTCGAGCCCGGCCTGCTGCGCTCGCTGACCTACAACGCGCTGGTCCTGGCCAGCATCACCACGCTGATCTTCAACGCCAATCCGCTGTTGCGCTACGACGGCTACTACATCCTGGCCGACTGGCTGGAGATCCCGAACCTCGGCACGCGCGCCAACCAGTACTGGCAGCATCTCGCACAGCGCTATCTGTTCGGCGTGACGCAGGTCGATCCGCCGCAGGCGACGCCGGGCGAGCGCCGCTGGTTCATCGCCTATGCGCCGCTGGCATTCGTCTATCGCATGGTCGTGCTGTTCGGCATCGCCGTCTTCGTCGCCCAGCAGTATTTCTTCCTCGGCGTGCTGCTCGCGATCTGGGGCCTGGTCGCCAGCATCGGACTGCCGATGTTCAAGGGCGTCCGGGCGCTGCGCACCGGTCCGCAGTTCGCCGCGCGCGCGGTGCGCGTGCGCGCGGTGCTGACGGGCACGCTCGCGTTGCTGCTGGCCGTGCTCCTGGTGCTGCCGCTGCCGCGGCACACGGAGGCCGAGGGCGTGGTCTGGCTGCCCGAACAGGCCATTCTGCGCGCCGGCGCCGGCGGATTCGTCGCGGACATCGTCGCCGTGCCCGGACAGCGCATGCGTGCGGGCGACCTGGTGGCGGTGAGTCATGATCCGGAGCTCGCGTCGGCGCTTGCCGCCCAGCGCGCCCGCCTCGAGGAGGCGCGCGCCCGGCATGAAGCCGCGTGGGGTGTGAAGCCGGCCCAGGCCGGCCAGCTCGAGGAGGCCGTGCGTCGCGAGGCGGCCGGGGTCGCGCGGCTCGAAGAGGAGGCGGCGCTGCTGACCACCCGCGCGCAGGCGGGCGGCGCGCTGGTGATCGAGCAGCCCGGCGACATGCCGGGCCGGTTCCTGCGCAAGGGCGATGTGGTCGGCTACGTGGTCGGCGAGTTCGTGCCGCTGGTGCGCGTGGTGGTGCCGCAGTCGCATGTCGACCTGGTGCGCATGGCCACGCGCGGCGTCGAGGTGCGCCTGGCGCAGGACATGGCACGCATCTGGCCGGCGCGACTGGTGCGCGAGGTGCCGAAGGCGGGCAAGGACCTGCCGAGCCCGGCGCTCGGCCAGAGCGGCGGCGGCCCGATCGCGATGGATCCGCGCGACCAGAAGGGCGCCAAGTCGCTCGAGTCGCTGTTCGAGTTCGAGCTGGC
>JAEUOS010000189.1 GCA_016790695.1 Burkholderiales bacterium
CACGATCTGCGCGCCGATGTCTTCGAGTTCCACCGGCGCCATCGCCTTGACCGTGCCGTAGGTGCCCACCGGCATGAACACCGGCGTGTCGACCGTGCCGTGGGCCAGGGTCAGCCGTCCGCGGCGCGCGGCGCCGTCGACCTGCATTACCGTGAAGGCGGGAGAGACGCGAGCGGAAGAGGTGGCGGGCAGGTCGGGCATGACGGATGAATTTTGCTATAAATCCGCGCTTGTCGCGGCGAGACGGGTTCCGCGGCGCATTTTCGACAGTTTTGCCGCAGGCGACCGGGAAACAAACTTCAACATTGCGTGCGCGACGGCCTCATGCGCAGCGGCCGAAAAGCCACTATAGTTGTCGCGCGGACGGCCGTTAATCGAACGCTGCCCGCCGTTCGGCGCGGCAATCGGTCGCCCTCGATCGGGTCGCCCTCAATCGGATAGGTACGCGGATGCGAAGCGCTTGGCGGATCCTTGCACTGCTTGCATGGGTGGTCGCCCTTGCCGTACCGGCGGGGGCGACGCCGCAGAAGGCTTCCGCGTTCTACGAGGATGCCCTGAAGCGCTTCGAGCGCGACGATTTTCCCGGGGCGATCGTGCAGCTCAAGAATGCGATCCAGCAGGATCAGCGCATGCTGGCCGCGCACCTGCTGCTGGGCAAGGCGCTCTTGCGCACCGGCGACCTGATGGCCGCCGAGGCGGCGCTGGAGGAGGCGCTCAAGCAGGGCATCAATCGCGGCGAGGTTGCGCTGCCGCTGGCGCAGATCTACCTCGCGTTGGGTTCGCCGATGCAGGTGATCGAGAAGATCCAGGCGAGCGGCCTGCAGCCGTCGCAACGGGTCGAGGTGCTGTCGGTGCGCGGCACGGCGTATGCCGAACTGGGCAATTTCCGCATGGCGGCGCAGAGTTTCGACGAGGCGCGGGCCGCGGATCCGCGTTCTCCCCTGCCCTACTACTCCGAAGTGCCGTCGCTGCTTGCCCAGGGGGACCTGACGCGCGCGCGCGCGGCGGCCGCGCGCGCGGTTGAGCTCGGTCCGACCGAGGCAGGGGCCTGGAACGCGCAGGCCTCGGTCCTGCATCTCGGGCTGGACATGGCCGGTGCGCTCAAGGCGTATGGCCGTGCCATCGAGCTGCAGCCCCGCTTCGGGGAGGCGCTGATCGCGCGCGCGGCCGTGCTGGTCGACCTGCGGCGCGATGCGGAAGCCGAAGCCGACCTCAAGGTGCTGCGGGCGGCAGGCATCAAGGACGCGCGCGCGTCGTACCTGTCCGCGCTTCTCGCAGCACGCCGCAACGATCAGCCGGCGGTGACGGCCGCGCTCGGCGAGGTGACGCGCGTCATCGACGGGCTGCCGCCGGCGTGGCTTGCCGGGCGCGAGCAGCTGCTCATGGTCGGCGCCCTCGCGCATCATGCGTCGCGGAACCTCGAGAAGGCGAAGGAGTATCTCGAGATGCTGGTGCGACGGAACGGTCGCAACGTGAGCGCGCGCAAGCTGCTTGCCTCGATCTACGTCGAGCGCAAGGACTTCCTCAAGGCGATGCCGCTGCTCGAGGGGCTGCAGCGGCTGCAGCCTGACGATCCGCAGGTGCAGTTCCTGCTCGGCTCGCTCTACATGGGCCAGCGCCGCTACGCGCTGGCCACGGACTTGCTGGAGAAGGCGGCCAGCCGCACCGGATCGCCGAACATGAGCCGCGCGCTCGGCATCAGCCAGCTGGGCCTGGGCCAGATCGCGCCGGGCATCGCCAACCTCGAGCGGGTGTTCAACGCGAGCCCGGACGACGCGGCTGCGGGGATGGCGCTGGCGAACGTGTACATGCGCACGGGCGAACGCCAGAAGGCGCTGCAGGTCGCGCAGCGGATGGTCAAGCATGCGCCGGACAACCTGACGCTGGTCAGCTTCCTCGGCTCGATACGGGCGGCCACCGGAGACCGTGCCGGAGCACGCTCCGCGTACACGTCGGTGCTAGCGCAGGATCCCACGTACGTCTCGGCGACGCTCAATCTGGCGCGCCTGGATGTCGACGAGGGGAAGTTTGCCGAGGGGCGGCGCCGTCTGGCAGAACTGCTGGGCAAGCGCGCGGATCATCCGGATGCCCTCTACGAGCTGGGGGTGCTCGAGCAGCGTGCCGGCCGCCTCGACGACGCGGCGAGGCACTTGCGCAAGGCCCACGAGATCAGCCGGCGCGACACCCGTCCCGGCATCGCCCTGGTCGACATGTTCATCGGCGGGCTGCGCGGCCACGACGCGCTCGAGGTGGCCAAGGACATGGCGTCGAAGTACCCAGACAATCTGGCCGTGCAGGTGGCTCTGGCGCGCAGTTACCTCGCGGTAGCCGATCACGGGACCGCGCGCAGCGTGTTGCAGAACGCCACCAAGATGGCCGATTTCGATGCGGTGGTCCTTGTGGGCATCGGCCGGCTGCAGATCGTCGCCGGCAATTTCGCCGGCGCTGCCTATTGCGTGCAAAAGGCGCTGCAGGGGCGGCCGGACGATCTGGGCGCGCTCGCGCTTTCTGTCGACATCGAACTGCGCCGTCCCGACCTTCCGCGTGCGGAAGCGGCGCTGAAGGCCCTGGCGGCCAAGCATCCGAACCAGCCGGAGACGGTGCTGGCGAGTGCCAATCTGGCGATGCGCAAGGGCCAGTTCGCCGCGGCAGTCGCCGCGTATCGCGGGCTGTGGTCGCAGCAGGAAACCGTCGAGAACGCGCTCAACCTCGCGCGCGCGCACCTGGCCGCCGGTGAGCCGGCCAAGGCCGCGACGTTTCTCGAGGGGGTTGCCAAGGCGCGGCCGGGCGACAGCCAGATTGCGACCGCGCTTGCGGAGATGCGCTTCCGGGCCGGGCAGACCGCGCAGGCGCGCGATGCCTATCTGCAGGTTCTGGCAGCGCGACCCGAGGACGCGCAGGCCCACAACAACTTCGCAAACCTCCTGCTCAAGATCGGCGACCCGGCAGCACTGCAGCATGCCGAACGTGCAGTCAAGCTTGCCCCGAACAATCCGGCCTATGTCGATACGCTCGGATGGATACTGGTCAAGTCGGGACAGGTGGACGCCGGGCTGCGCTTCCTTCGCGAGGCTCGCCTGCGCCGGCCCGACGATCCGGAGTTTCGCTACCATCTGGCTTATGCGCTGGCCAAGACCGGACGCATCGGCGAGGCTAAGGGGGAGCTGACCGCGGCGTTGACCGGCCCCCGTCGGCTTGATGCGAATGAAGAAGTTTCCAAGCTGAAGCGGGAACTTGGAATGTAGGTGTTCACTTACTTACTTGCGGAGCTTGCTGTCGAAAAATCTTACAGCGAGTTCATTCTGGTGCGGAAAACGTAAGGTAAGGCATTGAAAATACATAGTAAAAACTTTTGGCCCTAAATTTGCTTTATCTGAGTGGAACTGGTCTCCCGGTGAAAACATTATGAAATCACGTTACATCTCTGCAAGTCTCGGCGGTCTGGTGGCGGCCTTGTCGATGCAAGTCCAGGCGGCGACCGAATGGTCGATCGCCAGCGACTATGCGCCGATCAGTGCTGGCGTGACCGTCAGTGCGGTCTCGAATACCGGTGGCGCCAACGACGCGACGAGCACCGCCAACAATGCCGCGCTGCAGACCATCCAGTACGCCACTTGGGTGGGTACCTACGGTGGCGTCTACAACGCAGACGGTTGCGGATCGGGGACGTATTGCGATGTCGGGGACACCTCTGGCGGTACCCCCGAGCATGCGGTCGACAACGAGCAGCGTTACGACATGGTGCTGCTCAATTTCGGCAGCCAGAGCGTCAAGATTACCGATGTCAAGGTGCGCTGGTCGACCAACGACTCCGACATTTCCGTGCTCGCCTACACGGGCAGCGGCAATCCCACCTCGAATGGCAACCTGATCGGCAAGAGGTACGACCAGCTGGTCAGTTCCGGATGGACCGCCATCGGCAGCTACAGCAATGCGGTCTCCGGAGCGAATGTGGCGGTCAATGCAGGTGGCGTCTTTTCATCGTATTGGCTGATCGGTGCCTACAACCCGCTGGCTGCCGGGGATGCCGGGTTCAATTCCACCTGGTATGACTACGTCAAACTCGGAGCCGTTACCGGGTGTGTGGCAGGGCAGCCTGACTGCGGTTCGCCGCCGCCGCCCCCCGGTCGTGTCCCGGAACCTGGTTCACTGGCGCTGTTCGGCGTCGCCCTTGCGGGTCTTGCGATGCGCAGGAAGATGGTTCGCGTCTGACGGTTCAGGCGTGCACCGAGAAAACGGCGCCCGCGGGCGCCGTTTTTGTTTTCCGATTCGTTTCGCCTTGCCCGCTGTCCAGGGCATGTTTGCCAGGTAGGCCGGCGCGGTGCGCAGGTCGCCAGCCAACGCGCTCAGCGATTGCAGCCGAGGCGGGGCCGGGGCGTCGATCCCGCGTCGATCCCGCGTCGATCCCTTTCGCCAGCGCGGCGTCTGCATTTAGTGCAGCAGCGAATGCGAGGCCGCAATCACTGCAAGACCCGCAGCCACCGTGCCGATTTGCCAGACAGCGGATTCCGATTCGGCGCGGCGGTGCATCCATGGAATCAGGTCGGCGACGGCGATGTAGATGAAACTGGCCGCAGCCAGGACAATCACGTACGGAATCGCCGCCTTGGCCTGCGTCAATGCGACGTAGCCGAGCACCCCGCCGGCGACGGCGGCGAGGCTTGCCAGGGCGTTGTAGGCGAGCGCGCGTGCCCTCGAGTACCCGGCGTTGATGAGGATGATGAAGTCGCCGGCTTCCTGCGGCACTTCATGCACGATCGTGCCGAGGGTTGTGACGAAGCCCAGCCACGGGTCGGCCAGGAAGGCCGCCGCGATCAGGATGCCGTCGGCGAAATTGTGCAGCGAATCGCCGACCAGAATCAGGAGTCCGCTCTGTCCGGCTTCGTGAGCGTCGAACCCGTGCTCGTGGCCGTGGCCGTCATGCTCGTGATGGTGGCTGTGGCGCCACAGCGCGAATTTCTCCAGTACGAAAAAGGCGAGCAGGCCGGCGAGCAGAGCCGCGAACAGTCGGTGGCTGTCGACGCCAAGTTCGAAGGCGTGCGGCAACACTTCGAGAAAGGCCGCGCCCAAGAGCACCCCGGCGGAAAAGCTGACCAGGCGCGGCACCAGCACCCCCATCGCACGCGCCGAGAGCAGGTAGGCCACCGCCACCGACAACAGGCCGCCGGCCAGGGTCGCTGCGATGATGTAGAGTAGCGTCACGTGATGCGACCTTGTTGCAAAAGGCGCGATTATCCATCACTTTCCCCGCGATTCCCAGTCTCGCGCATGAAACCGCCGGCAGCTCTGCAGGAACTCGTCGAATCGCTGCGCGCCCTGCCGGGCGTCGGCCCGAAATCCGCACAGCGCATCGCCTTTCACCTGCTGCAGCACGATCGTCCGGGGGCATTGCGCCTGTCGCGCTCGCTGGCGCACGCGGCCGAGCACATGAAGCGCTGCGCGATGTGCAACAGCTTCACGGAGGCCGACCTGTGCGACATCTGTGCGCCCGGCGCCTCGGCGCGGCGCGATGCCACCCAGCTATGCGTCGTCGAAACGCCGGCTGATCTGGCGATGATGGAGCAGACGCACGCGTATCGCGGTCTGTATTTCGTGCTGATGGGCCGCATTTCCCCTCTCGACGGCATCGGCCCCAAGGAGGTCGGCGTCGACCGACTGCTGGCGCGGGCCGGCGACGGCGTTGTGCGCGAGGTGGTGCTGGCGACGAACTTCACGCACGAGGGCGAGGCCACCGCGCACTACCTGGCCGAGGCACTGAAGGCGCGCGGCCTCAAGGTGACCCGCCTGGCGCGGGGCGTGCCGGTCGGCGGTGAACTCGAATACGTCGATCCGGGTACCATCGCGCACGCGTTCCAGGATCGGCGCGACACGTAAAGCGGTTCGAATGGGGAAAGTGTCCGGAGGCGGCAGCAACCGCAGCCGGCGGCACGATGCATTTCACAAGGGGGAACGGATGAAACGGCAATTCGGGTGCGTGGCAGCGGCCCTGCTGCTCGGGGGCTGCGCCCACCAGCATCATGGCGGCGTCGGCGGCGACCATTTCGGCGTCAGGGAAGTCGGCAGTTTCCATATTGGCGGGCGTCAGGTGACGCTGTCCGGCCTGCCGGAGAAGGAGATCGTCTTCACCGCAGGTGCCGCACCGTTCCGCGTCAATCCCAATGGTGACTTCGAGGTCGAGCAGATGTACGTGCAATACGTCAAGCTGCACGAACCGTATCGCAAGGGCCGCTACCCGTTGCTGATGTGGCACGGCGGCGGGCTGTCCGGGGTCACCTGGGAGACCAAGCCCGACGGCAAGCCCGGCTGGCAGCACTACTTCCTCAAGGCCGGTCACGATGTCTATGTGAGCGACGCGGTCGAGCGCGGCCGCGCCTCGTGGGCGCGCTATCCGGAGATCTTCAAGACCGAACCGTTCTTCCGCACCAAGAAGGAAGCCTGGGAGCTGTTCCGTCTGGGGCCGGAGGGTTCCTATTCCACCAATCCCGCGGCGCGTCGCGCCTATCCGGAAGGCACGCTGTTCCCGATCGAGGCGTTCGACCAGTTCGGCAAGCAGGGTGTCCCGCGCTGGGCGACCAATGACGGCGCGACCCAGGCGGCATACGACCAGTACGTCCAGAAGGTGTGCCCCTGCGTGATCATGGTCCACAGCCAGGGCGGCAACTTCACGTTCAATGCCGCGCTCAAGGCGCCGGGACTGGTGAAGGCGGTGATCGCGATCGAGCCATCCGGCGCACCCGATGTGGGCAAGGTCGACGTTTCGCCGCTGAAGGGCGTACCGCACCTGTTCGTCTGGGGCGACTATCTCGACCGCTTCCCTCTGTGGACGCGCATCACGCCCAACATCGACCGCTATGAACAGGCGCTGCGCAGACAGGGCACCGACGTCACCCGCATCGACCTGCCCAAGACCGGTGTGCGCGGCAACTCGCACATGCTGATGATGGACCGCAATTCGGACGACATCGCGAAGATGATCGCCGACTGGATGGTTGCCAAGGGCTTGACCCGCTGATCATGCGCATGTCCGACATTCCGTTCGGTACGGTCGACTGGAGCGAGGTCGAGAGCACCGAGCATCCGGGCGAGGTCGTCGACGGCGTGCGCGGCGTGGCGCGCTGGCGCACGCGTCATTTCGGGCCCGACGGCAACCGCATCCGCGTGCGCATGGTCGAGTACGCGCCCGGCTATCTCGCCGACCACTGGTGTCAGAAGGGGCATGTGCTGCTGTGCCTCGAGGGGCGACTCGACACCGAACTGGCCGACGGGCGCCGATTCACCCTCACGCCGGGCATGAGCTATCAGGTGGCCGACGGCGCCGAGGCGCACCGCTCGAGCACTGCGACCGGGGCGAAGCTCTTCATCGTCGACTGATCGGGAGGCACGGCGCGGGGCGGACGATAGAATGCGCGTTCAGTCTCGACTCGAAAGCGGGCGCGCATGCACCAACCCAGGAGTGGCCCACTCACCGGCCTCAAGGTCCTCGAACTCGGCCAGCTGATCGCCGGGCCGTTCGCGGGAAAATTCTTCGCGGACTTCGGGGCGGATGTCGTGAAGGTCGAGCCCCCTGGCGATGCCAGGGGTCAGGGCGGCGACCCGATCCGCTACTGGCGCAAGCTGCACCAGGGCACGTCGCTGTGGTGGCACGTGCAGTCGCGTGGCAAGAAGTCGGTGACCCTCGACTTGCGCTCGCCC
>JAEUOS010000209.1 GCA_016790695.1 Burkholderiales bacterium
CGGTCCGCTTGCGCGACATGAGGCGATTCTCAATGAACGTTGCCATCCCGCCCTTTTCGGAGGTTGCACGCGGCCGTGAGGACGCGAACTTGATTTGGCTGGCGGCGCCCAAGGTACGGGAATGGCTTCTGAGGGAGGTTACGAAGTGACGTTGGGCGTCACGAGCGGCATGAACGCCTCCATCCTGGAAGGGTTCTGCGTGGAACAGATCCTCAGCGTGTGCGGCGATCGTGCAGCGCATTTCTGGGGAACGCAGAGCGGGGCCGAGCTCGACTTGCTGCTGCTCCACGGCGGACGCCGCCTCGGATTCGAGTTCAAGTTCTCGGACCGGCCGGCGACCACCAAGTCAATGCGCGTCGCGCTCGAGGACCTCGTGCTCGATCATCTTTACGTGATACACCCCGGCGAGCACGAATTCCCGCTGGACGAATCGAATACCTCCATGACGCTGCCGCGTCTGGTCGATGTCCTGCGATCGGGTGCCGCACATGCCTGAGCGACAGCGCGCCGAGCACCGCATGCAGGACCGCGTTGTCGCGCTGTCCACCGACGCGGCGCCGCTCTCTTGGCCACCCGCCCGCGGCGTCACTTCCGCGGGGCCTGGAACGGGTTGAGCACGTCGACCTTGAACTGCTTGAAGTCCGCGACGTTGCGAGTGACAACGGTCAAGTTGTGCACCCGGGCGGTCGCAGCAATCATCGCGTCCTCGTAGAGGGTGTCGGATGCGTTGCGCATCAGCCGTGCCCACTCTCGGAACGTCCGCGCGTCCATCACGATGACGTTGAAAGCATCGGCAACCTGGGCGAGCCATTGCTCCAACTCTGAAGCCTTGGCCTCGTCTTGCTCGCGTGTCACCTCGATGCCGGCCTGGATCTCGCCTATCGTCACCACGGAGATGTGCAGGTCGGAGTCCGCTGCGCCCTGAATCCACTCGACCACGGCGCCATGCGGCTTTGGCTTGCGCAGCTCGGAGACGACGTTCGTGTCGAGCAGATACATGTCGTTCAGCGCAGGGCCATGGGCTTGCGTCGCCGGGCGCCCCCGCGTGCGGGGACAGGAATGTCCGCCCTGGCTTGCTCGGACAGCAAAAGCGCCTTCAGCGAGGGCCTGGCCGAAGCCTGCAGTCGCCGCCACTCGTCAGCGGGCACGAGCACGGCGGCCTCGGTCCCGCGCCGGGTCACCATCTGAGGCCCCTCGGTCAAGCACTTGTCCAGGAATTCACTGAACCGAGCCTTCGCATCCTGAACCGGCCACGTTTGCATGATCCGCCTTTCGGACTAGACATCTGACTAGTTTAACACGGGCAGGCCCCAACCCTTCGCAGATGAACTCCCGCCCAAGTTCGGTGACCGATCGGGTTTGTTGGCGGAACGGTTCGGCCTGCGGCCGCATGGACGGCATCTGATGCGGGCTCCCTGGCCCGTCGGCACAGTAACCAGGGCGAGAAACGCCGCGCGTCCTTGAAGAAATGCGCGACACCGCCGGAACTCGCTACCGCCACCGCGTTGGCCGTCGCCATCCGACGGTGGTAGCATGCCCCTATGATCGATTGGTCCTCCTGCCACGCCGTTGAGCGCGGCGCCGAGCGCGTCAGCGGCGCCTGGGTGTTCGCGGGAACACGCGTTCCGGTTGCGGCGTTGTTTGAGAACCTCGAAGACGGCGCGCAGGTGGCGCAGTTTGTCGAATGGTTTCCCGGCGTTTCCATCGAGCAGGTTCGCGCCGTGCTGGAGCATGCTGCCCGGAGCGCCCTTGCGCCAGCCTAAGTGCGCATCCTTTTCGACCAAGGTGCTCCGGTTCCGTTGCGGCGCTACCTGTCGCGGCACGAGGTAGTTACAGCATACGAACGCGGCTGGTCGCGGCTGACCAATGGGCTCCTGCTCGACGCCGCCGAGGCCGATGGATTCGGGCTGCTCATTACTACCGACACGAACCTGCGGTATCAGCAGAGCCTTGCCGGCCGGCGTATTGCCATCATCGTGCTGGCGACCACGAGCTGGCCGAGAATCCAGCGCGCTGCCGACCTGGTTGTTCAGGCCGTCGATTCGGCAATGCCTGGTTGCTTTCTCGAAGTTCCAATTCCGTGACGGCTAAGGACGCCGAACTCGCATTCCTCGAAGCCCGCCGCGCGAAGACCCGCGCGGTCGAGCAGGCGACGATGCAGGAGCTGCTTGCGGCGCGGGCGCGGCTCAGCGGAAACTGATGCGGGCACGGGCTCGTCAACCGCCATCCGGCAATCGGACGCCCTCAAGCAGGCAATCGGACGGTCGCATGAAGCCCGGGGGCGGCTGTGCACGGCCGATTCCGACGGGCGAAAACCGCTTTGGCATTTTGGACATCTCACGCCAATTATCCTTGCAAAACTAAATGACTTCGTTAGAATTGCAAGGATATGAAGGTCCGGCGCAGCGCCTACCTCGAGACCATCCGCGAGCGTCTCCGCGACAACCCCGTCGTGTCGCTGGTCGGCCCGCGCCAGGCGGGCAAGACGACGCTGGCCCGGATGCTGGCCGAAGAAACCGCCGCGGCGGTGCACTTCTTCGACCTCGAGTCGCCGGCCGACCTGGCTCGCCTCGCCAACCCGGAACTGGTCCTGAGTCGCCTGCACGGCCTGGTGATTCTCGACGAGGTGCAGCGACGGCCCGACCTGTTCCCGCTGCTTCGTGTACTGGCGGACCGCCCGGGCACGCCGGCACGATTCCTCGTTCTCGGCAGCGCTTCGCCGGCGCTCATCAAGCAGGGCAGCGAGAGCCTCGCCGGCCGCGTGGCGTTCGTCGACGTGACGGGTTTTTCCCTCGCGGAACTGGGCGGCGGCGACCTGCCCCGGCTGTGGTGGCGGGGCGGGTTCCCGCGCGCCACGCTCGCGGGCACCGACGCAACGGCCCGCCAGTGGCACGAGGACTTCCGCCGCACGTTCCTCGAGCGTGACATTCCCCAGCTGGGCATCCAGGTACCGGCCGCAACACTGGGTCGCTTCTGGACGATGGTGGCCCACTACCACGGGCAGGTCCTCAACCTGGCGGAACTGGCGCGCGCGCTGGGCTCGTCCGAGCCGACCGCGCGACGCTACCTGGACATCCTGAGCGGCACGTACATGGTGCGTCAGCTCGCGCCCTGGTTCGAGAACCTCCGGAAGCGCCAGGTCCGCTCGCCCAAGGTCTACATCCGGGACTCGGGCTTGCTGCACGCCCTGCTCGGCATTCCCGATGCCGCCGGCCTGCAGTCGCACCCGAAGCTGGGCGCGTCATGGGAGGGGTTCTGCCTGGAACAGATCCTCAGCGTGTGCGGCGATCGTGCAGCGCATTTCTGGGGAACGCACAGCGGGGCCGAGCTCGACTTGCTGCTGCTCCACGGCGGACGCCGCCTCGGATTCGAGTTCAAGTTCTCGGACCGGCCGGCGACCACCAAGTCAATGCGCGTCGCGCTCGAGGACCTCGCGCTCGATCATCTTTACGTGATCCACCCCGGCGAGCACGAATTCCCGCTGGACGAATCGATTACCGCCATGACGCTGCCGCGTCTGGTCGATGTCCTGCGATCGGGTGCCGCACATGCCTGAGCGACAGCGCGCCGAGCGCCGCATGCAGGACCGCGGTGTCGCGCTGTCCACCGATGCGGCGCGGCCGGCCGGACTCGCTAACCGCCATCTGAGCGAGTGGAGCATCCGCACATGAATCACTACCTCATCTCGTTCCCGAGCGCAGCCATGAGCCACATCGCCGATGAGGAACTTCCGTCGGTGAGTGAATCCACGCGCGCCGTCATCCGCGCGGCGAAGGCCGCGGGTGTCTACGTGTTCGGCGGCGGCATGGACGAGACGGTTCCGCCGGTGCTGGTCACCGGCGAGGGAGAGGTGTCCGCCGGAACCTACCCGGAGACGGGCAGGATGACGGGCGGGTTCTGCGTGCTGAAGGTACAGACGCGGGCGGAAGCCGAAGCGTGGGCCGCGAGGATCGCGGCGGCGTGCCGGTGCGCCCAGGAATTGCGGGAGTTCATGTACGACCCGGAGTCGTAGGTGCCCCGAGAGAGAACGCCGACCATGAGGACACCGATGGGATTCGCCCGCCTCGCGGCCCTGGCCGCCGCCTGCCTGCTCGCCTTCCCGGCGCTGGCGCAGAAGTTCCCCGCGCGGCCCGTCACCACCATCGTCCCCTACCCGCCGGGCGGCTCGAACGACACCTTCGCGCGCGCCCTGGGCAGGAAGCTCGCGGAGGCCTGGGGACAGCCCGTGGTCATCGAGAACAAGCCCGGTGCCGGCGGCTCGATCGGCGCGGCGCTGGTCAACAAGGCCGCGCCCGACGGCTACACCCTGATGCTGCTGTCCTCGTCGTTCACCACCGGCGCGGCGATCAATCCGGGCTGGCCGTTCGACCCCGTCAAGGGCTTCACGCCGCTGGCGATGGTGGCGCGCGGTCCGATGGTGTTCACCGTCGCCAACAAGCTGCCGGCGAAGACCTTCGCCGAATTCCTCGCGCTCGCCCGCGCGCAGCCGGGCAGGCTCAACTACGGCTCCTCGGGCCAGGGCAGCACCAACCACTTCGCCACCGAACTGCTGATGGGCGCGGCGGGCCTGCGCATGACCCACGTGCCCTACAAGGGCATGGGGCCGGCCACCGCCGACACCATCGCCGGGCACATCGACGTGCTCGTCGCGAGCGCGCCGTCGATCATGCAGCAGGTGAAGGCGGGCAAGGTGCGCGGCCTGGGCGTCACCAGCAAGGGGCCGTCGGCCGTGGTGCCGGACCTGCCCGCCCTGTCGGCGGCCCTGCCGGGCTACGCGTTCGAACTCTGGTGGGGCGTGTTCGCGCCGCCCGCCATTCCGAAGGACCTCGCCGCGGCTCTCAACGCCGAGATCAACAAGGCGATCGGCGCGCCGGACTTCCGGGAGATCCTGCTGCGCGAGGGCACCGAGCCCTACGTCGTCACCCCCGACGAGGCCGCCCGCACGGTCGCCGCGGAAATCGAGGAGTGGAAGAAGGTCGCCGCGCGCGCCGGCATCAAGGCGGAGTAGCGCCGGGCCGGAAGCCGGGGTCGCTTGCCGGTCGTGGCCATTGGCCGATGGTGCGGACAGCGGAGCCGTCGGCCTTGCGCGCGCCGTCCGGCCGCACCTCGGATTGCCCGCCATCCGGTGACCCGGTGAACATGGCACGGAGCCTGTCGAAGAAACCGTGCCGCTCCGCGCAACGCGTCAGGGAGTGCAACACCGGCCCCGCGGCCTGGCTCCCCGACCCAGCGTCCCGGGGCGCGCTGGAGAAGTCGGGGGCGGTCGCGACCGGTGTCGAGACGGCGGTGTTCGGGAAGGCGATCCGGGGTGATCTTGTAGACTCGGCCCCGGATGCCTCCCGGCGCGCAGCCGGTTGCGCCTTGCTCGCGCTGCAGACTGCGGCATCCGCGCCGGATCGCCTCCTGGAACCGGCGGCGCGCCGCTCGCTACCGATTCGACCAGACAACTCGCCATGACACGGATGCTCCCCGCCATCCTGGCGCTGCCGGCCTGCGCGGCGCTCCTTTCCCCGGCTGCTCTTGCGCAGGGGCCTGCGTTCGACTGCGCGAAGGCGAAAGCGGAGGCGGAGAAGCTGATCTGCGGCGATCCGTCGCTGGCAACGCTCGACCGCAAGCTCGACGCGGTCTACAAGGCGGCGGCCGCGAAGGCGACCGGCAAGTCGGCGTCGCAGTTGCGCAGCATGCAGCGCGGGTGGGTCAAGGGCCGCAACGAGTGCTGGAAGGCGAACGGGCAGCAGACCTGGATGACGGCGACCTGGACCGTCGATACGGCAAGCGGCTGCATCGAGGCCCAGTACCGGCTCCGCATATCGGAGCTGCAGTCGGTCTGGCGCCTGGTGTCGCCGAAGACGGTCTTCTTCGCCTGCCAGAACAACCCGGCCAACGAGGTGGTGGCGAACTTCTTCGAGACCGACCCGGGCACGATTCGACTCGAGCGCGGGGACCGCACCGTGACGATGTGGCGCGTGGGTGACGCGAGCGCGGGACGTTACGAAGGGCGGAACGTCGGTCTCGTCCACATGGGCAACGAGCTGAAGGTCGACTGGCTCGACACGAACACCGGCAAGACCGAGGCTTTGCTGTGCAAGGCGAGATAGCGGGCACCGGTTCCACGTGGGCGAGGGATCGATCGTGCTGACCGAAGGCGCGGCGACCCGCCCGCCGGTGTTCCGGCTGTGCTGAGCGGCAGGCAGGACGCGACGTGGCGCCGACCCTCGACCAGCTGCGCCGCTACGCGCTCGCGCGCAGCCTGTTCACGCCGACCACGCTGCCGCGCGCGCTCGAGCGCCTGGGCTTCGTGCAGGCCGACCCGCTGCGCGCGCCGGCGCGCGCGCAGGACCTGACGCTGCGCCACCGCGTGTCCGGCTACCGCGCCGGCGACCTCGAGCGCCGCTACCCGCGCCTGCCGATCGAGGAGGACTTCTTCGTCAACTACGGCTTCCTCGGCCGCCGGCACCATGCACTGATGCATCCGCGCGCGCCGGGCCCGTCCTGGTCCGCGGCGCGGCGCGCGCAGGCGCAGGCGGTGCTCGCGTTCGTGCGCGCGCGCGGCGCGGTCCATCCGCGCGAGGTCGACGCGCAGTTCAACCACGGCAAGGTGCGCAACTGGTTCGGCGGCACCTCGAACGCGAGCACCGAGCTGCTCGACGGCATGCACTACCGCGGCCTGCTGCGCGTCGCGCGCCGGGACGGCGGCACGCGCGTGTACGCGGCGCGCGAGCCCTGGCCGGAACCCGGCGGGCGCGCCGCCTGCCGCGCGCGCATGGACGCGCTGGTGGACCTGGTGGTGGCCGTCTACGCGCCGCTGCCGGCGTCGACGCTGCGGCAACTGGTCGGCGCGCTGCGCGCGGCCGCGCCGCAGTGGGCGGAGGACCGCGCGCGCGCGTTCGCGCATGCGCAGGCGCGCCTCGGCCACGCGCGGGTCGAGGGCGTCGACTGGTACTGGCCGGCCGCGGAGGCGCCGGCGGCGCGGCGCTGGCGCGTCGACGAGCGCAGGCTGCGCCTGCTCGCGCCGTTCGACCCGGTGGTGTGGGACCGGCGCCGCTTCGAGGCGTTCTGGGGCTGGGCCTACCGCTTCGAGGCCTATACCCCGGCGGCCCGGCGCACCATGGGGCACTACGCGCTGCCGCTCCTGTGGGGCGCGCAGGTGATCGGCTGGTGCAACCTCGCGGTGCGCGACGGCCGCCTGGCGGTCGATCCGGGCTTCGTCGCGCGGCGCCCGGCCGGCGCGGCGTTCCGGCAGGCGTTCGACGACGAACTGCAGCGCATCAGCGACTTCCTCGGGCTGTGAGCGCGCGCCGCGCGCGGGCCGCGCCCGGCGCGGCCGCGGTGGCGCCCGGCGCGGCCGCCTCCTCCGCCGGCGCAGCCACCGCCGCGTCCCCTGATGCGCAACGCCGCGCGAGGGCGTAGACTCGAACGCATGGTGCGCCGCCGACTTTCCGCCTCGCGCGCTGTCGCGATCCTGCTGCTGTCCGCACTCCTGCTCGGCGCGGTCGGTGCCGGCGCGTCATCGTGCTGCGCCGGCGCCGAGCCCTGCTGCGCCGTGCTGCCGGCGGGCGCGGCGTGCGCGTCCTGCGCGTCGACGCCGGCGCTCGCGGCCCCGATGCCGCTGGCCGGGAATCCGCCCGCGGCTGCCGCGATCGCGGCGTTCCTCCCGCGGCCGTCGTCGCGGGACAACCGGCGCCCCTGGCGGCCGCCGGACTAGCGCCGCCCCCGGTGAACTGCAGAGACATTCCGTCAATCTTCTGGAGAACCTCCATGAAATCGATCCTCACCAAGGCCGTGGCGGCTGTCACCGCTTCCGGCTTCGCGAGTGCTGCGTTCGCAGCGTCGTGCTGCGTTGCCGGGGCCGCATGCTGCGCCGGCTGGCTGCCGTGCTGCTGGTAGACCGCGCGGCATGATCGCGCGCCGCCACCCCGGGTCGCACCCCGTGCCGGGATGCGATCCGCCGCGGTGGCGGCGTCACGTTCCACCCGTTCCGATCGCCCGCGCCGGCACGCTTCATCCCCCCCGCACAGGATTCCCCCCGTGACCGCCGACCTGCAGGCGTTCGACGACGAACTGCAGCACATCAGCGACTTCCTCGGGCTGTGAGGACCGGCGCCGCGTTTTCGTCCCGGCGCGTTGTGGCCGGACGGCATGGCGGCTATCCTGCGTACCGGACACGGCACTGATCCGAGGATGGGTGCTCTTGGGATGCGATCAAGCCTTTCGTTCGGAGCGATGAAATGAATTCCGCCAGAGCCATGCTTGCCGTTGCCGGACTCGCGTTGTGCGCGTCCGTCGCGGCGCAGTCCTACCCGTCACGGCCGGTGACGATCCTCAACGGCTTTCCGCCCGGCGGCCCGACCGACACGGTGCTGCGCCTGATCGGCACCAAGCTCTCCGAACGCCTGGGCCAAGCGGTCGTCATCGAGAACCGCGCGGGCGCCGCGGGCACCATCGCCGGCACTGCGGCGGCGCGCGCCGAACCAGACGGCCACACGCTCTTGTTCGGTGTGGCGGCGAACCTCGCTGTGGCGCCGGCGACGATGAGCGCGGCTCCTTACGATCCGGCGAAGGCGTTTGCGGCGATCATCGAAGTCGCGCGCGGCCCGTACATCTGGATGGTGAAGCCCGACGTGCCGGCGTCGACCATGCAGGAGTTCCTCGCCTGGGCGAGGCGGAATCCGGGCAAGGTCAACTACGGCTCGCCCGGTCAGGGCAGCGTACATCATCTGGCCAGCGAGATGCTCAGGCAGGCGGCCGGCATCGAAATGACGCATGTGCCGTACAAGGGCGGCGCTACCGCCTACACCGCCCTGCTGGGCGGCGAGATCGACGCCATGTTCGACTCGATGCCGGCGCCGCTGCCGCATATCCGGGCCGGCAAGATTCGCGCGCTGGCGGTCACCGGGCCGAAGCGACTGACGGCGCTGCCGCAGGTGCCGACGCTGGCCGAGCAGGGCTTGGCCGGCCTCGACGTGCATTTCTGGTGGGGATTCGTCGGGCC
>JAEUOS010000036.1 GCA_016790695.1 Burkholderiales bacterium
GAGCGCGCGGGCGCGCGCCTTGACCTGCGCGGCATCGAGGGCGACGGAGGACCGGGTCTGGGCCATCGGGGAAGTGTAACGCTGCGGCGCCGACTGGAGGCGCCACGACGGAACTTTGCTAAAGTCCGGCATTCGCCGCCGGGTGCCCGGCCCAGCCCACAGGGAGACACCATGAAACGCCGCCTCGCCTCCTCCATTGCCGCCGCCGTCATCGGCGCGGCCTCGCTCGCCGCGCCGGTCCGCGCCGCCGACCAGTTGCGCGTCGGCTTCATGTCGACCCTCTCCGGGCCGGGCGGGGTGATCGGCATCGACATCCGCGACGGCTTCAACCTCGCGGTCAAGCATGCCGGCGGCAGGCTCGGCGGCATCCCGCTCGACCTCTCGATCGTCGACGACCAGTTGAAGCCCGACGTCGCCAAGCAATTGGTCGACCGCTTCCTGCAGCAGCACAAGTCGCACATCATCACCGGCATCGTGTTCTCCAACATCATCCTGCCGGTCACGCCCGCGATCCTCGACGCCAAGACCTTCTACATCAGCCCCAACACCGGCCCCAACGACTACGCCGGCGCCAAGTGCCACCCGCAGTTCTTCGCCGCCGCCTGGCAGAGCGAGGACATCCCCGGGGCGATGGGCAAGTTCCTGTCCGACCGCGGCGTCAAGAACGTCTACCTGATCGCCGCCAACTACCCGGGCGGACGCGAGAACCTCTCCGGCTTCAAGCGCTTCTACAAGGGCACCATCATCGACGAGGTGTACACGCCGATGAACCAGCTCGACTACTCGGTCGACCTCGCCAACATCCAGGCCAAGAAGCCGGAAGCGGTGTTCATGTTCCTGCCGGGCGGCATGGGCGTGAACTTCATCAAGCAGTACGCCGCGGCCGGCCTGTCGAAGACCTCGCAGCTGTTCGTGCCCGGCTACTCGGCCGACGAGGACACCATCAAGGCGGTCGGCGACGCGCTGCTGGGCTCGGTCAACTCCTCGTTCTGGGGCCATGATCTGGACAACCCGCAGAACCGCAAGTTCGTCGCCGATTTCGAGAAGGAGCACAAGCGCCTGCCGACCATGTTCGCCGCCCAGGGCTACGACACGGCGATGCTGATCGACTCGGCCGTGCGCAAGGTCAAGGGCAAGGTCGAGGACAAGGAGGCGTTCCGCAAGGCGCTCCTTGCCGCGGACTTCAAGTCGGTGCGCGGCAACTTCAAGTTCAACCGCAACCAGTTCCCGATCCAGGACTACTACCTGCGCGTCGTGCACCGCGACGGCCAGGGCCGGATCACCAACAAGCTGATGGGCAAGATCCTCACCGCCCACCAGGACTCCTTCGTCAGCCAGTGCAAGATGCAGTGACGCCGGCCGCACGCCGCCGCCGCCCGCCCATCCACGGAGATCGCCCGCCATGTCCCGCACCCTGAAATTCGCCGCCGGCGCCGCCCTCGCGCTCGCCTCGGCCGCCGCCTGCGCCCAGGAAGTCACGCTGCGCATGGTCAGCGCCTTCGCCGAGAACTCGTACTACGTGGCCCACCTGCAGAAGTGGATCGCGAAGGTCAACGCCGAGGGCAAGGGCAACCTGCAGATCAACTTCATCGGCGGGCCGAAGGCGATCCCGACCTTCGAGGTCGGCAATGCGGTCAAGACCGGCGTGGTCGACCTCGGGTTCTCGACCGGCGCGTTCTACACCAACGTCATGCCCGAGGCCGACTTCCTCAAGCTCACCCAGGTGCCGATCGCCGACCAGCGCAAGACCGGGGCCTTCGCCGCCATCAACGAGCTGTGGAACAAGAAGGCCAACATGTACTACCTCGGGCGCGTGGTCGAGAACCAGCCCTTCCACGTCTATCTGACCAAGCGCGTCGACAAGCCCGAGCTCACCGGCCTGAAGATCCGCATCACGCCGGTGTACCGCGATTTCTTCCAGGCCCTGGGCGCGAACGTGGTCACCACCCCGCCGGGCGAGGTGTACACCGCGCTCGAGCGCGGCGTGGTCGACGGCTACGGCTGGCCGATCGGCGGCATCTTCGACCTCAACTGGCAGGAGAAGACCCGGTTCCGCATCGACCCGGGCTTCTACGACGCCGAGGTCTCGATCCTGGTGAACCTCGACAAGTGGAAGGGCCTGAACCCGAAGCAGCGCGCCTACCTCGAGAAGCAGATGCTCGCGCTGGAGGCGCAGAACCCGACCGTGTGGGCCAACTACACGAAGGAAGAGACGGCGCGCCAGGAAAAGGCCGGCATCCAGGTGATCCGCTTCGACGCCGCCGGCACCAAGAAGTACATCGACACCGCCTACGACGCCGGCTGGGCGACCGCCTACAAGGTCAACCCGGACTTCGCCAAGAAGTTGAAGACGCTCACCTCGAAGTAGCCGGGTGCAGCGCCTCGACGCTGCCGTCGCCAGGCTCTCCGCCGGCCTGGCGCTCGTCGCCAGCGTGCTGCTGCTGGCGATGATGCTCGTCATCTGCGGCGACGTGCTCACCCGCAATGTCGCCCTGCCCGGCCTGCCGCGCGGGCTGGCCTGGAGCAACGAGGTCTCCGAGCTCATGCTCTACGCGATCACCATGGCCGCGGCGCCGTGGCTGCTGCGCGAGGGCCGCCACATCCGCGTCGACATCCTGCTGCGCGCGGTGCCGAGGAAGGCCGCCTATGCCTGCGAATGGGCGGCCGACTGCCTCGGGCTCGCCTGCTGCCTGGCGATGACCTGGTTCGGCGCGCTGGCCGCCTGGAAGAGCCACGCCGCCGGCGCGCAGTCGATCAAGACCCTGGTGATGCCCGAGTGGTGGTTCATGGCGCCGCTGCCGGCGTGCTTCCTGCTGCTGGCGGTCGAGTTCGTGCTGCGCATGCGCCGCCTCGCGCAGGGCGAGGCCGGACCGCGCGAGGACGCGGTGTCCGCCGCATGAGCTGGGGTGCCGCGGCCTGGCTGATGCTGGGGGGCTCCACCGTGCTGCTGTTCATCGGGCTGCCGGTCGCGTTCTCGTTCCTGGTGATCAACCTCGTCGGCGCCTGGATCTGGCTCGGCGGCGAGCCGGGCCTGATGCAGCTCGCGCGCAACAGCGTCAATTCGGTGATGAGCTTCGCGCTCACTCCGATCCCGCTGTTCGTGCTGATGGGCGAGGTGCTGTTCCACACCGGGCTCGCGGTCAAGGTGATCGACGGCGTCGAGCGCCTGATCCGCCAGGTGCCGGGGCGCCTGGCCGTGGTGGCGGTGGTGGCCGGCACCATCTTCTCGGCGATCTCCGGCTCGACCATCGCCACCACCGCGATGCTGGGCAGCCTGATGGTGCCGGTGATGCTCGCGCGCGGCTACCATCCGACCATCGCGACCGGCCCGGTGATGGCGATCGGCGCGGTCGACATGCTGATCCCGCCGTCCGCGCTCACCGTGCTGCTGGGCTCGCTCTCGGGCATCTCGATCTCCAAGCTGCTGCTGGGCGGGGTGGTGCCGGGGCTGCTCCTGTCGGCCGCGTTCGTCGGCTACATCGTCGCGCGCGTCAAGCTCACCCCCGCCCTGGCGCCGGCCACCGCACTCGCCGAGTACCGCGGCTTCGAGCGCTTCCGGCCGTTCCTGCAGTACGTGCTGCCGCTGGTGTCGATCTTCGCGGTGGTGGTCGGCGCGATGGCCGCCGGCTGGGGCACGCCGACCGAGTCGGCCGCCATCGGCGCGCTCGCCACCGTGGTGCTCGCCGCGGCCTACCGCGCGCTCACCCCGGCCATCCTGCTGACCGCACTCAAGGGCACGGTGGCGATCTCGGCGATGATCCTGTTCATCATCGTCGGCGCCACCACCTTCGCCCAGATCCTCTCGTTCTCCGGCGCCTCCAACGGGCTGGCGCAGGCGATCACCGGCACCGGCCTGCCGCCCTGGGCGGTGATCGCCGGCATGATGCTGATCCTCATCTTCCTCGGCATCTTCGTCGACCAGGTCAGCATGATGATGATCACCCTGCCGATCTTCATGCCGGTGGTGCAGGCGCTCAACGTCGACCTCGTCTGGTTCGGCGTGCTGTTCCTGATCTGCATGCAGCTGGGCCTGCTGCTGCCGCCGCACGGCCTGCTGCTCATGACCATGAAGGGCGTGGCGCCGCGCGAGGTGACCATGCTGCACATCTTCCACGCGGTGGTGCCCTACGTCACCATGAGCCTGATCCTCCTGGCGCTGGTGTTCCTGGTGCCGGCGGTGGCGACCTGGCTGCCGGCGCGCCTCGGCTGACCGGACGACGGCGACGAGCAGCCGGCGCCGCGGATCGCCGGCCCAGGAATAGAATGGCCGACACGGCAGCCGCAGCGAGCCCGCAGCGAGCCCGCAGCAAGCCCGCAGCAAGCCGTCCGCCGCCGGGTCCGGTTCCCCCTCTCGCCGCCACGGAGTTCGCCAAATGAACGTTCTGCCCATTGCTGTGCGGCTGATCCTGGCGGGACTCGCGGCGCTTTCCGGCGGCGCCGTTGCGCAGGACTTTCCGGCTCGGCCGATCCGCATCCTGATCCCGTTCCCCGCGGGCAGCGCCGCTGACATGATCGCCCGCCTGCTCGCGACCGACATGGGCGGCACCCTGGGCACGAGCCTGGTCGTCGAGAGCCGTCCGGGTGCGAGCGGGAACATCGCGCTCGACGCCGCTGCAAAGTCGCCGCCGGACGGTTACACGGTCGTGCTCGCAAGCGCTTCGATCGCCATCAACCGGTCGCTGATCAAGGCCACGCCCTACGACCCGCAGAAGGATTTCACGCCGATCTCCCTGGTCGCGATGGTGCCGTCGGTGCTGGTCGTCAGCAAGGCTCTGCCTGCGAACACCGTCGCCGAACTGGTCGCGCATGCACGTGCCAATCCGGCGGCGCTCAACTACGGCACGACCGGGATCGGCACGACGCAACACCTCGCCGCCACCATGTTCTCGGTGCGCACGGGAGCGCCACTCACGCACGTCCCCTACAAGGGCGCCGACCAGCTCGTGCCCGACCTCGTCGGCGGCCGCATCCAGCTTTCCTTCAACAACATTCCATCCGTGCAGGGACAGCTCAAGGCCGGATCGATCCGCGCGCTTGCGGTCGGCCGCGCCAGCCGCTGGCCCGGGCTGCCGCAGGTGCCGACCTATGTCGAGGCCGGGATCGGAGGGCTCGAGTATTCGGGGTGGGTCGCGCTGTTCGGCCCCGCCGGGATGGCGCCCCAGGTTCAGGAGAAGCTCAACCGGGCGGTCTTGTCCGCACTGGCCAGTTCGCAGGTGCGGGAAAGGATTCAGGCCGGTGGCAGCGACCCGTCGGGCGGAACCCCCGCCGCGCTGGCCGCGTTTCTCGCCAGCGAGATCGATCAGCTGAGCAAAGCGGCCGCGGCGGCCGGCCTCAAGCCCGAATGACGCTGGCGGATCGCCGCTGACGCCCGCCGTCCTGCGCAAGCGCGGCTTGCGCAGGCGGCACCCGCCCGTCTCATCCGTCGTATGCGCCCGCGACCCGCATGTCGAACGCGCCGATGCGTTCGATCCGGGCGTGAATGACGTCCCCTGGCTTGACACCGCCGACGCCTTCCGGCGTCCCGGTGAGGATGATGTCTCCCGGCAGCAGCGTGTACCAGGCCGACGCATACTCGATCAGCCGGCCCACGTCGAAGACCATGCGTGACGTGTTCGAGCTCTGCCGCAGTTCGCCGTTGACCGAGAGCGACAAGTCGAGCCGGTTCGGGTCCGGCACCTCGTCGGGCGTCACCAGCCACGGGCCGAGCACGGCGTAGGTGTCGATCGACTTGCGAAAGCTGCGGTCTTCCTGGCCGCGAACGCTCATGTCGAGGCCGATCGAATAGCCGGCCACGTGCGCGAGCGCATCCTCGCGCCGCACCCGGTTCGCGGTACGGCCGATGATCACCGCCAATTCGACTTCGTGATCGCTCCTGCGTTCCGGCATGCGCAGCCGCATTTCGGTGCCGCAGCCGACCAGCGCGCTGTTCGCCTTCAGGAACAGGCCCCAGTCGCCGATGAAGCTCGTCTTGCGGCCGGCCGTGCCCTGGGCGAGCACCTTGTCGTGCTTGGCCTCCTCGATGTGCGCCTCGTAGTTGACCGGCGCGTTGATGATCTTCGAGGGATTCGCGACCGGCGATTCCAGCCGCACCGAACCCAGCGGCAGGCGCGGGCCGCCGGGAGCGAGCGCCCGCGCGCGCTCGATGACCCGGTCCAGATGCTCGATCAGCAGGTCGTGCACGGGCAGCGGATAGCGTGCCGCGGGCAGGACCTCGAGCGCGCCGGTGACGTCGACGACCTCTTCGCCTTCGACAATACCGAGACGGTTGCTGTTGAATCGGCACAGACGCATTCTTGACTCCTTTCGCGGGAGGTCGGCGCAACCGAGGATCGGCGCCACGCCCCCCTTGCCGGTGACCCGCCCTGATGCAGGATCGACCTTCGGCCACCGTGCCGTCGAGGATTATGCCGCGCCTTGGCGCGAGGCGCGGGCGCCACGTCCATGCAGCGAACCCGTTCCGCAACCCGAGCGGCTCGCCGGCATTCGGGTGGCGAGGCCGCGCTATCATCGCGGGTCACGCTTCCCGCATGCGGCCCCCCTCCCAGGCAATTTGCCGGACATCCGATGACCGATCCCCTCAAGATCTTCTCCTCCATGGCGACCAAGGAACTGCTCGCCAGGGTCTGCCCGCCCTACACCGCCGCCACCGGCCAGGCGGTCGAGGCGATCAGCATCGGCGGGGTCGACGTCAACAAGCGCATCCGTGCCGGCGAGGCCTTCGACGTCGCGCTGCTGGCCGCCGACAACATCGACAAGCTGATCGCCGACGGCCTGCTCGGCCCTGGCCGCGTCGACCTGGTGCGCTCGGGCATCGCCGTCGCGGTGCGCCGCGGCGCGCCGCGGCCCGACCTCGGCGACGAGGCGGCGGTGCGCAACGCGGTGCGCAGCGCGGCGTCGGTGTCGTACTCCACCGGCCCCTCCGGCGTCTACCTCGAAAAGCTGTTCGAGCGCTGGGGCATCGCCGACGAGGTCCGGCCGCGCATCGTGCAGGCGCCGCCCGGCGTGCCGGTCGGCCGGCTCGTCGCCGAGGGCCGCGCCGACCTCGGGTTCCAGCAGCTCTCGGAACTCAAGCACCTGCCGGGCATCGACGTGCTCGGGCCGCTGCCGCCGGCGATCCAGCTCGTCACCACCTTCTCCGCCGGCGTGTCGGTCGCCTGCGCGCGGCCCGACGCGGCACGCGCCCTGCTGGCATTCATCAACTCGCCTGCCTGCGACGCCGCCCGCGGCGAGAGCGGCATGGAAGCGGCATAGGGCCTCGGCATGGAACGCTCGTTCAAGGAAGAGATCAAGCTCCTGCGCCTCGCGGAAGGCGAGGTGTTCCACGGCGAGGGCATCCTCGCGGTGACCAAGGCGCTGCTGCAGTCCGGCGTCTCCTACGTCGGCGGCTACCAGGGCGCGCCGATCTCGCACCTGATCGACGTGCTCGCCGATGCGCGCGAGCTGATGGACGAGATGGGCATCCATTTCGAGGCCAACGCCTCGGAGGCCGGCGCCGCCGCCATGCTCTCGGCGTCGATCAACTATCCGGTGCGCGGCGCGGTGACCTGGAAGTCCACCGTCGGCACCAACGTCGCCTCCGACGCGCTGGCCAACCTGGCCTCGTCCGGCGTCAAGGGCGGCGCCGTGATCATCATCGGCGAGGACTACGGCGAGGGCTCGTCGATCATGCAGGAGCGAAGCCACGCCTTCGCGATGAAGTCGCAGATCTGGCTGCTCGACCCGCGGCCCACCCTGCCGTCGATCGTGCGCGCGGTGGAGAAGGCCTTCGAGCTCTCGGAGGCCTCGAACACGCCGGTGATGGTCGAGCTGCGCATCCGCGCCTGCCACGTCCATGGCGCCTTCACCTGCAAGGACAACCGCGCGCCGGCGATCTCGCGCGCCGCGCCGCTCACCGCGCCCTCGTTCGACTACGGCAACATCGTGCTGCCGCCCTCGTCCTACGCGCAGGAGAAGCACAAGATCGAGAAGCGCTGGCCGGCGGCGCTGGAGTTCATCCGGCGCGAGGGACTCAACGAGGTCATCGACGGCGTGGCCCTGGACGGCGCGGCGCCGCTTGCCGACATCGGCATCCTCACCCAGGGCGGACTCACCAATGCGGTGCTGCGCGCGCTCGCCCAGCTGGGCCTCGCCGACGCGCACGGCGCCTCGCGCGTGCCGGTGTACGTGATGAACGTCACCTACCCGCTGGTGCCGGAGGAACTGACCGCGTTCTGCGCGGGCAAGCGCGCGGTGCTGATGGTCGAGGAGGGCCAGCCGGCATACCTCGAGGACGCGCTCGGGGCGGTGCTGCGACGCGCCGACCTGAACACGCGCGTCTACGGCAAGGAAGTCCCGGGACAGCCGGTCGATACCGCGGTCTTCCCGCTGGCCGGCGAATACACGGGCGAGGTGATGCAGAAGGGCATCGCCGCGTTCCTCCGGGCCGCCGCGCCGGCGCTGCCGGGCGACGCGCTCGCCGCGCCCGACGCCGTCGCGGCGCTCAAGCGCCGCGCCGCCGAACTGCTGGGCGCGCCGGTGCCCAACCGGCCGCCGGGCTTTTGCATCGGCTGCCCGGAGCGCCCGGTGTTCTCGGCCATGAAACTGCTCGAGCGCGAGTCCGGCGGCTACCACGTCTCCGCCGACATCGGCTGCCACCTGTTCTCGAGCCTGCCGCCGTTCAACATCGGCAACACCGTGCTGGGCTACGGCCTGGGCCTGGCGTCGAACTCGGCGATCGGCCCGCTGTTCAACAAGCGCAGCCTCACCGTGATGGGCGACGGCGGCTTCTGGCACAACGGGCTCTCCTCCGGCGTCTCCAACGCGGTGTTCAACAACGACGACGGCATCCTGGTGATCATGAAGAACGGCTACTCGTCGGCCACCGGCACCCAGGAGCTGCCGTCGTCGCCGCACCAGAGCCAGGCCCATCGCGCCACCGACATGGGCATCGAGAAGACCCTGGCCGGCATGGGCGTCAAGTGGCTCAAGGTGGTCGACAACTACAGGGTGTCGAACACCCTCAAGGTGCTGCGCGAGGCGATGACCACGCCCTTCGCGGGCCTGAAGGTGATCGTCGCCGAAGGCGAGTGCCAGCTCGAGCGCCAGCGGCGCCTGCGCCCGATCAACGCCGAGAAGCTCAGGCGCGGCGAGCGCGTGCTGCGGGTGCGCTACGGCGTCGACGAGGACACCTGCACCGGCGACCACTCGTGCATCCGCCTGTCCGGCTGCCCCTCGCTCACGATCAAGGACTCGAGCGACCCGCTGCGCGTCGACCCGGTCGCGCACGTCAACAACAACTGCGTCGGCTGCGGGCTGTGCGGCGAGGTCTCGCACGCGGCCACGCTGTGCCCGTCGTTCTACCGCGCCGAGATCGTGCACAACCCGGGCTGGTGGGACCGCCTGAAGGCGCGCCTGCGCGCCGCGGTCATCGGCGTGCTGCAGCCGGCGTGACCGCGACCATGGGCGCTCCTCGACCGTTCAGCATCCTCGTCGCCGCCCTCGGCGGCGAAGGCGGCGGCGTGCTCGCCGACTGGCTGCGCGACGTCGCCGTCGCCGCGCGGCTGCCGGTGCAGAGCACCTCGATCCCCGGCGTCGCGCAGCGCACCGGCGCGACCACCTACTACCTCGAGATCCATCCGCACGGCGCCGCGCCCGACCGGCGGCCGGTGTTCGCCCTCACCCCCACGCCCGGGCAGGTGGACCTGATGGTCGCCTCCGAGCTGGTCGAGGCCGGCCGCGCGATGCAGAACGGCTTCGTCGCCGCGAACACCACGCTGATCGCCTCGACCCACCGCATCTACGCGACCGTCGAGAAGATGCCGATGGGCGACGGCCGCTACGACGGCCGGCGCATCGTCGAGGCCGCGCTCCAGCTGGCCGGCCGCGCGGTGCTGTTCGACATGGCGCGCGCGGCGCACGAGGCCGGCACCGTGATCTCCGCGGTCATGTTCGGCGCGATCGCCGCGGTGCTCGAGAAATCCGGCGCGCTGCCGATCACGCGCGCGGCCTGCGAGGCGGCGATCCGCGCCGGCGGCAAGGGGGTGGAGCCGAGCCTGCGCGGCTTCGCCGCCGGCTACGCCGCGGCGTCCTGGCCGGCACCGGAGGCGGCCGCACCCGCCGCCGCGCCGGCGCCGCCGGCAACGCCGGCCGACGCCTTCCCGCCCGCGGCGCGCGCCATCGTCACCGAAGCGCTGCGCCGCACCGCCGACTACCAGGATGCCGCCTACGCCGCGCTCTATCTCGACCGGCTGCGGCGCGTCGCCGCGGTCGACGCCGGGGACGGCACCCTCACCGCCGAGACCGCCCGCCACCTCGCGCTGTGGATGTGCTTCGAGGACGTGATCCGCGTCGCCGACCTGAAGACGCGCCGGAGCCGCTTCGCGCGCGTGCGCGAGGAAGTGCAGGCGAAGGAAGGCGAGCCGGTCCACATCGTCGAGTTCCTGAAGCCGGGTCTGGACGAGATCGCCGGCATGCTGCCGCCGTCGCTTGCGCCGCGCTTCCACGCCTGGGCGACGCGCCGCGGACTGGCCGAGCGCCTGTCGATCGGCATGCACGTCAGGACCACGTCGGTCACGGGCTTCCTGCTGCTGCGCGCGCTGGCCGGCCTGCGCTTCTGGCGCCGGCGCACCGCGCGCCATGCGGAGGAACAGGCGGCGATCGAGCGCTGGCTCGCGGCCATCGTCGCCGCCGCGCCGAACAGCCCGCGCCTGGCCTTCGAGATCGCGCTGACCGCGCGCCTGATCAAGGGCTACAGCGACACGCACAAGCGCGGCCGCGCCAACTTCGAGCGCATCTTCGCGCACCTGGTCGAGGGCGGCCGATTCGCTGGTGACGACGCCCGCGCCGACGCCGTCTTCGCCGCGCGCGAGGCCGCGCTCGCCGACCCCGAAGGCAGGAACCTCGACGCGACGCTCGGCCGCCACGGCGTCGCGCCGCGGCCGCCGCGCGAGCAGCCGATCCGCTTCATCAAGCCCGCGTCGCGCGCCTGACCTGCCGGCGACAGGCGCGCGCGACGCAGCCGCCCCAGTTCGGCGCGGCCGCAGCGGCATTCGCACCATCCACGGGCGCCCAAGGCCCGTGCGCCCACGTCCCGCACTGGTCGACGCGCACGAAGCGCGGTTGGCACTGCCCTTGCTAAGTACGGCTCATGGTCGCGCTCGCGACCCGTTCTTACGGGCCACGCATGAAAACCTTCTACTCAGCATGGAATATCGCCGCAGCCATTCCGAAGGCGATCGGTTGCGCACTCCTTCTGTTTTCGGCCGGCGCCGCGGCCCAGCTCGAGAAGCCGTCGATCAAGTTCTCCCAGGGCTGGCTGTTCCAGGCCACCCAGGCGCAATTTCCGCTGGCCGTCGAGAAAGGCTACTGGAAGGCCGAAGGCCTCGAGGTCACGGTGGACCGCGGCTCGGGGTCGGCCACCTCGATCCAGCGCGTCATCTCCGGCACCCACGACATCGCCTACTCGGACGTGGGCACCATCGTCAAGTGGAATGCCGAGAATCCCGGCAAGGAACTGATGATGTTCTACGTCGCCGAGGACGGCTTTCCCCTGGTGGCGGTATCGCTGAAGTCGCGCGGCATCGTCAAGCCGAAGGACCTCGAAGGCCGCAAGCTCGGCGCGCCGAGCTTCGATGGCGGGCGCCAGATGTTCCCCGCCTTCGCCAAGGCCAACAGCATCGACCAGAGCAGGATCTCCTGGGTCACCATGGACGCCAACCTGCGCGAGCAGATGCTCGCCAAGGGCGACGTCGATGCCATCACCGGCTTCATCACCTCGGCGATCCCCACGCTCAACGGGCTGGGCGTGAAGACCGCCGACCTCAATGTCCTCAAGTACGACGACCACAACCTCGACGGCTTCGGCAACGCGGTCTTCGCCACCCGCGACTTCGTGGAAAAGAACCCGCGGACGGTGACGGCTTTCGTCAAGGGTCTCAACCGCGCGATGAAGGATGTGATCGCCGAACCCAAAGCCGCGATCGCGGCCATCAAGGGGCGCGATCCGCTGATCAACGCCGACCTGGAGACGGACCGGCTCAGGCTCTATGTCCGCGAGCTCCTGCTCACGCCGAACGTCAGGGCCAACGGCCTTTCCAGCATCGATGCCAGGAAGCTCGAGCGGCAGATCGCCTCGGTGCTCGATGCCTTCGCCATCAAGGGCAGCATGAGCGTGGCCAGCATCTACACCGAACGCTTCCTGCCGCCGCGCGCGGAACGCATGCCGCCGCCGTTCAAGGACTAGGGCATCGGCATGATCGTCCGGCTGGCTGCGGTGCAGCCGAGGAGCGGCGGCGGCGCGGAGGAGGCGCGCAACGCGCGCGAGGCCCTCGACTGGCTTGACCGCGCCGCGGCCGCCGGCGCCGACCTGGTGCTGTTCCCGGAGGGGTATCCGGGCCCGGTCAATCCCGCCAACAGCTACGATGCCTTCGGCCCGCTGGCCGAGCGCGCTGCCAGGCACCGGCTGCATGTGCTGGCGAGCCGGGTTGGCGCAGTCGCCGGCGGCTACGCGGTCGAACTGCATCTGATCGACGACGAGGGCAGGACGGCAGGCATCTACCGCCGCACCACGCCGACGGGGCCGTATGTCTATCGCGACATCCCGGCCTGGGACTTCGACTACGTCGCCGCGCCGGCGCCGCCGCGGGTGGTCCGGACGCGGCTGGGGCGGATCGGCATGCTGGTCTGCTCGGAACTCTACACGCCGGAGCTCTCGCGGCTGCTCGCGATTGAGGGCGCCGACATCATCCTTTATCCCGCCGGCGGCGCGATCAACGAGTTCCTGCCCGGCTGGCGCACCCTGGTGTGGGCCCGCGCCATCGAGAACCTGGTCTTCACCGCCGCCTGCCAGAACCTCTATGGTGACGAGGAGGGCGTCGGCACCATCGCCGCGCCGGAAGGCGTGCTGACGGCGTCGCCGGGCGAGGGCCTGCTGATCGCCGACCTGGACATGGCGCGCCTTGCCTTCCTGCGCGGCGAGGACGAGAAGATCGAGTTTCCCAAGCGCTACAACACCATTCCCGGCGTTCTGCGCTGGCGCCGGCCGGAGTTGTACGGCGCCCTCGCCGCGCCGGCCGCGACCGCGGGCGCCGACAGGAGAACGCCATGAAGCTGGACCTCGAAGGCAGGCAGGTGCTCATCACCGGTGCCTCCAAGGGCATCGGCCTGGCGACGGCGGAGGCGTTCGCGCTCGAAGGCTGCAGCCTGCACCTGGCGGCGCGCTCGGCGCCCCTCCTCGAGGCCGCGCGCGACGACATCAGGGCGCGGTTCGGGGTGCCGGTGTCGATCCACGCGCTCGATCTGGGCAGGAGCGAGAACATGGTCGCCCTGGCAGACGCATGCCCGGATGCCGACATCCTGATCAACAACGCCGGGGAAGTGCCCTCCGGGCCGATCGAGGCGCTGTCCGAGGAGCAGTGGCGTGCAGGCTATGACCTCAAGCTCTTCGGCTACATCAGCCTCACCCGCGAAGTCTACCGGCGCATGAAGGCGCGCAGGAGCGGCGTCATCATCAACGACATCGGCAACTCCGGCGAGAACTGGGACTACAACTACATCGCCGGCAGCACCGCCAACGCGGCGCTGATGGCCTTCACCAAAGCGCTCGGCGGCGCCAGCCTGGATTTCGGCGTGCGCGTGGTCGGGGTCAATCCCGGGCCGGTCGAGACCGAGCGCATGGTCAAGATCAACAAGCGCCGCGCCATCGACCTGTTCGGCGACGAGAGCCGCTGGCCGGAACTGCGCAAGCGCTACCCCGGCGGCCGGCCCGCAAGCGCCGCGGAAGTCGCCGACCTGATGGTCTTCCTGGCCTCGCCGCGCGCCGGCTACATCACCGGGACCATCGTCACCATCGACGGCGGCATCGCCGCGCGCGGCTCGATCATCAAGGAAAGCGCCTCGGCCGCCGGCTGAGCGCCCGGGGCAAACCATCAGGGAGGGCGGCGTCATGGCAACCGCATCGGTCACCACCGACGACGGCGTCGGACTGCATGTCGAAGAGGCCGGCTGCGGCACCGCCATCGTCTTCGTTCACGAGTTCGGTGGCGACCATCGCAGCTGGGAGCCGCAGATGCGCCACTTCGCGCGGCGCCACCGCTGCGTCACCTTCGGCGCGCGCGGCTATCCGCCCTCGGAGGTGCCCGCCGATGTGGAGAAGTACTCGCAGGCGCGCGCGGCGGCCGACATCCTGGCGGTGATGGACGGCCTCGGCATCGACAAGGCACACATCGTGGGCCTGTCGATGGGCGGCTTCGCCGCGCTGCACTTCGGGCTCGACCACCCGGCGCGGGCCCGCTCGCTGACCGTGGCGGGCGCCGGCTATGGCGCCGAGAAGAAATACGAGGACTACTTTCGCGGCGTATCCCTCGAGGTGGCGGCGCAGTTCGAATCGCAGGGCAGCGAGAAATTCGCGCGCACCTATGCCATCGGCGCGTCGCGCGTGCAGTTCCAGAACAAGGATCCGCGCGGCTGGGCAGAGTTCGCCGCGCAGTTGGGCGAGCACTCCGCCGTGGGCGCGGCCAACACCATGCGCGGCGTGCAGGCGAAGAGGCCGTCGATCTACGACCTCGCGGACCGCCTGGAGGCGATGGCGGTGCCGACGCTGGTGGTGGTGGGCGACGAGGACGACCACTGCATCGCGCCGGGCGTGTTCCTGAAGCGCGTGATCCCCGCCTGCGGCCTCCTGGTGCTGCCCAAGACCGGGCACACGCTCAACCTGGAGGAGCCCGCCATGTTCAACCAGTGCGTCGCCGACTTCATCGCGCTGGCGGAAGCGGGCCGCTGGTCGCCGCGCGATCCGCGCGCCAATCCGGCGGAGATCATGAAGACCTCCTGACCCGCCGCGCCCCATTGCCCACCACATCGAACGGAGCTTCGCCCGACATGACCAACATCGCCCGCCTGCTGCTTCTCGCGACTGCGCTTGGCCTCGCCCCCGCCGCGTTCGCGCAGGCCTGGCCTGCCAAACCGGTGAAACTCATCATTCCCTTTCCGCCCGGCGGCGCGTCGGACTACGTCGGCCGGACCATCGGCCAGGTGCTGTCGGACGCCTGGGGCCAGCCGGTGGTCATCGAGAACCGCGGCGGTGCCGGCGCCACGGTAGGCACCTCGACCGTGGCCAAGGCGCCGCCCGACGGCTATACCCTGCTGATGGGCGTCAACGCCGGCATCGTCATCGCCCCGCACGTCTATCCGCAGCTCAACTACGACCCGCTGAAGGAGCTGGTGCCCGCGGCCGGCTTCGCGGTCTCGCCGATGGTGATGGTGGTTCCCGCCGATTCGCCGGTGAAGACCGTGGCCGAATTCATCGCCATGGCGCGCGCCAGGCCCGGCACGGTGAGCTTCGCCTCCTCCGGCTCGGGCGCGCTGCCGCACCTGACCACGGAGAAGTTCCGGCTGGCCGCCAAGCTCGAGATGCTGCACGTGCCCTACAAGGGCTCGGGGCCGGCGCTGGTGGACCTCCTGGCGGGACGCACCCAGATGATGATCGACATCATCGTCTCGGCACTGCCGCACGTGCAGTCGGGCAAGCTGCGCGCGCTCGCGGTCACCACCGCCAGGCGCGACGCGGCGCTCCCCGCGGTGCCGACCATGATCGAGGCGGGACTCGCCGGGTTCACCGCGGAACAGTGGTACGCGATCTTCGCCCCCGCCGGCACGGCGCCGGCGGTTCTCGCGCGCATCCAGGCAGACCTCGCGCGCGCCATGCAGGCGGCCGAGCTGCGCGACAACTTCTCCAAGCGCGGCGCCGATGCCGCCTTCGTCGAGGGCACGCGTTTCGCCGAAACCGTCAGGCGCGACTCCGCCCAGTGGGCCGAGATCGTGCGCATCACCGGCGCCCGCGCGGACTGAGGCGGCGCCCGGACCTGCAGCTTGGTCAGTCGACCTTCGCCCCCGACTCGCGGATCACCTTCGCCCACTTGGCGGTCTCGCTCGCCATGAAGGCCGCCAGCTGCTCGGGCGAGCCGCCCACCGGCTCGGCGCCGAGGTCGGCGAAGCGCTTCTTCAGCTCGTCGCTCTGCAGGATGCGCGTGGCCTCGCGGTTCATGCGCGCGACGATCGCCTGCGGCGTGCCGGCCGGGAAGTACATCGAGAACCAGGTGTAGGCCTCGTAGCCCGGCACGGTCTCGGCCACGGTCGGCACCTCCGGCGCCTGCACCACGCGCCGCGGCGTCGACACCGCGAGCATCTTCAGCTTGCCGGCCTTGTACTGCGGCAGCGCGGTGACGAGGTCGTTCCACATCAGCGGAATCGAGCCGGCGATCAGATCCAGGGTGGCCGGATTGAGGCCCTTGTAGGGCACGTGCGTCATCTGCGTGCCCGTCATGCTCTTGAACAGCTCGCCCGCCAGGTGCGTGCCGCCGCCGTTGCCGGAGGAGCCGTAGGCGAACTTCGCGGGCTGCGCCTTCGCCTGCGCGATCACCTCGGCCACCGTGCTGACGCCCGCCGCGTTGTTCGCGCACAGCACCAGCGGGATCCACGACACCTGCGTGATCGGCGCGAAATCCTTGACCGGGTCGAACGGCAGGTTCTTGTAGAGGCTGGCGTTGATGCTGTGGGTGCTGATCGCGCCCATCAGCATGGTGTAGCCGTCCGGCGCGCTCTTGGCGACGATCTCCGCGCCGACGTTGCCGCCGGCGCCGGGCCGGTTGTCGATGACCACGGTCTGGCCGAGCGCCTCGGAGAGCCGCGCCGACAGGCTGCGCGCCATGGTGTCGGTGGGTCCGCCCGGCGGATAGGGCACGACGAAGCGGATCGAGCGCGACGGGTAGGCCTGCGCCGCCGCGTCGCCGAGGGGAACGAGCGCCGCCGCGGCGAGCGCCAAGCCTGCGATGAACCGGTTCATGATGCCTGTCTCCGTCGGTGGCGGCCGGCGGCCCCCGTGGCGCCTGCCATCGGGCTCCCGACCGCGTTTTGTGCCGGCCAGTATAGCCAGCCGGCGCCCCGCCAGCGCGAGCGCAGGTGCCACGCCGGGTGCGCCGCCAGCACCGCGGTGGAGACCACCGCCACGCCCGGTGCCGGCGAGGCCGGCTCACACCGAGGTCAGGTGCATGCCGAAGTCGAGTTCGACGATCGCCCCGGTCATCATCGCCGCGCTGGTCACGAGCCAGTGGATGGTCTCGGCGACCTCGTCGGGATGGCCGATGCGCTTCAGCGGCGAGGCGGCGATCTGGCGCGCGCGGCGCTCGGCGAAGGATTCCGGCGCCAGGCGCTCGACGAACCCCTGCTCGACCAGCACCGGGCAGACCGCGTTGACGCGCACCTCCGGCGCGAGCACGCGCGCGAGCGACAGCGTCAGGGTGTTGAGCGCTCCCTTGGACGCCGCGTAGGCGATCGACGAGCCGCTGCCGGCGATGCCGGCGCGCGAGGAGATGTTGACCACGGCGCCGCGGCCGCCGGCCTTCAGGTGCGGCGCGGCGGCGCGGATCATCTGGAACGGCCCGATCGTGTTGACCGCGTAGATGCGCTGGAAGTCCGCGGCATCGAGGCCGTGCAGGTCGGGCTGCGGCACCATCTTGCTGATGCCGGCGGCGTTGACCAGCGCGTCGAGGCGCCCGAAGGCGGCGACGCTCGCCTCGACCAGGCGCACGCAGTCGGCGTCGATGCTGACATCGCCTTCGAGGGCGACGGCGCGCTGCCCGGGCGCGGTCGCGGCCGCGCAGAGCGCCGCCGCCATCTCCCGCTGCGAGGCGTCGAGGTGGTTGACCGCAACCTGCCAGCCTTCACCAATGAAGCGGCGCGCGGTCGCCGCGCCGATGCCGGAGGCGGCGCCGGTGATGAGGATGCTGCGGCGGGGGGATGCGGGGCTCGAGGTCACGGGCGGCGGGGCTCCGGCGGCGGGAATGCGCGCATGTTACCGGGACGGCGCGGGCGCGCGCCGGACGCCGGCCAGGCCCTCGAGCACGCGGCACACCACGGCGGTGTCGTCGGCCGCCCGGCCCTGGCTCATCGCCGCGTGGTAGAGCGCGGTCGAGGCCGAGAACAGCGGCACCGGGCAGTGCAGGCTGTCGGCGAAGGCGCCGATGATCGCGAGGTCCTTCATGAACAGGTCGACCCGCGCGGTCGGCTCGTCGTAGCGGTCGGCGACCATCAGCGGGCCGCGGATCTGGAACATGCGCGAGGTGCCCGCGCTGTCCTGCAGGGTGTCGTAGACCAGGCCCAGGTCCATGCCCGCCTTGCCGGCCAGGGTGAGCGCCTCGGCGGCGGCGACGTTGTGGATGTTGACCAGATGGTTGGCGAGGAACTTCATCACGCTGCCGCGGCCGAACGCGCCCAGGTAGACCTGCTTGCGCGACATGCCTTCGAGCGCCGGGCGCGCGCGCTCGAAGGCCTGCGCGTCGCCGCTGCCGAATACCACCAGGTCCTTCTTCGCCGCCTGCGCGCCGGTGCCGCTGACGGGACAGTCGAGCAGGATGCTGCCGCTGCCGTCGAGGGCGGCCGCCGCGGCCTGTTTGGCCTCGAGCGGCATGGTGCAGGTGTCGACCAGCACGTGCCCTGCCGCGCCCGCGCGCGCGACCTCGGCGTAGACCGACTCGAACGCCTTGACGGTCGGCAGGGAGACGAAGGTGACCGCGGCCGCGCGCACGACCTCGGTCGCCGAGGCGAGCGCGCGGCCGCCGCCGGCCTCGAAGCGCGCGCGCGCGTCGGCGGCGATGTCGTGGCCGACGACCGCGTGGCCGGCGCGGAGGAGGTTGGAGGCGAACGCGCCGCCCATGATGCCCAGGCCCACGATTCCGATCGGTTGCGTCATGTTGTCCTTTCGCTGTTCTTGGTACGGGTCGGGGCGTCGGCCACCGGCCGGCACCGGAACGCGCATCATGCCGCAAAGCGCCCGCGATCGGGCGCCCGCTGGTAGCATGCCGGTCGTGCGCGCCGGCGCGCGCGGCCGGCCACCAGCGGAGGACGAATGCGATTCGGACTATTCGGCGGCGCCACCGCCCAGGGCAGCGATGTGGTCATCGACAGCAGCCGCGACTACCGGCACTACGTCGACTACGTCTGCGCCGCGGAGGCGCTCGGCTTTCACAGCGTGTTCATGGTCGAGCACCACTTCACCGGCTTCAATCAGGTGTCGGCCTCGCTGACCTTCCTGTCGTACCTGGCCGCGCGCACCAGCCGCATGCGCCTGGGAACGGCCGTGGCGGTGCTGCCGTGGCACAACCCGGTGCTGCTCGCCGAGCAGGCGGCCACCGTCGACCTCCTCTCCGGCGGACGCCTGGACTTCGGCGTCGGGCGCGGCTACCGGCATTCGGAGTTCGCCGGCTTCTGCATCCCGATGGACGAGGCCGAGGAACGCTACAACGAGGCGCTCGCGGTGATCCGCAAGGCCTGGACCACGGACGGCCGCTTCTCCCACCACGGCCGCCGCTGGCACTACGAGGACGTGGTGGTCGAGCCGGCGCCGACGCAGCGGCCGCACCCGCCGCTGTGGGTGGGCGCCGGCAACCCGGAGGTGATCCGCGCGGTGGCGCAGGACGGCATCCGGGTGCTGCTCGACCAGTTGTCGACGCCCGAGGTGTCGGGCCGGCGCCTGGCCGCCTATCGCGACGCGGTCGAGGCGCAGGGTCGGACGTTCGACCCGATGCACGTGGGCCTGACGCGCGGCCTGCACCTCGCGCTGAACCGCGGCGAACGCGACCGCCAGCACGCGCTGCGCGCGCAGTTCCTCGACCACGTGCGGCGCCTGACGCTCAACCCGGCCGCGGCCATGGGCACGCTGGCGTCGGCCGCCGCCGCCGATCCGCGCGAGGCGACCGAGGCGACGACCCTGATCGGCGATCCGGACGAGATCATCGCGCGCCTGCGCGCGCTCGAGGCGCTCGGCATCGAGTACGTGCTGCTGATGGACCTCGAAGGCTCGCTCGCGACGCTCGAGACCTTCGCCCGCGAGGTGATGCCGGCATTCGCGCCGCGCGCCGACGCGGCGGTCGCGGCTTGAAGCGGTAGCGGCCTGCGGCGGCGGCCCGAAGCGGCGGCGCCCTGCAGCGGCGCCGCGCGGCGCCTGCGCCCGCCCTGCCCGGCCCGGCAGGTGCAGCCCCGCCGCGACTGCCCCCGCCGCGACGTTCTCCGCGACGTCTTCCGCTACTTCTTTTTCTCGTCCTTCTTTTCTTCCTTCTTGAGCATGTCGTCGCGCTTCTTCAGCACGTCCTCGAGCTTGCCCTTGGGCACCAGCAGCGTGAAGCCGGACAGCGCCTTCTCGCGCGCGACGCGCTCGGTGAACCGCTTCGCCTCGTCGGCGGCGGCCTTCTCGCGCTTCTCCTTGGCATCGGCCTTCTCGTCGGGCGGCGCCGGAGCGGGCTTGACCACGCGCGCCGGCGTGCCCTCGACGGCGACCTGGGCGAAATAGCGGTCCTTCTCGAGCTTGCCCAGCCGGATGCGGTACTCGAGGCCGTCGGTGGTGGTCGCGGTGATCTGCGGCCCGTCGGCGATGCCGGTGTCGGCGCCCTGCGCGGCGACGTCGGCGACTTCCACCTTCGCCAGCGCGAAGGTCGCCGCGTTGGCGCGCGCGCCGTCGAGTTCGCCGCCCTTGCCGTCGAGCACCCAGTTGGCGTCGAGGTTCTCGCGCGCGAGCCGGTAGCCGCCGTCGGCCAGCTTCACCTCGAGGCTCCGGATGTTCTCGACCGCGAAGCCGTCGCGCGCGACCCACTCCTCGGCGCTGCTCTGCGCCTGCTTCAGCGGGTCGGACACGAGGATGACGCGCGCGGGCTCGGCCGGCAGCATCACGTAGCGGCCGTCGCCGAGCGCCTTGGTCGCATCGCCCTCGGGCGGCGACTTGAAGTACTTCTTGCCGACCAGGAGCTCGGCCAGCGTCTTGCCGTCCTTGCCCTTGAAGGTCACCAGGGTCGCCGCGCCATCGCCCTTGCCCGGCGCGGCGAGCTGCATGCGCGCGCGGTCCTTCTCGCCGATCGGCTCGGTCTGGCCGGTCTTGAGTTCCAGGAGCTTGACCACGAGCTCGCCGACGCGCTCGATGTCGGCGGGAAAGCCGCCGCGCTCGGCGATCGCCCAGCCGGCGCCCTTGCGCTCGAGATTGATCGTGCCCTTGGCGTCCTGCACGGTGATGCGCTCGACCTCGGCCGCCTTGAGCTGCGGGAACAGCACCTGCCCCAGCGCGCGCGCGTTCGACGAGGACTCGCCCTCGCCGCGCAGCAGGTAGAGCGAGCCGGCGCCGGCCGCCAGGGCCAGCACGATCAGGATGAGTACGACGCGATTGCCCATGATTCTCACGCTCCTGCGGCGGCGGGCGCCGGCGGTGCCGGCCGCGCGGTGGCGCGCCGCTGCCGCGCGACCGCCATGCCGATGCCGAACAGCGCGACCAGCGTCGGCACCGCGGCGATGTTGACCACCTTGGTCCAGAACTGCAGCGCCTCGGCGTCCTGGCGCAGGTCCTTGCGCAGGTCCTTCAGCTCGCGCCGCGTCTGCAGGACGCGCTTGCGGAAGCGCTCGAGCTCGGCCTGCTGCTCGGGCGTGAGGATCTGCGCCGACTTGGCGTCGCCGCCGGGACGCTGCAGCTTCTGCATCTTCTCGGTGGTCTGCTGCAGGTCGTCCTCCATCGACTTGATCTTGCCGAAGTACTGCTTCTGCGCGTTGCTCTCCATCTCGCGCACCACCGTCAGCGGGCGGAAGATCGACGTGCGCGTGCGCAGCGTCGACAGGTCGTCGCCGGCGGCCGCCTGCTCGAGCAGGCCCTGGGCGAACGCGAGATTGCCGTTCGACGGGATGACCACGCGCTGGCCGAAGATGTTCTGCACCTCCACCGCGGCGCCGTCGGCGAGCATGTCGGCGTCGGCGACGAGCACCACCGCATTCTCGGCCGCGGCCTCCTTGAGCTGCGGCGGCGCCTCGGCCTTCTTGGCGTCCTTGGCCTCGTCCTTCTTGCCGAGCGGCTCCGGCTGGCCCTCGGGGAAGGCGGTCTTGAACTTGCCGGTCAGGCGCACCGCGAGCGGCAGGCTCTTGTTGGTCGGCACGAAGCCCTTGGTCGCGGTGTCGCCCGAGAGCGAGGCGACGATGCTGTCGACGAACATGTTGTTGGGCGAGGAGCGCATCAGCTCGGTCACGGTGAGGCCGGCCGCGGGCTTGATGTCGAACGCGCCCGAGAACGCGAGCAGCAGGGTCTCGATCTGGCCGGTCGCGATGTCGTCGCGGTTCATCGCCGTGCGGTTCAGGGTCAGGATGGTCGGCGTGGTGCGCTGCCCCTGCCCGGACGCGTAGGTGACGTCGGCCAGCACCTTGCCCAGCTCCATGTTCACGCCCCAGGCCTTGAACAGCCGCGGCAGGTTCGACTGTCCGGGCTGGCCCTGCGCCATCGGCATCATCGGGTTGGGCTGCTGGTCGAAGTACATGTGCGGATCGACGAAGGCGATCAGCTTGCCGCCGCGCAGCACGAACTGGTCGAGCGCGTACTCGGTGCGCTCCATGATGTCGCGCGGATGGATCAGCAGCAGCGTCTTGATCGCCGGATCGATGGTCTCGGCCGTGATCGGGATGTTCTTCACCTCGAAGTCGCGCTTGAGCTCGCCGGCCAGCACCCACGGCTCGGTCGGCTGGCGCGTCATCATGTTGAACGGCGCCCCCATCACCGGCACCGCGCTCATGACGCCGATCACCGGGCGCTCGCTCGAGGCGACGCGGGCGATGGCGCGGATCAGGTCGTACTCGAGCAGCCGTTCGCGCTGCGGGTTGACGCCGGCGATCGCCTCCTTGCGGTCGAGGCGCGAGACGGTGAGCCCGAGGTAGAACTGCTCGCCGGTGTTGAGCGTCTGCGGCTCGACGCCGTCGAGCTGCGCAGCGTCCTCCTCGTCGGAATCCGGCTTGGGGTTGTACTTCTCGATGACCAGGTTGGCACCGGCCTCGGCCTTGAACTCGCGCAGCAGGTCCTCGACGCGCTGCGCGAAGCTCTTCAGCTGCACCGGCATCGCGGCGTCGCCCTTGGAGATGTACAGGCGCACCTTGACCGGGCCGTCGAGCTTGCCGAGGATCTTGCGCGTGCCCTCCGAGAGGGTGTAGATGCGGCCTTCGGTGAGGTCGGCGCGCACCGCCGCGCGCGAGGCGAGGAAGTTGGCCGCCACGAGCAGCAGGAACAGCGCGACGAGGCCGACGGCCGAATAGAGGAGCGATTGGGTCTTGTTCATGTTGGCAGCGCTTCTACGAGCGGCGGTTGCGGATGACCAGCGCGGTCGCGAACAGCGCGAAGCCGGTCACCGACAGGAAGAACAGCAGGTCGCGCGAGTCGACCACGCCCTTCTGGAAGCCGTCGAAATGGGTCATCACCGAGAATGCGGCGACGGTCTCGATCACCGTCGGGCTGGCCCAGCGCGTCATCATGTCGGTGACCGGATTGAAGCCGGCCAGGATCAGGAACAGGCACAGCACCACGGCCAGGATGAAGGCGACGACCTGGTTGCGCGTCATCGCCGAGGTGAAGCCGGCGATCGCCAGGTACGCGCCGGCGAGGAAGAAGCTGCCGAGGTAGCCGGCGGCGACCTGCCCGTTGTCGGGATCGCCGAGCCAGTTGACGGTGATCACCACCGGGAAGGTGAGCAGCAGGGCCAGGCCCAGGAACAGCCACGAGGCCAGGAACTTGCCGAGGATCGCCTCCCACACCGTCAGCGGCATGGTCAGGAGCAGCTCCATGGTCCCGGAGCGGCGCTCTTCGGACCACAGGCGCATGCCGACCGCCGGCACCAGGACCAGGTAGAGCCACGGGTGCCAGGCGAAGAACGACGCCAGGCTGGCCTCGCCGCGCTCGAAGAAGCTGCCGACGGTGAAGGTGAAGAACCCGGTCAGGAGCAGGAAGATCACCAGGAACACGTAGGCGACCGGCGAGCCGAAGTAGGACACGATCTCGCGCTTGGCGATGGCGCGGATGTGGGCGAGGGATCGGTTGCTCATTTCTTCACCGTGTCGGGCAGGGTCAGGCGGCGGAACACCTCGTCGAGCTGTCCCTCCTCGGTGCGCAGCTGCTCGATGCGCCAGTGCTCGCGCTCGGCGAGCTCGATCACCGCGGCCGCCAGCAGCGGGGCGGCCGCCTTGTCCTTCGGATACGCGCGCACCGCGGCCGGCCCGGCGCCGGCGACGGCCTCGCAGCGCGCCACCAGCGGCAGCGCGCCGAGGCGCTCGGCGAGCAGCGCGGCATCGGTCGCGCGCACGGCCAGCGTCACCGCGCCGGCGGCCTCCGACATCGCCTTGAGCTCCTCGGGCGTGCCGTTGGCGACGATGCGGCCGCGGTCGATGATGATCGCCCGCGTGCAGGCCGCGTCGACCTCCTCCAGGATGTGGGTCGAGAACACCACCGCCTTGGTCTTGCCCATCTCGCGGATCAGGTTGCGCACCTCGTGCTTCTGGTTCGGGTCGAGGCCGTCGGTGGGCTCGTCCATGATCAGCACGTCGGGGTCGTGGATCAGCGCCTGGGCCAGGCAGGTGCGGTGCCGGTAGCCCTTCGACAGCGTGTCGATCGACTGGTAGAGCACGCTGTCGAGGAAGCACAGGTCGACGACCCGGTTGACCGCGCGCTTGCGCGCGTCACCGTCGATGCCGCGCAGTTCGGCGACGAACATCAGGAAGCCGTGCACGGTCATGTCGCCGTAGGACGCCGCGCTCTCGGGCAGGTAGCCGATCAGGCGCTTGGCGGCGATCGGGTCGGACACCACGTAGTGGCCGCCGACGCTGACGCGACCGGCGGTCGGCGGCAGGAAGCCGGTGATCATGCGCATGGTGGTCGACTTGCCGGCGCCGTTGGGCCCGAGGAAGCCCAGCACCTCGCCGCGCTCGACGTTGAAGGACAGGTTGTCCACCACCGTCTTGCGACCGAAGGTCTTGGTGAGGTTCTCGATTCGTATCATGCTCTTTGGATGCGTTGTGGTGGAGCGTGGCGGCGGCGGAAAAAACCGCGAGGGAAAATAAGGCCTGCACAGAGTCAATTCAAGGTCCGCGAACCCCGGGAAAACCCTGTGTCACGGCGGCACGGGCTCCTCAACCCGCATGCGCCGCCGCCGTTGGGCGACGGTCGCGGGGAAAGCCGCGCATTAGAACACGCCGGCGGCCAATCCAGAAGACAGGAGCGCTCCGGCTTCCTCGCAGCGCATCGCGTCGTCGGCCCCGATGTGCTTGGGCGCGGCGATCGCCTCGGGGGTCTGGGCGCGGGTGCACACCACCAGCGGCGGTGCGACGGCCCGCAGGCGCCAGCCGGTGGCGATGCGCTCGATCTGGCGCGCCGCGCCCTGGCCGTCGCTGCCCGCGCAGATCAGTGCCGCGTAGGCGCGCGCGTTGACGCGGTCCAGGACGGGGTAGTAGCAGCGGTCGAAGAAGTCCTTCATCAGCCCCGCCATCGAGCCCAGGTTCTCCGGCGTGGCAAAGAGGTAGGCATCGGCCGCGATCACGTCCTCCGGCCCGGCGGCGCCTGCCTGCAGGAGCCGCACCGTCACGCCCGGTTCGGCCCGCGCGCCGCGCGCGGCCGCCTCCGCCATCTGGCGCGTGCCGCCGGTCATGGAGTGGTAGACGATGAGCAGGGTCTTCACGATCGCGGCGCCGCGCGGGTGGCGCGCGCGGGCGCCACGGCGGCCAATGTATCACCGGCGCCGCCGCGCGCCCGACGCGCGGTGGAACGCGGTGGAATAGACTGCCGGCCGTCGCGGGGACTTGCGCCCGCACCCAGGAGAGGCGACGTGGACAACGAACTCATCTACGAACTGCGCGACGGCATCGCGCACGTGACCCTGAACCGGCCGCAGGCGCGCAATGCGCTGACCTACGCCATGTACGAAGGCCTGGCGCGCATCGCCGGCACGGTCGCGGACGATCCCGCCGTCCGCGTCGTGGTCATCCGCGGCGCCGGCGGCAAGGCCTTCGCGGCCGGAACCGACATCTCGCAGTTCCTCGAGTTCGAAAGCGGCGAGGACGGCATCGCCTACGAGGAGCGCCTCGGCCGCGCCGTCGGCATCCTCGAGCGCTGCCCCAAGCCGGTGATCGCCGCCATCGACGGCGCCTGCACCGGCGGCGGCGCGGCGATCGCCTCGGTCTGCGACCTGCGCGTGGCCACGCGCGCGTCGCGCATCGGCTTTCCGATCGCGCGCACCCTCGGCAACTGCCTGTCGATCCACAACGTGGCGCGGCTCGCGACGCTGATCGGGCCGACGCGGGTCACCGAACTGATCTTCACCGGACGCCTGGTCGACGCCGCCGAGGCGCACGCCGCGGGTCTGGTCACCGAGGTGGTGGAGGACGCCGAGGCGCTGACCCGGCGCGTCGACGAGCTCGCGCGCCAGGTGGCCGGCATGGCGCCGCTGACGCTCCGCGCCACCAAGGAACAGCTGCGGCGCCTGCGCGAGGCGATGAGCGCCCACGTCGAGGACGACGACCTGGTGCGGCTGTGCTTCGGCAGCGAGGATTTCAGGAACGGGGTGCGCGCGTTCCTCGAACGCCGGCCGCCGGCCTGGCAGGGGCGCTAGGAGCAGCGGCTAGAGGCGCGCCGCGTCGCGCTTGTGCGCGAGGAGCGCCATCAGGCGCCGGTCGCGCCAGGCGGCGCGCGCCTCGAGGCGATCCGCGGGCAGCGCCGCGCGGCGCTCGGCCTCGATGCGACGGATGGTCTCGTCGTCCCACTCGAACGGCACGTGCGCGCGCGCCAGCGCCGTGTTGGATGCGCCGTAGCGCGCGGCGTAGTCGGCCACGCCCCTGGGCGCATTGAGGTCGATGGTCTCGAACGGCCCCATGAAGCTCCAGCGCAGCGCGAGGCCCTCCTTCAGCACCTTGTCGATGTCCTCCGCCGAGGCCAGGCCCTGGGTGTAGAGGCTGAAGCATTCGTTCAGCACCGCGCCCTGCACGCGGTTGAGCAGGAAGCCGTGGATCTCGCGCGACAGCGTCACCGGTTCCTGGCGCGCCCCGGCGTAGAGCGCGCGTGCGCGCGCCAGCGCGTCGGGGTCGGTCCACGGCGCCGGGCACAGCTCGACCAGCGGGATCAGGTACGGCGGGTTGGTCGGGTGCGCGACCATCGCGCGGCCGCGGCCGGCGAGCGCCTCGGTGTACTGCGACGCCGGGATCCAGGAGGTGGAACTCGCGAGGACGCACCGCGGCGGCGCGAGCGGGTCGAGTGCGGCGAAGATCGCGCGCTTCGCGTCGAGCGTCTCGCGCACGTTCTCCTGCACCAGCGCGGCGTCGGCGACGGCCGCCGCGAGCGTGCGCTCGCAGGTGATGCGCGCGAGCACCTGCGCCGGCGCCTCGTCGATCAGGCCGAACTCGCGCAGGTCGGCCAGGCGCGCGCCGATCAGTTCATGCGCGCGCGCCAGCGCGTCCGCGTCGATGTCGGTCATGGCCACCGGGTGGCCGGCGCGCGCGAACACGATGGCCCAGGCGCGGCCGATCAGGCCGGCGCCGACGATGGCGATCTTGGGATTCACGGTCATGGGAGGGGGGCGGGCGGGGCGCGACGGCGACCGCGCTACGCGACGACCAGGTCGAATTCGGCGCGCTCGCCGGCGCCGGCCGGCACCGGGCGCACCGTCACCAGCGCGCGTGCGGCCGGGCCCAGGCTGCGGTACAGGAAGTCGTTCGCGTTCGCGGGCTCGCCCTCGACGAACATCTGGGTGACGAGGGCGCGCGCCTTCGGCGCCCTGACCGCGAAGTGGATGTGCGGCGTGCGTCCCGTGTAGGGCAGCGGCCGGATGGTCGCGAACGCGTAGCGCCCGCCGGCATCGCTGAGCATCCAGCCGAAGCCGGCGAAGTTGGCGTCGCGGTCCTCCGGCCGGCTGTCGCGCGAATGGGTGTAGCGACCAAGGCCGTCGCACTGCCAGATCTCGACGCGCGCGCCGGCAACCGGCTTGCCGAAGCGGTCGAGGATGCGTCCGCCCAGGGCCAGCGGCACCGGCCTGCCCATCAGCGGGCCGCGCACCAGATCGGTCTGCGGCGCGGCGCTGAACGACTCGGGGTAGAACGGGCCCTCGGTCATCGCCGGGGTCGGGGCGCGCGCGGACTGCGCGCGCAGTGCGCTCGCCGGCACGCCCAGGAGGGCGGCGGCGGCCAGGAATCGGCGGCGGCTTGACGGCATCCGGCACTCGCGGGTCAATGCATCGACTGCGAAGTGTAGCGCCTCGGCAGAACGATCATTGACAAACGCGGGGCCGCTGCCTACCCTGCCTGCCGGTCCACGGGTGGCGCGCCGCGCGACGCCGGCCGGGCCGCACCGGAGATGTCCTGGATGGAACGTTCGTTCGCCACCGAGATCGAGTCCCTGAAGCTGGGCGAAGGCGCGACCTTCCGCGGCGAGGGCATCCTCGCGGTCACCAAGGCGCTGCTGCAGTCCGGCGTCTCCTACGTCGGCGGCTACCAGGGCGCGCCGGTGTCGCACCTGCTCGACGTGATGGTGCAGGCGCGCGACTACCTCGACACCCTCGGCGTCCACGTCGAGTCGTGCACCAACGAGGCATCGGCGTGCGCGATGCTGGCGGCGTCGATCAACTATCCCGCGCGCGGCGCGGTGACCTGGAAGTCGATCGTCGGCACCAACGTCGCCGCCGACGCGCTGTCGAACCTGGCCTCGGCGGGCGTGGTCGGCGGCGCCCTCATCGTCGTCGGCGAGGACTACGGCGAAGGCGCCTCGGTGATCCAGGAGCGCACCCACGCCTACGCGATGAAGTCGTCGGTGTGGCTCGCCGATCCGCGCCCGAACCTCCCGACCATCGTGCGCACCGTCGAATCGGCGTTCGAGCTCTCGGAGGCGTCGAACACGCCGGTCATCATGGAACTGCGCATCCGCGCCTGCCACGTGCAGGGCGAGTTCGTCGCGCGCGCGAACCGCGCACCGGCGGTGTCCACGCGGGCGCCGCTGGCCGAGCCGGCCGCGTTCCTGTACGACCGCCTGTCGCATCCGCCGGTGACCTTCAAGCAGGAGAAGCTGAAGGGCGAGGTGCGCATGCCGGCCGCGCGGCGCTTCATCGTCGAGCGCGCGCTCAACGAACTGTTCGCCGGGACGCGCGCCGACGCCGGCATCATCGTCCAGGGCGGGCTCTACAACAACCTCGTGCGCGCGCTGCAGCTCGCGGGCAAGGCCGACGCCTTCGGCGCGAGCGAGGTGCCGATCCTGTGCCTGAACGTGGTCTATCCGCTGGTGCCCGACGAGATCGCCGGCTTTTGCGCGGGCAAGGCCCGCGTGCTGGTGGTCGAGGAGGGCCAGCCCGAATACATCGAGCAGGAGATCGCCACCCTGCTGCGGCGCGCCGATCTCGACACCCGCCTCTTCGGCAAGGACCTGCTGCAGTCGGCCGGCGAATACTCGACCGAGGCGATCCTGTCGGGCGTGGTGAAGTTCCTCGATGCCGACGCCACCGCGCTTGCCGGCGCGCAGGCGGCGCGCGACGCGGGCGCGCGGCTCCTGGGCGGTGCCGTGCCGCCGCGGCCGCCGACCTTCTGCGTCGGCTGCCCCGAACGGCCGGTGTTCTCCGCGATGAAGCTGGTGCAGCAGGACGTCGGCCGGCTGCACGTCGGCGCCGACATCGGCTGCCACGCGTTCGGCACCTTCGAGCCCTTCTCGCAGGGCAACTCGATCCTGGGCTACGGCATGAGCCTGGCCTCGATCGCCGGGGTGACGCCGTTCCAGCAGCGCCGTTCGGTGGCGATCATGGGGGACGGCGGCTTCTGGCACAACGGCCTGCTCTCGGGCGTGTCGTCGAACCTGTTCAACAAGGGCGACGGCCTCCTGGTGATCATGAAGAACGGCTACACCTCGGCCACCGGCACGCAGGAGCTGATCTCCTCGCCGGAGGAGGCGCTCAAGCGCATGGCCGGCGCCGGCAGCGCCACCGGCACGCAGATGACCATCGAGGACACGCTCAAGGGCGCCGGGGTCAAGTGGCTGCGCACGGTGCACAACTACCGGGTCGGCGACATGATGAAGACGCTGAAGGAGGCGCTCACCACCGCCGAGCGGGGCCTGAAGGTCATCATCGCCGAGGGCGAGTGCCAGCTCGAGCGCCAGCGCCGCATCCGGCCGATCAATGCCGCGCGCCAGGCGCGCGGCGAACGCGTGGTGCGCGTGCGCTACGGCGTCGACGAGTCGGTCTGCAGCGGCGATCACTCCTGCATCCGCCTCTCCGGCTGCCCCTCGCTGACCATCAAGGATCCGACCGACCCGCTCAAGGTCGATCCGGTCGCGCACGTGAACAACAACTGCGTCGGCTGCGGCTTGTGCGGCGAGGTCGCGCACGCCGCCACGCTGTGCCCGAGCTTCCACCGCACGGAGATCGTCTTCAACCCGACCGCCTGGGACCGCCTGGTGCGCCGCGTGCGCGCGTTCTTCATCGGGCTCGTCGCGCCGCGCGGCGGCAGCGCGAAGGGCGCGCCATGACCGGGGAGCGCTGCCTCACGCTGGTGATCGGCGCGCTCGGCGGCGAGGGCGGCGGCGTGCTCGCCGACTGGATCGTCGCGACCGCGCACGCGGCCGGCCTGCCGGTGCAGGCGACGTCGATCCCCGGGGTGGCGCAGCGCACCGGCGCCACCACCTACTACATCGAACTCTTCCCGGTGCGGCGCGACGCCCTCGGCGGCCGCGCGCCGGTGATGTGCCTGTCGCCGACCCCCGGCCAGGTCGACGTGCTGCTGTACTCGGAGCTGGTGGAGACCGCGCGCGCGGTGCAGCTGGGGCTGGTGACGCAGCGGACCACCGTGATCGCCTCGACCCACCGCGTCTACCTGACGGCCGAGAAGATGCACCTGGGCGACGGGCGCTTCGACGCCGACCGGGCCCTCGCCGCCGCGCGCGGCGCCGCCGGACGCGCGATCCTGTTCGACATGGAGGCCGAGACCGCCGCCGCCGGCACCGTGATCTCGGCGGTGATGTTCGGCGCGCTTGTCGGCGCCGGCGCGCTGCCGCTGGCGCGCGCCGACGCGGAAGCCGCGATCCGCGCCGGCGGCCGCGGCACCGAGGCGAGCCTGCGCGGATTCGCCGCCGGCCATGCGCGCGCGCGCGGCGAGACCGGCGCCGACCTGCCCGCCGCGCGCGCGCAGCCCGCCCCGCCTGCCGTCCCGCCGGCGGCACGCGTCGCGGCGGCGTTTCCCGAGAGCGTGCGCGACGTCGTCGCCCTCGGGGTCGAGCGCTGCGTCGATTTCCTCGACGATGCCTACGCCGCGCTGTACCTGGACCGGCTCGCCCCCGTGCTCGCCGCCGACCGCGCCGGCGGCGGCGGGCCGATGTACATGACCACGCGCGAGACCGCGCGCTTCCTCGCGCTCTGGATGTGCTACGAGGACGTCGCGCGCGTGGCCGACCTGAAGACGCGGCCGCAGCGCTTCGCGACGATCCGGCGCGACGCCGGCATCGGCGACGACGAGCCGATCCGCGTGATCGAGTTCTTCAAGCCGGGCTACGACGAGATCGCCGACCTGCTGCCGGAGCCGCTGGCACGGCGGGTGCGCGCCTTCGCGCGCCGGCGCGGCCGCGCCGCGATCTTCGAGCGCGGCATCCACGTGCAGAGCACCGCCTTCTTCGGCTACCTGCAGCTGCGCCTGCTCGCCGCGCTCGGCCGCTGGCGGCGCCGCTCGTCGCGCTATGCGACCGAGCAGCAACAGATCGAACGCTGGCTCGCGGCGATCGCCGCGGCGGGCACGCCGGCGCTCGCGACCGAGATCGCGCTCACCGGCCGGCTGATCAAGGGCTATTCGGACACGCACGCGCGCGGCAAGGAGAACTTCCTGCGCATCCTCGGGACCGTGATCGAGGGCGACCTCGTCGCGGATGCAGCCGAACGCGCGATCGCGGTGCGGCGCGCGCGCGAGGCGGCGCTGGCCGCGGCCGAGCCCGGGCCGCTCGATGCCGCGCTCGCACCGTACGGCGTGGCGCCGCGCGCGCCGAAGGCCGTGCCGATCACTTTCCATCCGCGCGCGGCGCGTCGCTAGCCGCCGCCATTCCTCGAAGGGAGCCCCAAATGTCGCCCCACCCGTTGTTTCGCCGCGCGGCGCGCGCCGCGCTCGTCGCGTTCCTCGCCGCCGGTGCCGGCGCCGCCTTCGCCCAGGCCTGGCCGGCGGCCAAGCCGGTGCGCATGATCGTCAACTTCCCGCCGGGCGGCGCGGCCGACGTCATCGCGCGCGCGATCGCCGCGCCGCTGGGCGAGACCCTGGCCCAGCAGGTGATCGTCGAGAACCGCCCGGGGGCCAACGGCAACATCGGCGCCGACGCGGTGGCCAAGTCGCCGGCCGACGGCTACACCCTGCTCATGTCCTCGGGCGGCGCGGTGTCGATCAACCCGCACCTGTATCCGAAGATGCCGTTCGACCCCGCCAAGGACATCGTGCCGGTGGCCGCCGCCGCCCGCGTCCTGGTGTTCCTGGTGGTGCGCCCCGAAGTGCCGGCCAAGACCGTCGCCGAATTCATCGCGCATGCGCGCGCGAATCCGGGCCGGCTCACCTTCGGCTCGCCCGGGAACGGCAGCTCGCCCCACATCGCGGCCGAGATGCTCAAGGGCGCGACCAGGACCTTCATGGTGCACATCCCGTACCGCGGCGGCGCGCCGGCGCTCGTCGACCTGCTCGGCGGGCAGCTCGACTTCATGTTCGATCCCGGCCTGGGTCTCCAGCATGTGCGCTCCGGCAAGCTGCGCATGCTCGCGGTCGGCAGCCCGAAGCGCTCGCCGCTGTTTCCGGACGTGCCGACGCTGGCCGAGGCCGGCATCGCCGGCTTCGACGCCGACAGCTGGTTCGGCTTCTACGCGCCGGCCGGCACCGCGGCGGAAACCATCGCGCGACTGAACCGCGAGGTCAACCGCATCCTCGGCACGCCCGCGGTGCGCGAGCGCATTCTCGCGCTCGGCGGCGAGCCGGCGCCGATGACGCCCGCGGAATTCGGCAACCGCCAGCTCGCCGACCGCGACCGCTTCGGCGCGGTGATCAAGGCGCAGGGCATCCGCGCCGACTGATGGCGCTCGCGCCCGCCCTGGCCTCGCGCCTGGCGCGGGTCGCGCTCGCCGGCATCACCCGCGAGTACCCGCACAAGCTCGACCACGTCCACCGCGGCCCGGCCGACCTGCACGCGCCGCGCGCGCTGCACCCGGCGTTCTACGGCTGCTACGACTGGCATTCGGCGGTGCACAGCCACTGGATGCTCGCACGCCTGCTGCGGGTGTGCCCGGACCTGCCCGAACGCGCCGCGGTGCTCGAGGTCTTCGCCGCCCATTTCGCCGCGGCGCCGCTGGCCGCCGAACTGGCCTACATCGAGGAGCCGGGCCGCGCGGGATTCGAGCGCCCCTACGGCTGGGCCTGGTTCATGCAGCTTGCCGCCGAGGTCGCCGCGCTGCCGCACCCGGAGGCCGCCGCCTGGCACGCGCGCCTGGCGCCGATCGCCGCGGTCTTCGCCCGACGGCTCGTCGACCACCTGCCGCGCCAGACCTGGCCGATCCGCGCCGGCACCCATGTCAACACCGCGTTCGCGCTCGCGCGCGCGTGGGACTACGCGCAGGCGTCGGCCGACATCGCGCTCGCCGACGCGGTGCGCGCGGCGGCGCTGCGCTTCTACGAGGCCGACCGCGACGGAGCGGCCAACTACGAGCCCTCGGGCAACGACTTCCTCTCGCCCTGCCTGGTCGAAGCCGACCTGATGCGCCGCTTCCACGACCCGGTCGCCTACGCGCGCTGGCTCGCGCGGTTCCTGCCGGGGTTTCTCGGCGGCGTCGCCGCGCGATTGCTCGAACCGGTCGCCGTCAGCGACCGCGCCGACGCGCAGGGCGTGCACCTGGACGGGCTGAACCTCTCGCGCGCGTGGTGTCTCGCCGGCATCGCCGCCCACCTGCCGGCCGGCGACACGCGCGTGCGCGCGCTGCGTGCGTCGGCGCGAGCGCACCTCGAGGCCGGGCTCGCGCATGTCGACAGCGGCGACTTCCTCGCCGAGCACTGGCTGGGCTCGTTCGCGGTCGCCGCGCTCACCCTGCCGCCGGACGCGTGAGGCCGGCGCGCGCCGGCCCGGACGCCCGGTCGCCGCGCCGGCGCGTCGCGTCGTAATATCCACACTCTGCCCGCCGGCAGCCCGCGCCAACAATTCCAGGGAGACCACGCATGCAGCATTCTTCGTTCGCCCGCCGCGCCCGCGCGCTCGTCGCCGCCGTGCTCGTCGCCGCCGCGCCGGCCGCGTTCGCGCAGGGCAGCATCCGGATCGGCATCATCACCGACCGCGTCGGCCCGGCCAAGCCCTATGCCGAGCCGGTCACGCAGGGCGCGGAATTCGCCGTGCGCGAGCTCAACGCGAAGGGCGGGCTGCTCGGCCGCAAGGTCGAGCTCCTGATCGAGGACGACCAGGGCAAGCCCGATGTCTCGGCCACCGCGGCGCGCAAGCTCGTCGACGCCGGCGCGGCCTTCATCCTCTCGCTTTCGCTGACCCCGGCGACCCAGCAGGCGCAGACGGTGTCGCTGGAGACCAGGGTGCCGCACATGACGCCGTCGAATTCCGGCGACACGCTGACCACCCAGATCAGCAACCCGAACTTCTGGCAGACCGGGCCGCTGGGCTCGACGCAGATCGCGACGCTGCTTTCCTACGCGCGCAGCAAGAACTACAAGCGCGTCGCGCTGGTCACCGACAACTCGGACCTCGGGCAGCTGATCAACCGCTTCTTCAAGGCCGGGCTCGAGAAGAGCGGCATCCAGATCGCGGCCGAGGAGGTGGTGCCGCGCGGCGCCACCACCGCCGAGCCGCAGATGCAGAAGGTGCGCGCCGCCAACCCCGACGCCCTGTTCATGACCGGCGTGCTGACCCCGGAGAACACGCTGGTGCTGCGCGCCTACCGGCAGCTGGGCCTGAAGGCGCCGATCCTCGCGAACTACAACCTGTCGGTGCCGCAGTACACCAGCGTCGCCAAGGGCCTGCTCGACGGCGTCACCTTCGTCGACGCCTTCGACCCGGCCAAGCCCGAGGTGCGGCGCTTCGTCGAGGCCTACAGGAAGGACACCGGCAGCGACCCCTGGAACCTGCACGGCTACGGCTACGACGGCATCCTGCTGGTGGCCGACGCGATCCGCCGCGCCGGCGGCACCGACCGCGACAAGGTGCGCGAGGCGATGCAGGCGACGCGCAATTTCGTCGGCGTGATGGGCGCGCAGGGTTCGAGCTACGGCTTCGCCGACGGCCGCCGCACCGGCTTCGACACCAACGGCATGGTGGTGCGGGTCTACGAGCGCGACGTGCAGGGCAAGGTGGTGCACGTCGGCCAGAAGTAGCGCCGCCCGGCCGCCGCGCATGCGGGATTTCCTCGAGCTCGCCGTCTCGGCGACGGCGAGCGGCTGCGTCTACGCGCTGGTGGCGCTCGCCTACCTGGTGATGACGCGGCCGACCGGCATCATCAACTTCGCGGTCGGCGAGTGGGCGGCGGTGGCGGCCTTCGGCGGCTTCCTGACGCTGACGCATGCCGAGTGGCCGTACGCGGCGGGCATCGCGGCCGTCACCGCCGCGATGTTCGCGGTCGGCTGGGCCACCGAGCGCCTGACCGTGCGGCCGCTCGTCGAGCGCGGCGCGCCGGTGCTCGCGCCGATCCTCGCCCTGCTCGGCATGCTGGTGGTGTTCCGCGAGCTGATCTCGGTGGGCTTCGGGCCCGATCCGCGGCCGCTGCCGCAGGCGTTCGGCTTCGGCCGCCTCGAGATCGGCCTGGTGGCCGGGTCGTACCAGAGCTTCTTCACCATCGGCGTCGTCCTCGGCCTGTTCGCGCTGACCTGGTGGTTCTTCGAGCGCACGCTCGCCGGCCGCGCCTTCGAGGCGGTCGCGATCGACCGCCGCGCGGCCGCGCTGATGGGCATCGACCTGTCGCGCGTGACCGCGCTGTCGTTCGCCGGCGGCGCGGCGATCGCGGGCGTCGCCGGCCTCCTGGTCGCGCCGAACACCTCGGCGCACTACATGATGGGCCTGCCGCTCGCGGTGCAGGGATTCACCGCGCTGGTCATCGGCGGGGTCGGCCGCGTCGAGGGCGCGCTCGTCGGCGGGCTGATCCTCGCCTTCGCCGAGCAGCTCACGGTGCGCTATGCGCCGGTGCCGCCGGGGCTCGCGATGGGCGTGCCGCTGGTGCTCCTGATCCTGTTCCTGCTGGTGCGGCCCACCGGGCTGCTGGCGGCGCGCGAGGCGCGCGCGTGAAGGGCGCGGCGCTCTGGATCGCCGCCGCGCTCGCGCTGTCGGCCGTCGCCTTCGTGCTCGGCCCCTACCAGACCGACATCTACCGCAAGCTGCTGCTGTGGATCACGCTCGCGCTCGGCTACAACTTCCTGTTCGGCATCTCGGGCCAGGTCGCGTTCTCGCACTTCACGTTCTACGGCATCGGCGCCTACGCGATCGTGATCCTGATCTTCCAGGCCGGCCTGCCGCTGCCGCTCGCCGCCGCCGCCGGCGTCGGCCTGTGCGTGGTCCTGGCGCTCGCGGTCGCGATCCCCGCGACGCGGCTCGACGGCTTCTACCTCGCGCTCGCCACGCTCGCGTTCGCGCAGCTGTTCGTGGTGGTGTTGAACGAGGGCGGCGCGGTGACCGGCGGCACCGGCGGGCTGGCCAGCTATCGCCTGCCGCCGCTGTTCGGCGCGCGCCTCGACGGCCCGCGCTACACCGTGGTGATCGTGCTGCTGCTGCTCGCGACGCTGGCCGTGCTGTGGCGCCTCGATCGCTCGCATTTCGGCCGCGCCTGCCGCGCCGTGCGCGACAACCCGGAGGCCGCCGCCGCGATGGGCATCGACGTGCGGCGCACGCGCATCGCCGCCTATGCGATCACCAGCGCGCTCGCGGGCATCGCCGGCATGGTCTACGCGTTCGTCGACAACACCGTCAACCCGCCGATCTTCGGCCTCGAGAACGCCTTCCTGCTGCTGTTCATGGTCATCGTCGGCGGCAGCGGCAGCCACGCGGGCGCGATCGTCGGCGCGGCGCTGCTGTACCTGCTGCCGTTCGTCCTCTCGCCGCTGATCGGCCACCACCACGCGCTGGTGTTCGGCGTGGTGATGGTGCTGGTGGTGCTGTTCCAGCCGCGCGGCCTGGTCGGCCTGGCCGATGCCCGGGCGCGCCGGCGCGCCGCGCCATGAATGCGCCGCTGCTGCGCGCGCGCGCGCTGACCAAGCGCTTCGGCGGGCTCACCGCGGTGGCCGATCTCGACCTCGAGGTGCACGCGGGCGAGATCCTCGGCGTGATCGGCCCCAACGGCGCGGGCAAGAGCACCACCTTCAACATGATCGCCGGCGCGACCGCGCCGACCGCCGGCAGCATCGACTTCGACGGCGCGCCGATCGCCGGCCGGCCGCCGCACGAGATCGCGGCGCGCGGCATCATGCGCACCTTCCAGCACAACCAGCCGTTCGCCGGCCTGTCGCTCGCCGAGAACGTGATGGTGGGCATGCACACGCGCTTCAGCGCGCCGCTCTGGAAGCTGATCGCCGGCAGCCGCGCGGCGCAGCGCGCCGAGCGCGACGCGCGCGCGCGCGCCGAGGCGCTGCTCGACTTCGTCGGCCTGGCCGAGCAGCGCGCGGACGACGTCGGCACGCTGTCGTTCGGCCAGGGGCGCCTGCTCGAGATCGCGCGCGGCCTCGCGGGCGAGCCGCGGCTGATGCTGTTCGACGAGCCCGCGGCCGGCCTGACGCCGGCCGAGTGCGAGCGGGTCGCCGCGATCATCCGCGACATCGCCGCGCGCGGCATCGCGGTGCTGCTGATCGAGCACGACATGCGCTTCCTGATGGCGCTGGCCGAGCGCGTGGCCGTGCTCAATTTCGGCCGCAAGATCGCCGAGGGCGCGCCGGCGGCGGTGCGCGCCGATCCCGCGGTGCTCGCGGCCTACCTCGGCAGCCCGGCGGGCGACGCCCATGCTTGAACTCGCGGGCGTGCACGGCGGTTACGGCGGCGCCGACGCGGTGCGCGGCATCGACCTCGCCGTCGCCGCGGGCGAGGCGGTCGCGCTGCTCGGCCCGAACGGCGCCGGCAAGTCCACGCTGCTGGCGGCGCTGTCCGGCGTGCTGCGCCGGCGCGGCGGCCGCGCGCTGATGGACGGCGCCGACCTGATGCGCATGCCCAGCCACCGCATCGTCGCCCATGGCCTGGCGCAGGTGCCCGAAGGCCGGCGCGTGTTCGCGCCGCTGACGGTGGAGGACAACCTGCGCCTGGGCACGATCCGGCTCGCGGGCGCCTCCCGCGGCGCGGCGGCCGAGCGCTTCGACGCCGTCTATGCGCTGTTTCCGCGCCTGGCCGAGCGCCGCGCCCAGCGCGCCGGCACGCTCTCCGGCGGCGAGCAGCAGATGCTCGCGATCGGCCGCGCGCTGATGTCGCGGCCGCGCGTGCTGCTGCTCGACGAGCCGTTCCTGGGCCTGGCACCGCGGGTGGTCGAGGAGATCCGCCGCGCGCTCGAGGCGCTGCGCGCGAACGGCCTGACCATGCTGCTGGTCGAGCAGAAGCTCGACATCGCGCTCGGCTTCGCCAGCCGCGCCTATGTGCTCGTCAAGGGCCGCATCGCCCTGGCCGAGACCACCGCGGCGCTCGCGCGCCGCGGCGACCTCGCCAGCCTGTATTTCGACCTGGCCGCCGGCGCCGGCTGACGCGCCGCCTGACGAGAAGGAGGATCCCATGCAACCGTCCCCCCAGCGCGCCACCCACGCGGCGCCGCCCGTGAGCCGCGGCATCCATCACCTCGCGCTCAACACCGACGACATGCGCATGACCATCGACTTCTACACCCGCGTGCTGGGCATGCCGCTGGTGCATGCGCTCAAGGTGCCGCCGGGCGTCGGCGTCGGCCCCGGCAACCGCGGCAACCCGCCGTTCGAGAACCTGCGGCACTACTTCTTCGACGCCGGCGGCGACACCCTGGTGGCGTTCTTCGAGATGCCCCGGGGCGCGAAGCAGAAGGGCGACCGCGACGCGCTGGCCGCGATGCAGCACTGCGCGTTCACCGTGACCGAGGAGCGCTTCGCGGCGATGATCGCGCGCCTGGGGGCGGCGGGCGTCGCGATCATCGGCCCGGTCGCGGTCGGCGCCGGCACGCGCTCGATCTACTTCTTCGACCCCAACGGCATCCGCCTCGAGTTCTCCTGCCAGGACGGCGACGGCGCCGACGTGCGCGTGGTCGAGCGCTGGACCCAGACGCGCGACGAGGCGCTGGCGGAACTGCGGTCCCTGAGCGACGACCCGGCGTGGCTGGCCGAGGTCACGCGGCACCTGCCGGCGCACCGCGGCGCGTAGGTCGGCCGCGGCGCGCCGCCGGCGTCAGGCGGCGAAGCGCTTCGCGCGCGCGATCCAGTCCGCGAACGCGCCCATCTGGTCGCGCAGGAGCTTGCGCGCGATTTCGTCGGTCAGTCTGCCCTCGGCGTCGAACTTCGACCCCGAGGCGCCGATGAAGATCTCCGGCTTGCCGAGCACCATCGCGTCCAGGCAGCCGAGGATCTTGCGCAGGTCGTACTGGTTGCGCGCGCCGCCCACCGGCCCGGCGGTGACCGAGAAGATCGCCACCGGCTTCATGCGGAACGGCTGCGGCTGGGTGCGCGAGAGCCAGTCGATCGCGTTCTTGAGCACGCCCGAGACCGAGAAGTTGTACTCGGGGCTCGCGATCAGCACGCCGTCGGCGGCGGCGAGCGCGTCGCGCAGGCGCGTCACCGGCGCGGGAAAGCCGGCATCCTGCACGTCCTGGCTGTACAGGGGGATTTCGTCGAGCGGGGCGATGGTGAGCGTCATCGCCTCCGGCATCAGTTCGCCGGCGGCATGGAGCGTGGACAGGTTGGTCGAGCGCTTGCGCAGGCTGCCGCACAGGCCGAGGATGGTCAGTGGCTGGGTCATGGAAGTTGCGGATCAGGGGCGGACAAGGCCGGCACTGTAACCCATGCAGGGCGGCCTTCGCGCGAGCCTGCCGCATTCCTGAAGTCGCGCGTCTCCAGGGGGGCGCGTCGTTCCGCCCTGTATAATCATATCAATTGCCATGATTGATTGAGTCAAGGTGCGATCATGATCCGCGAAGCAACCGCGATGACCGTGCGCCAGAACCTCGGCGAGTTGCTCAACGAGGTTCAATACCGGCAGGACGCGATCCTGGTCACCAAGGGCGGCAAGCCTGTGGCCGCCATCGTGGACATCGCCCTGTTCGAGCGCATTCGCAACATGCGCGCCGAGTTCGATCGGCTGTCTTCCGAGATCGCGCAGGCCTACCAGGGCACGAGCGAGGCCGAGGGGCTTGCCGAGATCGATGCCATCGTCAAGCGCGGCCGCAGGAAGGCCGCCAGCCTCGCCGCCAAAGCCTAGGCCGGGAGGCCGCATGCGGGTGGTGCTCGACACCAATGTCTTGCTGTCGGGTATCGCCTACCCGGCCAGTGTTCCAGGGCAGGTGGTCGCCGCCTGGCGCAGCGGCGCCTGCGAACTCGTGCTCAGCGAGGCGATTCTGCAGGAACTTGAGCGCAACCTGCCGCGCATGAAGCGCCTCGGCTGGGACGCCGGCAAGGCGCGCCACTACGTCAGCCTGCTGCGATTCGCATGCACGTTGGTCGACATCGATGCGGTCCCGGCGAACGTGCCGAGAGACCGTTCCGACGATCCGATTCTCGCCACGCTGATCGCCTCGGGCGCGGACTGCCTGGTCACGGGCGATGCCGATCTGCTGGAACTCGCGGCGCAACATCCGATCCTCACGCCAGCCGAATTCTGGGCGCGCCACGGCTAGGGCGCCGCGCCGGTCACTGCCGGAACAGGCGCGCGAAATTCCCCCGCAGCCACTGGTTCGCGGGCTCCTGGTGGAACCGGCGATGCCAGTACTGGTTCACCTGGAACGGCGGGATCCGGAGCGGATGCGGCAGCAGGCGCACCGGCAGGATCTTCGCGAACGCCTCGCCCAGGCGCTGGGGCACGGTGACCACGAGGTCGGTCTCGGCGATCACCATCGGCACGGAGAGGAAATGCGGCAGGCGCACGCGCACGTCGAGCTCGACGCCGGCGCGCTCGAACACCGCCTCGACGATGCCGTGGCCGGTGCCCTGCGCCGACACCACGGCGTGGCGCGCCTCGCGGAACGACTTCAGGCCCATGCTCATGCCGATCTGCGGATGGTCGGTGCGCACCATGCACAGATAGGTCTGGGAGAACACGCGCTGCTGGTAGAAGCCGGTCTTCAGATCCGGCAGGAAGCCGACTGCCAGGTCCACGGCGCCGGACTCCATGGCCAGGCGCGCCTCGCGCGTCGGCAGGGTCACCGTCTCCAGCGTGACGCCCGGCGCGACCCGCTCCAGGAAGCGCAGCAGCGTCGGCAGGAAGACGATCTCGCCGATGTCCGACATCAGCATCGTGAAGCGCCGGGTCGCGCGCCCGGGGTCGAATTCCGCCTGCGGCGCGAGCCCCGCGCGCAGGGTCCCCATGGCCTGGGCGATGCTGCCGGCCAGGCGCTCGGCGCGCGGCGTCGGCGCCATGCCCTGCGGCGTGCGCGTGAAGAGCTCGTCGCCGGTCTCGCGACGCAGCCGGCGCAAGGCATTGGAGACGGCCGGCTGGGTCACCCCGAGGGCCTCGGCCGCCAGCGAGACGTTGCGATGCACGTGCAGCGCCTCGAACACGCGCAGGAGGTTGAGGTCGAATCGTGCCAGGTCCATGGCGGGCATTCCGGGGGACGATCCATGAAAAATACCTGATATTCACCTGTGTGATTGCCATGGCGGGGCGGAAGGCGATACCCTGCGCACCTCGCGCGGTGCATGCCGGCCCGCCGCGTGCCGGGCCGGCGTCGCGACCTTCTGCCGGAGACCCGCCATGAACGCCCCCGACCCCGCCTTCGCCGACCCGCCGCCCGTGGCGTGGCACACCGGCCGCGATTCGCGCGTGCCCTACCGCGTCTACACCGACGCCGCGCTCTACCGCGAGGAGCTCGAGCGGCTGTTCTACAAGGGCCACTGGTGCTACGTCGGCCTGGCGGCGGAGGTCCCGCGCCACGGCGACTTCAAGCGCACCTTCGTCGGCGAGCGCCAGGTGATCATGGTGCGCGACGCCGACGGCGCGATCAACGTCGTCGAGAACCATTGCGCGCACCGCGGCGTGGCCTTCTGCGAGACGAACTTCGGCAACCGCAAGGAGTTCGTCTGCCCCTACCACCAGTGGAACTACGACCTCAAGGGCAACCTCGTGGGCCTGCCGTTCCGGCGCGGCGTGCGCCAGGACGGCCGCGTCAACGGCGGCATGCCGGCGGACTTCCGCCTCGAGGAGCACGGCCTCACCCGGCTCAAGGTCGCGGTCAAGGCCGGGGTCGTGTTCGCCTCGTTCGACCACGCGGTCGAGGACTTCGACAGCTACCTGGGCGCGGTGCGGCCGTGGTTCGAGCGCGCCTTCGACGGGCGCGCGCTCACCATCCTGGGCTACTCGCGCCAGCGCATCCCCGGCAACTGGAAGCTGATGCAGGAGAACATCAAGGACCCCTACCACCCGGGCCTGCTGCACACCTGGTTCGTCACCTTCGGCCTGTGGCGCGCCGACCAGAAGTCCTACATGCGCACCGACCGCCACGGCCGCCACGCGGCGATGATCGGCTTCAAGAACGACGGCGGCCGCAGCGAGGTCACGCAGGGCGTGGCCAGCTTCAAGGAGGACATGAAGCTGGCCGACGACCGCATCCTCGACGTCGTGCCCGAGGCCTGGTGGAAGGGCGGCGACCTCGGCATCGATGCCGTGCCCACCGCCTGCATGCAGACGATCTTCCCGTCGCTGATCATCCAGCACAACGTCAATTCGGTCTCGACGCGGCAGATCGTGCCGCGCGGCCCCGGCAGCTTCGACTTCGTCTGGACCCACTTCGGCTTCGCCGACGACACCCCGGAGATGACGCGGCGGCGCCTGCGCCAGGCCAACCTGTTCGGCCCGGCCGGCCTGGTCTCGGCCGACGACGGCGAGGTGGTCGAGCTCTCGCAGGTCGGCTTCACTCAGCATCCCGGCCACCAGACCGTCGCCGAACTCGGCGGGCTGGCCACCGGCAATGCCGACCACATGGTCACCGAGACCCTGATCCGCGGCATGTACGCCTACTATCGCAAGGTCATGGAGCTCTGAACCGCATGCTCGCCGGCATCGAACTGCGCCTCGCCCTCGAGGACCTCTACGCGCGCTATGCCGCCTGCCTGGACGAGGCGCGCTACGACGACTGGATCGACCTGTTCACCGAGGCCTGCTTCTACCGGGTGGTGCCGCGCGAGAACTTCGAGCGCGACCTGCCGCTGTCGACGATGATGGCGGAGAGCCGGGGCATGCTCAGGGACCGCGTCTACGGCATCACCACCACGCTCTACCACCAGCCCTACTACCAGCGCCACCTCGTCGGCGGGCTGTTCATCCGCGGCGTCGAGGCCGACGCGGTGCGCACCCAGGCGAACTACGCGGTGTTCCGCACCAAGCAGAACGAACACTCGGAGGTGTTCAACGTCGGCCGCTATCTCGACACGGTGGTGATGGACGGCGACCGGCTGCGCTTTCGCGAGAAGCTCTGCGTGTTCGACAGCGAGCTGATCCCGAATTCGCTGATCTATCCGGTCTGATTTCAGGGTGATGCGGCGCCGGCGCGGCGCTAGAATCCGTGCATGACTGACGCGACCACGGTGGCGGCGGCCGGCGACATCGATCCGATCGCGCGCGACCTGAAGATTCCGCCGTGCCCGGAGATCCTCGCGAAGTTCAGCGCCGAAGTACGGCGCGACGACCCCGATCCCCGTGTCCTGACCCGCCTGATCACCAGCGATGCCGGCCTGTCCGGCGCCATCCTCGCGGCGGTCAATTCGCCGCTCTACGGGCTGTCGACCAAGGCGACCGACGTCGCCCACGCGCTCACGCTGCTGGGCCTGCGACCGGCGACGCACCTGATCACGGGACTGCTGCTGCGCCAGGCGTTCCCCGCGGCCGCCGGCGGCCTCATGCGGCGCTACTGGGACGAGTCCAACGGCGTCGCCGACGCCGCGGTCGCGGTGGCCGCGACCGCGCGCGGCATCGGCCGCGAGGAGGCCTACACCTACGGCCTGTTCCGCAATTGCGGCATGGCGGTCATGATCGCGCGCTTCCCGGACTACGGCGACATCGTCGAGGCGCATGCCGACGCGCCGGGGCCGGAACTGCTGTTGCGCGAAGAGGCGCGCTACCGCTACAACCACGCGCGCGTCGGCTATGCGCTCGCGCGCGGCTGGGGCCTGCCCGAGCCGCTGGCGCGCAGCATCCTGCTGCACCACGCGCTCGACCGCATCGCCGCGCGCGCGCACGAAGCCGCGGGCGCGCAGCCGCGGCTGGCGGCCTGCGGCCTGCTCGCCGAGCAGGTGGCACGGCTGTGCGCCGGCGGCACCCTGTCCGCCGAATGGCAGGCCCACGAGGCCTTCGTGCTCGACACCCTGGAGATCGAGGTCGACGCGGTGGTCGCGCTGGTGCAGGCGCGGACGGCCGCTACCTAGGTCGCCGTCCCGGCGCGGCGGCGCCGCGCCGCCGCACCGACGACCGCCAGGCCGATGCCGAGCAGGGCATAGGTCGCGGGTTCGGGCACCGCCGCCACCGTCAGGGTCACGTCCTTGGCATGGTAGGTCGCGAAGACGTTCCAGCCGGCCGGCCTGACGATGTCGGTGAACGTGCCGCTGACCGTGCCGCTGCCGGTGGTGAGGATCACGTAGCTGGTCCCGGGCGTCGGCGTGTAGCCGAAGGTCAGCGACAGGGTGCCGTCGAGCACGGCATTCCCGGTCACCGACAGCCAGTCGTGGCTCGTGCCCTGGCCGGTGCCGTCGATCTCGATCGCGAGGGTGCCGGTCGCGCCCTGCGTGTAGTTGCCCTGGATGACGAGCTTGCCGGGGCTCGCGCCCGGCGCCACGATGCCGCCGCTGTTGACGACGGCCCCGACGATGGTGCCGGTGCCGCCGAGCACGCCGGCCACCAGGTCGACCTGCGGCACGGTCAGCGTGCCCCGCACGGTGGTCTGCGCGCCGGACGCGTCCTGCAGCAGGTTCGAACCGCTGACCGTCATCTGGCTGCCGGTCTCGACGCGTACCGTGCCCTGGTTGTGCAGGGGATCGGCGCCCGTCGGGTTGACGGTCAACGCGTTGGACTGATCGGCGATGATCGTGCCCTGGTTGGTGATCTTGAGCAGATTGACGCCGAGTTGTCCCGCGCCGCGCAGGGTCTGCGCGCTGCCGATGGTCAGGCGCTCGGCGCCGGTCGCGCCGTAGATGCGGTTGGCACTCCTGTTCGACAGCACGATCGTGCCCGCGCCGTTGACGGTCGCATCCTCGTTGACCCGCAGGTCGGTGTTGAAGAACACCGAGTTCAGGCGGAACGTGCCGGTGTTGCTGAAGGTCCCGCCGATCCCGACGCCCTCCCCGTCGCGCAGGGTCAGCGTGCCCTCCCAGTTCATCCCGGCGAGCGTCGCAGCGACCGACCCTTCGACCTGGCTGTCCGCGGCCAGGCCGCGCAGGGTGCCGCCTTCGAAGCGCCCGCTGACGAAACGCATGAACGAACCGTCACGCACCTCGAGCAGACCGCCATGATTGGCGAACGCTCCCGCCGCACCGTCCATGTCCAGGCGCAGGCCGTTCGAACCCGCCGCCGCGATCGTCCCCTGGTTGGTCACCGCCAGCCGGTTAGACCCCGGCAGACCGATCTGGCCCGCGCCCACGATCGACTGCCCCGCCCCGATGGTCAGGCGTTCGGCGCCGGTCGCCCCGTAGATGCGGTTGGCCGCCCTGTTCGACAGCGCGATCGTGCCCGCGCCGTTGACGGTCGCATCCTCGTTGACCCGCAGGTCGGTGTTGAAGAACACCGAGTCCAGGCG
>JAEUOS010000067.1 GCA_016790695.1 Burkholderiales bacterium
CGCGTGACCGTCCCCGCCGGCGCCTTCGAGTGCTTTCGCGTCGAAGGCAAGGGCATCAGCCGCCAGGCGTTCGGCCCGGGCAGCACGACGCTGCTGCACAACTACTGGGTCGCGCCGGGCGAATGCCGGCGCCCGATCCGGGTCGAGACCGAGCGCGTCGCCTACGGCCGCCGCGGCCTCACGGTGCTCGAGGACGAGCGCCTCGAACTGGTCTCGTTCCGGCAGGGCTGAGGCGCCGCACGCGCCTCAGCGGTTGAGGAACAGCAGGCGCTCGCGCACCGCGCCCGCGCCGGTCTGCCGGACGTCGATGCACGACACGCGGCCCTGCGCGACGTCGGCCTGCATGTAATCGGCCGGCGCGAGCCGGAGCGCGCGCAGCACCAGCACCTTGAGGCTGCCCGCATGGCCGACGATGGCCAAACGCGGCACCTCCGCGGCCAGGGCTGCGGCCAGGGTCGCGTCGTAGAACGCGTTCACGCGCGCCCACAGCGCGCCGAACGACTCGCCGTTGGGCGGCGCGACGCCGGCGATGTCGGCGGACCAGGACGCCGTCTCCGCGCGCGGCAGGTCGCGCCAGAGCCGCCCTTCCCAGTCGCCGAAGTGCAGCTCGTGCAGGCGCGCGTCGAGCGCGGCGAGCGCCCCGCCGGTGCGCGCGGCGAGCGACTCGGCCAGGCGCGCGCAGCGCGTCGCGGGGCTCGAGTAGAACGCCATGCCGGCCGGCAGGTGATCGGCGATCGCCGGCACCCGCTGCGCGAAGTCGGCCTCGTCGAGCGGCACGTCGGTGCGGCCGTAGCAGGTGCCCTCGGGCACCCCGGGGCGGGTATGGCGGATCAGGTAGATTTCCATCGGCGGTGCGGCCGCGGCGCCGGCTGCACGCGGCTGCCGCGTGGTCGGCGCCGGAGGCGCCGTGCGCGGGCGGGCCGGGGCGGCGGGCGGCAGGGGCGGTCCGGGGGCGCGGCTGGCGGCGACTGGGGGTAACTGGGGAAACTGAGGGGCGCCCGGAGGGGCGCGGCTATAATTTCCGATTGTCTCACGCGCCCGCAGCGGCGCCGCCCCACATGCTCCCCGCCGTCAAACAGGAAATCGTCGCCGCCATCGCGGCCGCGCTCGCGCGTGTCGGTGCCCTCCCCGCGGGCGCCGCGCCGGCCATCGCGCTCGAGCGCCCGAAGGTCGCCGCCCACGGCGACCTGTCCTGCAACATCGCGATGCAGCTGGCGCGCACGCTGAAGAAGAACCCGCGCGAGCTCGCCGCCGCCATCGTCGCCGACCTGAACGCCCAGCCGCGCGGCACGATCGACGCCGCCGAGCTCGCCGGCCCCGGCTTCATCAACCTGCGCCTGGCACGCGCGGCCAAGCTGCGCGCGGTGACCGAGATCCTCGCCCGCGGCGACGACTTCGGGCGCGCGGCGCCCGGCAGCGCCGGCGCGCTGATGGTCGAGTTCGTGTCGGCCAACCCGACCGGGCCGCTGCACGTCGGCCACGGCCGCCAGGGCGCGCTCGGCGACGCGCTGGCGGCGCTGTTCGAGGCGCGCGGCCACGCGGTCACGCGCGAGTTCTATTACAACGACGCCGGCGCGCAGATCGCCAACCTCGCCGTCTCGGTGCAGGCGCGCTGCCGCGGCCTGGCGCCGGGCGACCCCGGCTGGCCGGAGGCGGCCTACAACGGCGACTACATCGCCGACATCGCCGCCGACTTCCTGGCGCGGAAGACGGTGCGCGCGGCCGACATCGAGGTCGCCGCGAGCGGCGACGCGGACGACCTGGACTCGATCCGGCGCTTCGCGGTCGCCTACCTGCGGCACGAGCAGGACATCGACCTCAGGACCTTCGGCGTGCGCTTCGACAACTACTACCTCGAGTCCTCGCTGTATGCCGACGGCAAGGTCGAGGAGGCGGTCGCCGCGCTCGCGGCCGCCGGCAAGACCTACGAGGAAGGCGGCGCGCTGTGGCTCCGGTCCACCGAGTACGGCGACGACAAGGACCGCGTGATGCGCAAGTCCGACGGCAGCTACACCTACTTCGTGCCCGACGTCGCCTACCACATCGCCAAGTGGCGGCGCGGCTTCGCCCGCGTGGTCAACGTCCAGGGCTCGGACCACCACGGCACCATCGCGCGCGTGCGCGCCGGCCTGCAGGCGGCCGGCCTCGGCGTGCCGGCCGGCTACCCCGACTACCTGCTGCACAAGATGGTCACGGTGATGAAGGGCGGCGCGGAGGTCAAGATCTCCAAGCGCGCCGGCTCCTACGTCACGCTGCGCGATTTGATCGAGATGGCCGGCGGCGGCGCCGGCGCGGCCGAGCTCGCGCGCGGCCGCGACGCGGTGCGCTTCTTCCTGATCTCGCGCAAGGCCGACACCGAGTTCGTCTTCGACGTCGACCTGGCGCTCAAGACCACCGACGAGAACCCGGTCTACTACGTGCAGTACGCGCACGCGCGCATCGCCAGCGTGCTGCGCGCCTGGGACCCGCAGTGGGCGGCGCGCCGCGGCGTGCTCGGCGCGGCCGACCTGAGCCCGCTCGCGCACGAGCGCGAGCTCGCGCTCGCCCAGGCCCTGGCCGAGTTCCCCGAGGTCGTCGCCGGCGCCGCGCGCGATCTCGCGCCGCACGACCTCGCGTTCTACGTGCGCGACATCGCCGCCGCCTTCCACGCGCTCTACAACGAGCGCGAATTGCGGGTTCTCGCCGCGGCCGAAGAGGTTAAAATGGCGCGTCTGGCGCTCTATGCGGCCACCGCGCAGGTGGTGCGCAGCGCGCTCGCGATCCTGGGCGTCTCCGCCCCGGAGCAGATGTAGGATTCTTCCCGCCCGCCACCGCCGATGCCCGCCCGCACGCCCCGCGACCTCCGCCCGCGCCCCGCGCCCGCGTCGCCGCGCCGCAAGTTCGCCGGCGGCACGCTGCTCGGCATCGTCATCGGGCTCCTGCTCGGCCTGGTGCTCGCCGTGGGGGTCGCGTTCTACCTGAACAAGGGACCGAAGCCGTTCGCCGACAAGACCGGGCGCAACGAGAAGTCGGCCGCCAAGGGCGCGAGCGACGCCTCGGACCCGAACCGGCCGCTGTTCGGCAAGGATGCCAAGGCTGCCGAGAAGGGCAGGGACGGCCAGGAGAAGGAGGGCAAGCGCTTCTCCTTCTACGAGATCCTGCCCGGCAAGGAGGAGGTCGTCGACCCGCGCAAGGCCGCCGAGGCGGCCAAGGCCGAGCCGCGCGCCGACGCCGCCAAGGGCGAGGAGGCGCGCCCGGCCGCGAAGGAGACCTACTTCCTGCAGGCCGGCGCCTTCGCCTCCTCCGGCGATGCCGACAACCAGAAGGCCAAGCTCGCGCTGATGGGCTTCGAGGCGCGCGTCGAGACCGTCGACATCGAGGGCAAGGGCACGATGCATCGCGTGCGCCTGGGGCCGTACAATCGTCTCGACGACATCAACCGGGTGCGCGCGACACTGACGCAGAACGGCGTCGATGCCTCGCTGATCCGGCTCAAGGACCCGCAGAAGCCGTAGCCGCCGCGCCGTTCGCGCGGGCGTGCGGCCGGCCGAAGGAGGTTGGGATGCGCACCGTCCGCTGGCTGCTGTTGCTGCTGTTGCCGCTGCTCCTGGCCTGGGCCGGCGCCGCCTCCGCCCAGATCCGTTCCAGCCTGCCCTACCGCACGATCGAGCCGGCCCGCCCGCCGATCAGCGGCGTGCTCGGCGCCACCGCGCCCGACAAGATCGAGGTGGTGCAGTTCTTCTACTACGGCTGCCCGCACTGCTTCGACCAGCAGCCGCTGCTCGAGGACTGGCTGGCGCGCAAGCCCGCCGACGTCGAGTTCCGCTACGTGCCCGCGCTGCGCAGCGAGCGCTGGCTCACGCTCACGCGCGCCTACTTCGCGCTCGAGCGCCTCGGCGAGGCGCAGCGCCTGCACCGGCCGATCTACGACGTCATCAATTTCGACGGCGTCATGCTCTCCGACGAGGCGCGGCTCGTCGAGTGGGTCGCCAAGAACGGCGTCGACGCCGCGCGCTTCAGCGCCGCCATGGCCTCACCCGAGGTGGCCGAGCGCGTCGAGGCGGCACGCCGCCTGTCGACGGACTACGACATCCGCGCCACGCCGACGCTGGTGGTGGCCGGCCGGTACCTGTTCTCGAGCGGCGAGGCCGGCAGCCACCACGAGGCGATCCGCCTGCTCGACCAGTTCATCGCGCAGGCCCGGCGCGAGAGAAAATAGGCCGGCCGCCGCCGGCATTCGCACAGGAGCACCCCATGACCATCGACCGCAGACACTTCCTCGCCGCCGGCGCCGCGGCCGCGCTCGCCGCGCCGGCCGCGCGCGCGCAGCGCCGGCCGCCCGATGCCGGCATCGACTACAAGGTGCTCGACGTGGCGCAGCCGGTCGAGACCGCCGGCAAGATCGAGGTGATGGAATTCTTCTGGTACGGCTGCCCGCACTGCAACGCCTTCGAGGCGCCGCTGTCGGCATGGACGAAGAAGGCGCCGGCCGACGTCGCCTTCCGCCGCCTGCCCGCGCAGTTCAACGCGGTCTGGGCGCAGCACGCGCGGCTGTACTACGCGCTCGAGGCGATCGGCGAGGTCGAGCGCGTGCACAGGAAGGTGTTCGACGCCATCCACGTCGAGCAGCAGCGCCTGTCCGACGAGGGCGAGATGATCGCCTGGGGCTCGAAGAACGGCATCGACCGCGACAAGTTCGGCGAGGCCCTGCGCTCGCAGCCGGTGGCCAACCGGATGGCGGTGGCGCGCCAGACCCTGATCGCCTACCGGATCGACGGCGTGCCGGCGATGGCCGTCGCCGGCCGCTACCTGACCGCGCCCTCGATCGTCGGCAGCCACGAGCGCTGCCTGCAGGTGGTCGACTTCCTGATCGAGCAGGAGCGGCGCGCGCGGCGCGCCTGACGTCCGGCCCGGCGGCCGCCGGGCCCGGCGTACACTTGGCGGTTGCCTGCGCGGCGCACGCTGCGCGGGCGACACGCCGCGCAGGCGACCGACAACTCGCCGGCCCACCCGCCGCATCATCCAACCCAGAGGAACCTGATGAAGTCCGTACCCGCCCGCCTGGCCGCCCTCCTGATCGCCGTCTGCGCAAGCGCCGCGCAGGCCCAGCAGCCCGCCGCCCCCGCCGCCGGCTACCAGCCCACGCCCGGCCAGGCCGGCAAGGACGTGATCTGGCTGCCGACCCCGCAGATCGTGGTCGACAAGATGCTCGAGGTCGCGCGCGTCGGCCCGAGCGACGTGGTGATGGACCTGGGCTCGGGCGACGGGCGCACCGTCATCACCGCCGCGCGCCTCGGCGCGCGCGCCATGGGCATCGAATACAACCCCGACATGGTCGAGTTCGCCCGGCGCAGCGCGGACGCCGCCGGCGTCGGCGCGCGCGCCAGCTTCGTCAAAGCCGATCTCTTCGAGACCAGCTTCGCCGAGGCCACGGTCATCACCATGTTCCTGCTGCCGCGCATCAACCTCGACCTGCGCCCCAAGATCCTCGCGCTCAAGCCCGGCACGCGCATCGTCTCGAACACCTTCACGATGGGCGACTGGGAGCCCGACACCGTGATCGACCTCGCGGGCCAGCCCGGCTGCAACAGCTCGTACTGCCGCGTGCTCTACTGGCTGGTGCCGCGCCAGGTCGCCGGCAGCTACGCCACGCCGCAGGGGCAGGTGGTGCTGCGCCAGGAGTTCCAGATGCTGTCGGGCTCGCTGACCACGGGCGGCGCGATGCTGGACGTCAAGGGCCGCGTGTCCGGCGAGGACATCGAGATCACCGCCGGCGGCAAGCGCTACCGCGGCCTGCTCAAGGGCGGCGCGCTCGAACTGCGCGAGGCCGGCTGAACCCGGCGGCCGCGCACGCGGCCGACCCCGGCGGCTGCACGCGGCGCTCGCTGCCCGTCCATCGTCACCGGCTGCGCGCGCGCGCCGGCGCCGCCGCGCCTCACGGCAGCCGCGGCGCCTCGTAGGTGTCGTTGCCGGTCAGCGCCTCGAGGAAGGCGACGATCTTGCGGATCTCCGCGTCGGTCAGGCCGGTGGGGATCATCAGCGGCGTCTTGTGCGGGTCGGCCCTGCCGCCGCCGGCCATGTAGCGCACCGCCTCCTCGAGCGTCGCGGCGCTGGCGTCGTGGAAGTACGGCGCCGAGCGCGCCACCGCGCGCAGCGTCGGCGTCTTGAAGGCGCCGGTGTCCTCGACGCGCCTGGTCACGTTGAAGCGGCCGGGATCGGGCTTCGCCTTGCCGGCTTCCAGCCCGATGTTGTAGTGCTCGTTGTTGGTGTAGAACGGCGGCGTGTGGCAGACGATGCAGCGGCCCTTGCCGGCGAACAGGTCGAATCCTTCCCGTGCGTCCCGGCTCACCGCGTTGGCGCGCCCCATCTCGTGCCGGTCCCAGGCGGATTCGCCGGTGTTGAGCGTGCGGAAATAGGTCGCGAGCGCCTTGACGATGGTGTCCTGGCTCGCGGGCGCGCCGAACGCCTTCTGGAACGCCTCGCGATACGCGGGGATCGCGTTCAGGCTCGCCGCCACGCGGGCCGGGTCGCCGCCCATCTGGTTGCGCCAGGCGGCGAGGTTGTTCGCCTCCAGCGTGGCGGCGCGGCCGTCCCAGTACCAGCTGGTCTGGTAGGCGACGTTGTAGATCGTCGGCGTGTGGCGCGTGTTGAGGTTGCCGTTGTGCATGGCGGAGAACCGCGTCGCATCGGCCCAGCCCAGGTGGTGATAGTGGCACGACTGGCACGCCATCTGGCCGTTGCCGGACAGGCGCTTGTCGTGGAACAGGAGCTTGCCCAGCGCCGCCTTCTCGGCGGTGATCGGGTTGTCGGCCGGCGCGGGCGGTGGCGGCAGCTCGGACATGCGCCGCGCCGGCGCGCCGGCGGGCTCGGGGGCCGTGCACGCGGTGACGGCCACCGCGGCGGCGGCGATGATGAACGCGGCAACGGCAGGCTTCCGCATGGCACGCACCTCCGGAATGTGGGGGGATCGGCTGCGCCGCGCCCTTGATCGGGGCGATGCGATTCGCGCCGCAGCGGTGGCCATCCTAGCATCCGGCCCGGCGTGCCGCGCCCCCTGGATGCCGGCCACGCGGGTCCGGTCCATGCGGTGCGGGCGGCCCGGCACGGCCCGCAGGCGGCCGCACAGGGTCGGACCGACGAACACGCCAACGATCCGCACTCCGGGAGCGGGTGCATTCCATCGGCGTCGCCAGGAAACTCGCGCCTGGCCCTCTTGCCCGGCGGTCGAGGTTGCTCTCGGCATCGAAGACCAAGCTGCGCGATCCGTCCGGTCCTGCTGCGGAGACCACGCGGGCGGTCGTGGCGGCGATCGCGGTGGCGCAGGAGTCATCGTCAATGGTGTCGAACAAGCGGAGGGCGAGGCGTTGCGGGAGGTTCGAACCTTGGCCCTTCAAGCCCCTTGATCCCGTTCCTGGACTACAAGGGAGCGGGCCGACGCGAAGACCGGGCACGAGTTGATCAGCTCTGGGGATGATCGCACTGCGCACCTGCGGGAGACTGCTGTCCGAATCTTCGCTGTCTGTAGCCAAAAGACAGCCTGGTGACTGTCGCGATCGCTCGCAGTCTCGCTCCACTGCAGGAGGCACTTCATGATCCAACCCGACGGTGCAATCACGTTCCACCTGCCGGACCCCGCGTACCAGCGCCGGTTGCGCGTGCCTGTCGCGTTGATGCTCCTGCTTGCACTGGTCCCAAGCTGGGGGATGTTGGTCGAAGCCGGCTGGCTGACGCCGCCATCGCCCGTCTGGTATGCCAATGGCGAATCACCCGGCGACGGCCTGGGCTTCGCGATTGGAATGTCGATCCTCAGCTTCATGATGCCCTTGTGCTTCTGGCTGCTGTTCCGCGCACGGGCCGCGGACTCGCTGGCCAGTGCGCCGGAGGGGTTGCGCCCGATGCGCGGCGGGCGCCCCGGTGATCTCGTCTCCTGGAGCGCGCTGGCATCGGCCCGCGTCCGCAGGCGGCTCGGACGCCTTCAGTTCCGCGACGCCACGGGACGACCCCTGGCATCCATCCACCCGGGCTTGCGCGAGGGCCCGGCCCTTCTGGCACGTGCGCTCGACGTTGCGACCGCGGGCCGCCTTCCCGCGGAATTCAGGAGCGTCGGTCCCGTCGCCTTCCTCGCATTGGTTCTCCTGGGGCTGATCGGGTGCACCGGCGACATCGCCTACGATTTGTTCGACACGCTGACGTGGCTGGACTTCTGGAAGGCCCGGCTGGCCGACGAACCCGCGGCGACGACGAAGACGGCACTGAAGGCGGCGCGTGCCATCGACCACTTGAACGCGCTGGCCCTCGTCGGCGCCTTCGGTATCGCCCTACTTGTCTCAACGATCCTCGTGCTGTTGCTGGCAGTGCACGCCATGCCGCTCCGGGTGCGCATCGCCGCGGACGAGCTGCAGTGCACCTGGTGGTTCGGCCGACGCAGCTATCCGATGCAGGACATCGTCGACGTCCGCCTCGGCAGGCCGTTCGCACTCTTGTACCCGGTCCTGCACCTGCGCAGCGGCAAGCGCGTGACCATCTTCCATTCCGGGCCGCTCCTGGGTGCGGGGGCGTTGCCAGGCGTGGAAGTCTTCCTCGCCATCGACCACGCGCGCAAGGCGTGGTCGGCACGCACCGAAGGCCGCACTGAGAGCGGCGCGGCCACGGAGGATCAGCCCAGTCCTTTCCGGCAACGACCGCGTCCTGCCGACGCGATGCCGGGCCGCGATCAGGGCGTCACATAGACCAGCCACCCGCCGTCGCGCCGCGCCACCCCGCTCCTGACCAGTTCCCCGGCCAGCAGGTCGGCGAGCGCCGCATCGTCGAGCCGGAACAGCGCGCGATTGATGTCGGCCACCAGCGCCATGCCGGCCAGGCGCGCGCCGAGCGTGGCGATCGCGATGCGCCCTTCGAGCATCAGCAGGAAGGCGAGGCTCACCTTGGCGGCGTGGCGCAGCAGGCCGGCCGGATTCGCCTCGAGGCGCGCCAGTTGCGCCTCGGCGCGCGCGAGGGCGGCGCCGACGTCGGTGAACGGCGCGCCGTGGCCGGGGATCACCAGGCGCGGCGCGAGGTCGCGGATGGTCGCGAGCGTGGCGCGCTGCGCGGCGACGGCGAGCGCATGGTCGCCCGCCGGCGGCAGCGCCGGGAACAGCACGCCGAAACCCTGTCCCCAGAGCGCGTCGGCGGAGATCAGGATGCCCTCCGCCGCGCACCACAGCATCAGCGATTCCATGTCGTGGCCGGGGGAGGCGATCACCTGCCAGTCCAGTCCGCCCAGCGGCAGGCTGTCGCCCGCGCGCATGGTGTCGTCGAAGGCGAAGCGCTCGCACTCCTGCCCCATCGGCCCCAGGTGCAGCGCGGCGTCGTCCCAGGCAAGCACCACCGCGGCCTCGCCGGCGGGGATCGTGATGCGCGCCCCGGGCCAGGCGCGCGCAAGCGCGGCGTTGCCGCCGATGTGGTCGGAATGGCAGTGGGTGTTGACGATGCGCCCGAGCGGCTGGTCGCCCAGCACGCGGCGCACCAGCGCCACGGTCTGCTCGGCGTGCCGCGCGTAGCCGGTGTCGACCACGGCCGCCGCGCCGCCGGTGAAGACGATGTTGTTGGCGGAGACCCAGCCGCGCTCGAGCACCTGCATCGAGCGCGGCAGGCGCGCGGCCTCAGCCATCGGTCGAGGCCGCCGCGGCGCGCAGGCGCCGCCACACCGCGCGCCGGGCGGCGTCGCTCGCCCGCGACCAGTTGGCGATCTCGTCGAGCGTGCGGCCGCAGCCGATGCACAGGCGGCCGTCGGCGTCCATGCGGCAGATGCCGACGCAGGGCGAGGGCACCGGCACGCCGTCGGCGAACTCCGGCAGGCCGTCAGTAGCCGCGGGCACGATCGATCACGCCGACGACGGGCCGGCCCTGTTCCAGCGCGCGGATCTTGGCCGCGATCTGCTGCATCGACTCCTCGACCAGCGTCATCGCCGACACATGCGGGGTGACGACCACCCGGGGATGGCGCCACAGCGCGGAGGCGGCCGGCAGCGGCTCGACCGGGAACACGTCGAGCACCGCGCCGGCGAGGTGCGCATCGTCGAGCAGCGCGATCAGGTCGGCTTCCACCAGGTGGCCGCCGCGCGCGATGTTGACCAGCGCCGCGCCGCGCGGCAGCATGCCGAGCGTCTCCCGGTTCAGGATGCCGCGCGTCGCGTCGGTCAGCGGCAGCAGGCACACGAGCAGGCGCACCGGCGCGAGGAACGCCGCCAGCGCCTGCGGCCCGGCGAAGCATTCGACCCCGGCGATCGCCTTCGGCGAGGCGCTCCAGCCGCGCACCGGGAAGCCGAGGTCGCGCATGAAGGCCGCGACGCGCGCGCCGAGCACGCCCAGGCCCATGATGCCGATCGGAAACGCGCCCCGCGCGCGCGGCGGCAGGCGGTCCCACAGCGCGTCGCGCTGCGCGCGCGCGTAGTCGTCCATGCGGCGCAGGAAATGGAACGCGCACCACGCGACGTACTCCTCCATCTGCGCGCCCATGCCGGCGTCGTCGAGGCGCACCACCGGGACGTCGAGCGGCAGGTTGGTGTCGGCCAGGACGGCGTCGGCACCCGCGCCGATGTTGAGGATCGCCTTGAGCCGGCGCTGGCCGGCGAAGAAGGCCGCCGGCGGCTTCCAGCACACCGCGTAGTCGCACGCGGGAGCGCCGCCGGCCGCCCAGTCGTGGACGCGCGCCTCCGGCAGTGCCTGCGCGAGCGCGGCCATCCACGGGCGAGGATCCGGCTCCTCGGCGAAGAACAGGACGTCCACCGCGCCCCGCGTCAGGTCGCCGGCTCGAACAGGGCCAGCTCCACCCCTTCGGCCACCTGGTCGCCGGCAGCGCAATGGAATCGCGCGACCGACCCGGCCGACGGCGCGACGATCGTGTGCTCCATCTTCATCGCCTCCATCACCAGGAGCGCGGCGCCGCGCTCGACCCGCACCCCGGGCGTGGCGACCAGCGCCAGGACCTTGCCCGACATCGGCGCGCACAGGTGGCCGTCGCCGGCGGCCTCGTCGTCGGCGTCGCCGGCGAGGAGCAGCGCGTCGGCGCGCTCGAGGTCGTGGCGCAGGCCGCCGCAGAACACCGTCACGCGCAGGCCGTCGACCACGACCGTCGCCGCCACCCGCTGCTCGCCCCAGACCAGGCGCACCCGGCGGCCGTCGACCTGCCCGTGCGCCGCGCCGGACTCGGCGCCGATGCGGATCGTCATGCCGCCGCGCGGGTACTCGAGCGTCACCGCGTGCACGGTCTCGCCGGCGCGCAGCAGCAGCGTGCGCGCCGCGGTCAGGTTCATGCGCCAGCCGTCGCGCAGGTCCCAGGGCGAGGCGCCGGCCGGCGCGCCCGCATCGAGCATGAACGCGGCGGCCGCCAGCGCCGCCGGCGGCACCGGCACGTCCGCGGGCAGCAGCAGCGCGCGGTGGCGCTCGATCAGCCCGGTGTCGACGTCGCCGCCGGCGAAGGCCGGAGAGGCGACCACGCGGCCGAGGAAGTCCACGTTCGTCGCCAGCCCGGCGATCTCGCACTCGGCCAGCGCCGCGGCCATGGCGCGCAGCGCCGCCGCGCGGTCCTCGCCCCAGACGATGAGCTTGGCGATCATCGGGTCGTAGTGGGGCGAGATGGCGTCGCCCGCGCGCACCCCGGAGTCGATGCGCACGGCGCCGTGATCGTCGTCGGCCGGCATGCGCATGTGGGTGATGGTGCCGATCGACGGCAGGAAGTTCTTCGCCGGGTTCTCGGCGTAGATGCGCGCCTCGATCGCGTGCCCGGAGATCTGCAGTTCGTCCTGGCTCAGCGGCAGCGGCTCGCCCGCGGCCACGCGCAGCTGCCACTCGACCAGGTCGAGCCCGGTGATCTCCTCGGTGACCGGGTGCTCGACCTGCAGCCGCGTGTTCATCTCCATGAAGAAGAAGCTGCCGTCCGCGCCCGCGTCGCCGGGGACGATGAACTCCACCGTGCCGGCGCCGACGTAGCCGACCGCCTTCGCGGCATCGACCGCGGCCTTGCCCATCGCCGCGCGCCGTGCCGCGGTCATGCCGGGCGCGGGCGCCTCCTCGAGCACCTTCTGGTGGCGCCGCTGCACCGAGCAGTCGCGCTCGAACAGGTAGACGCAGTTGCCGTGCGTGTCGGCGAAGACCTGGATCTCGACGTGGCGCGGGCGGGTCAGGTACTTCTCGATCAGCACCGCGTCGTCGCCGAACGAGGCCGCGGCCTCGCGCTTGCACGACGCGAGCGCGGCGGCGAAGTCGTCCGCCCGCTCCACCACCCGCATGCCCTTGCCGCCGCCGCCGGCCGAGGCCTTGATGAGCACCGGGTAGCCGATCCTGCCGGCCTCCTTGTGCAGGAACGCGGGGTCCTGGTTGCCGCCGTGGTAGCCGGGGGTGAGCGGCACGCCGGCCTTGCCCATCAGCTGCTTGGACTCGGCCTTCAGCCCCATCGCGCGGATCGCGGCGGGCGGCGGGCCGATGAACACCACGCCGGCCCGCGCGCAGGCCTCGGCGAATTCCTCGTTCTCCGAGAGGAAGCCGTAGCCGGGATGGATGGCCTCGGCGCCGCAGCGCCTGGCGATCTCGAGAATCAGGTCGCCGCGCAGGTACGACTCGCGCGCCGGCGCCGGACCGAGGCGGTAGGCCTCGTCGCACTCGGCCACGTGCTTCGCGTCGGCGTCGGCATCCGAATAGACGGCCACGGTGCGGATGCCGAGCCCGCGCGCGGTGGCGGCCACCCGGCAGGCGATCTCGCCGCGATTGGCGATCAGGATCTTCTTGAACATCATTGTTCGCCCAGTTGCAGTTCGTTGACCCACGCGGGCTTGCGCTTCTCGAGGAACGAGGCGATGCCCTCCCTGCCTTCGGCCGAGGCGCGCGTCGCGGCGATCATCTTCGCGGTCTGGCCGCGCACCGCGGGCGTGAGCCGCGTGCCGCCGGAGAGCGCGAGCAGCTTCTTCGACTCGGCCAGCGCGCGCGGCCCGCCCTGCACCAGGTGGCCGAGGACCTCGTTGACGCGCGCGTCGAGTTCGTCCGGCGGGCAGATGTCCTGCACGAAGCCGATGCGGTAGGCCTCGGCCGCGTCGAAGCGCTCGGCGGTGAGGAAGTAGCGGCTCGCGGCGCGCTCGCCCATCGCGCGGATCACGTAGGGCGAGATGGTCGCGGGGATCAGGCCCAGCTTCACTTCCGACAGGCAGAACACCGCCTCGGTCGACGCCACCGCGATGTCGCAGGCGGCGACGAAGCCCATGCCGCCCGCGTAGGCGTTGCCGTGCACGCGCGCGACGGTGGGCTTGGGCAGGCTCGCCAGGATCCACAGGGTCTCGGCCAGGGCGGCGGCGTCGCGTTCGTTCTGCGCCTTGGTGTAGCCGGCCGCGCGCTTCATGTAGTTGAGGTCGCCGCCGGCGCAGAACGACTTGCCGTGGCCGGCCAGCACCAGCGCGCGCACGCCCCGGTCGCGCGCCATCGCCTTGAGCGCGGCGCGCAGCTCGCCCAGGACCACGTCGTTGAGCGCGTTGTGGATCTCGGGACGGTTGAACCAGATCAGGCCCACGTGGTTGCGCGCCTCGACCTGCAGGGTGGTGAAGTTGGGCATCGCCGGCTGCTCCGGGTTCACATGCGGAAGACGCCGAACGAGGTCTTCTCGATCGGCGCGTTGAGCGCGGCCGACAGCGCGAGCCCGAGCACGCGGCGCGTGTCCACCGGGTCGATCACGCCGTCGTCCCACAGGCGCGCGCTGGCGAAGTACGGGTGGCCCTGGTGCTCGTACTGCTCGAGGATCGGCTTCTTGAACGCCGCCTCCTCGTCCGCGCTCCAGCTGCCGCCCTTGGCCTCGATGCCGTCGCGCTTGACGGTGGCGAGCACCGAGGCCGCCTGCTGCCCGCCCATGATCGAGATGCGCGCGTTCGGCCACATCCACAGGAAGCGCGGCGCGTAGGCGCGCCCGCACATGCCGTAGTTGCCGGCGCCGAAGCTGCCGCCGATGATCACGGTGAACTTCGGCACCTTCGCCGTCGCCACCGCGGTCACCAGCTTGGCGCCGTCGCGCGCGATGCCGCCGGACTCGTACTTCCTGCCGACCATGAAGCCGGTGATGGTCTGCAGGAACAGCAGCGGGATGCCGCGCTGCGCGCACAGCTCGATGAAGTGCGCGCCCTTGAGCGCGGACTCCGAATACAGGATGCCGTTGTTGGCGAGGATGCCGACCGGCATGCCGTGGATGCGCGCGAAGCCGGTGACCAGCGTGGTGCCGTAGCGCGACTTGAACTCGTCGAGCTCGGAGCCGTCGACGATGCGCGCGATCACCTCGCGCACGTCGTAGGGCTTGCGCGGATCGGCGGAGACCACGCCGTAGAGCTCCTCGGCGGGGTAGAGCGGCGCGCGCGCGGCGGCGATCTCGAGCGACGGGCGCTTGACGCGGTTCAGGTTCGCGACGATGCGCCGCGCGATCGCCAGCGCGTGGGCGTCGTTCTTCGCGAGGTGGTCGGCCACCCCGGAGACGCGCGTGTGGACGTCGCCGCCGCCGAGCTCCTCGGCACTGACCACCTCGCCGGTCGCGGCCTTCACCAGCGGCGGGCCGCCGAGGAAGATCGTGCCCTGGTTGCGGACGATGATGGTCTCGTCGCTCATCGCCGGCACGTAGGCGCCGCCGGCGGTGCACGAGCCCATCACCACCGCGATCTGCGGGATGCCGCGCGCGGACAGGTTGGCCTGGTTGTAGAAGATGCGGCCGAAGTGGTCGCGGTCGGGGAACACCTCGTCCTGCGTCGGCAGGTTGCCGCCGCCGGAATCGACCAGGTACACGCACGGCAGGTTGTTCTCGCCGGCGACCTCCTGCGCGCGCACGTGCTTCTTCACCGTCATCGGGAAGTAGGTGCCGCCCTTGACGGTCGCGTCGTTGCAGACGATCACGCACTCCTTGCCCGAGACCCGGCCGATGCCGGTGATCACCCCCGCCCCCGGCGCCGCGTTGTGGTACATGTTGTAGGCGGCCAGCTGCGAGAACTCGAGGAACGGGGTGCCGGGGTCGAGCAGCTGCTCGACGCGCTCGCGCGGCAGGAGCTTGCCGCGCCCGACGTGCTTCTTGCGCGCGTCCTCCGGGCCGCCGCGCGCGATGTGCGCGACCTTCTCGCGCAGGTCCGCGACGGCCGCGCCGAGCGCGGCCGCGTTGGCGGCGTACTCGGGACTGCGCGGATTGATGCCGGTCTGAAGCGTGGCCATGCGACTCCTTCGCGTGTGCGCGCGGCAAGGTTGACGTTTACGTAAACGTTAATTGTAGCAACCGCGCGCGCCGGCGCTCAGCCGCGCGCCGCGCCGCGCCCGCCGGCGCCGAGCGCGGCGCCGCCGACGATCGCCGCCATCGCGACGATCGCCGGCCAGCCGAGCGTGCCCTTGCCGCTGGCGGCGAGCCAGAGCGTCGACAGCAGCGGCGTCAGGTACGCGAGCGTGCCGATGGCGCGCGGGTCGCCGCGCTTCATCGCCGCGTCCCAGGTGTAGAAGGCGATGCCGAGCGGGCCGACGCCGAGCGCGAGCAGCCACGGCCAGTCGCCCGGCTGCAGCGCGACGCCCGGCTCGAACAGCGCGTGGCACGCGAGGGCCAGCACGCCCGAGACCGCGCAGAACGCGCCGACCGTGCCGGTCGGGAACGCCGGCAGCCGGCGGGTCGCGAGCGAGTAGGTCGACCAGATCAGCGCCGAGCCGAGCGCGCAGGCGTAGCCGAACAGGTGCGCGGCCTCGACCGCGAAGCGCCCGCCGGTGGCGAGCAGCGCCGCGCCGCCGAAGCCGAGCGCGCCGGCGGTCAGGTGGCGCGCGGTCAGGCGCGTCCCCGGCACGATCAGCGGCGCCAGCACCACGATCAGGAGCGGCCACAGGTAGTTGACGAGGTTGGCCTCGACGGCCGGCGCGTGGCGCAGCGCCGTGAACAGCAGGAAGTGGAACCCGAACAGGCCGTAGACGCCGAGCAGCAGCAGCCCGGGGCCGGCGCTGCGCCAGTCGCGCCAGCGCGGCAGGCCGCACGCCGCGCCGATCAGCAGGCACAGGCCGACGAGGAGGAACGGCGGCAGGCGCGCGAGCTCGAGGCTGAGCCACGCGACGGTCGACCACAGCAGGATCGACACCAGGGCGAGCGCGATCGGCGACACCGGTGCGGCGCCGGCGCTAGCGCCAGGTCTTCTTCTTCTTCCAGCGCCGGTGGCCGCGCGCGCTCTGCTCCTTCATGCCGAGGTAGAACTCCTTGATGTCCTCCTTCTGCATGAGGTTGGCGCAGGTGTCTTCCATCACGATGCGGCCGACCTCGAGCACGTAGCCGAAGTCGGCGGTCTTCAGCGCCATCTGCGCGTTCTGCTCGACCAGCAGGATGGTCGTGCCGCGCTCGCGGTTGATGCGCACGATGATCTCGAAGATCTCCTTGGTCAGCAGCGGCGAGAGCCCGAGCGAGGGCTCGTCGAGCAGCATCAACCGGGGCGCCGAGAGCAGCGCGCGCGCGATCGCGAGCATCTGCTGCTGGCCGCCGGAGAGCAGCCCCGCGTCCTGCTTCGCGCGCTCCTTGAGGATCGGGAAGTAGCCGTACACCGCCTCCATGTCGCGCGCGACGCCGTCGCGGTCGCTGCGGGTGTACGCGCCCATCCGGAGGTTGTCCTCGACCGAAAGCAGCGGGAACACCTCGCGCCCCTCGGGCACGTGGCTGATGCCGGCGCGGACGATGCGGTCGGCCTCCCAGCCGGCGATCTCCTTCCCGGCGTAGGTGATCTGCCCCTTGTTCGGGTCGATGATCCCGGAGATGGTCTTGAGGATGGTGCTCTTGCCGGCGCCGTTGCCGCCGAGCACGGTCGCGATCTTGCCTTCGGCCACCGCGAGGCTGACGCCGCGCAGCGCCTGCACCGGCCCGTAGCTCGACTCGATGTTCTTGAGTTCCAGGATCGCGCCGCTCATCGGACCACCCTCCCGCCGCCGCGCGGCACCGGCCCCGGGCGCCGCGCCCCGCCCGCTGCGGCGCGCGCCTCGTGCGGCCGTGCGGGCGCGCTCATTCCTGCTTCCCCAGGTAGGCCTCGATCACCCGCGGGTCGCTCTGCACCTCGCGCGAGGTGCCGAGCGCGAGCATCTCGCCCTGGTTCAGCGCCAGCACGCGGTCGGAGACGCGCGAGACCAGGCTCATGTCGTGCTCGACCATCAGCACGGTGATGCCGAGGTCCTTCTTGAGGTCCTCGATCCAGAAGGCCATGTCGTCGGACTCCTCGGGGTTCAGGCCCGAGGACGGCTCGTCGAGCAGCTGCAGCTTGGGGCCGGTGGTGAGCGCGCGCGCGAGCTCGACCACCTTGCGCACGCCGTAGGGCAGGCCGGCGACGAAGCTGTCGCGGTAGTGCTGCAGGTCGAGGAAGTCGATCACCTTCTCGGCCGCCTCGCGGTGCGCGATCTCGGCGCGCCGCACCGGCGGCAGGAACAGCAGCTCCTGCCACAGCGCGGTGGTGCGGTGGGTGTGGCGGCCGATCAGCAGGTTCTGCAGCACCGTGGCGTGCTCGAACAGCTCGATGTTCTGGAAGGTGCGCGCGATCCCGAGGTTGGCGACGCGGTGCGGCGCCAGGCCGGTGATCTCCTGTCCCTCGAACAGGATGCGCCCGGAGGTCGGCGGGTAGATCAGGCTGATCAGGTTGAAGATCGTGGTCTTGCCGGCGCCGTTCGGGCCGATGATGGTGAACACCTCGCCGCGCTCGACCTCGAACGAGACGTTGGTGACCGCCTTCACCCCGCCGAACTGGATCGACAGGTTCTCGGCCGTGAAGAAGCTCATCGCCCGCCCCCGGCGTGCCCGGCCGGCGGCGGCGCGCTCGCCGCGACGTTGCCGGCGCGGCTCATTTGAGTCGGTCCGATTTCATGTAGGCCTTCTGCCGCCGGAACATGCCGCCGCGATAGAACGGGAACAGCGAGAAGTAGGTGCGGATCTTGACCCAGCGGCCGTAGATGCCGAGCGGCTCGAAGATCAGGAACGCGATCAGGATCAGCCCGAAGATGGTCGGCTGCAGGCCGGTCTGCTGCGCGATCGCGGTCGGCAGGTAGTCCTTCATGAACACGATCACCTGCGGCAGCGCGATGATGAAGGCGGCGCCGAACACCGCGCCGTGGAACGAGCCGAGGCCGCCGATGAACACCAGGGTCGCCATCTCGATCGACACCAGCAGGTTGAACTGCTCGGGCGAGATGAACTGCACCTTGTGCGCGTACAGCGCGCCGGCGACGCCGGTCAGCGCGGCCGAGATCGCGAAGGAGATCGTCTTGTAGCGCGCGAGGTGGATGCCCATGCTCTGCGCCGAGATCTCCGAGTCGCGGATGGCGACGAAGGCGCGCCCGGTCGGGCTGCGCATCAGGTTGATCATGCCGAGGAAGATCACCGCCACCAGGCCCAGGCACAGGTAGTAGAAGCGGGCGTCGTTGTCGATGGCGATGCCGAAGAAGTCGATCTGCTTGAGCTGCTTGCCGGAGTTGCCGCCGGTGACGTGCTCCCAGCGCGTGATCACCTCCTCGACGATGAAGCCGAAGGCCATGGTGGCGATCGCCAGGTAGATGCCCTTCAGGCGCAGCGCCGGCATGCCGATGATGAACCCGGCGACGCCCGAGAGCAGCGCCGCGGCCGACAGCGAGACCGCGAACGGCACGCCCCGCGCCTGCAGCAGCGCCTCGGTGTAGGCGCCGACGGCGAGGAACGCCGCGTGGCCGAGCGAGATCTGCCCGGTGTAGCCGATCAGCAGCATCATGCCCGCGCCGATGATGCAGTAGATGAGGATGAACACCATCTGGCCGATCAGGTACTCGGGCAGCAGCACCGGCAGCGCGAGGAGCGCCGCCGCGAGCGCCACGTACCAGAACACCTGCACGCCGTCCTGGAACAGGCGGACGTCCTGCGCGTAGTCGGTCTTGAAGTAGAAGCGCATCAGACCTTCTTCCGCAGCTTTTCGCCGAACAGGCCCGAGGGCTTGAACATCAGCACCAGCAGCACGACGATGTAGGCCGCGATGTCCTTGAAGCCTTCCGGCAGGTAGAACCCGGAGAACGACTCGACCAGGCCGATGATGAGCCCGCCGACGATCGCGCCGGGAATGCTGCCGAAGCCGCCGACGACCGCCGCCGGGAACGCCTTCAGGCCGATGAAGCCCATGTTGGCGTGCACGAAGGTGATCGGCGCGAGCAGGATGCCGGCGAAGGTCGCGACCGCGGCCGAGATGCCCCAGATCAGGGTGTTCACGCGCGCCACCGGGATGCCCATGTAGTAGGCGGCGAGCTGGTTCTGCGAGGTCGCCTGCATCGCGATGCCGATGCGCGTGAAGCGGAAGAACGCGAACAGCACCGCGCACAGCGCCGCGGTCATGACGATGATCATCAGCTGCTCGAGCGAGATCGCGGCGCCGCCGATGTTGACCACCTTCTCGGCGAACGGGGTGGCGATCTTGTAGGTGTCGGTGCCCCAGCCGGGCGTCATCGTCACCACGCCGCGCATCACGTAGCCCACGCCGATGGTCACCATCACCACGGTGAACTGCGCCTGCCCCAGCACCGGGCGCAGGACGATGCGCTCGGCGGCCATGCCGAAGATCGCCATCACCGCGAGCGCGAAGACGATGCCGGCCCAGTAGGGCCAGCCCATGAGCGCGGTGGCGGTGTAGGCGAAGAAGCCGCCCAGCATCATCACGTCGCCCTGCGCGAAATTGACGGTCTCGGTGGCCTTGTAGATGAGCACGAAGCCCAGCGCCACCAGCGCGTAGACGCAGCCGATGGCGATGCCGCTCAAGGCAAGTTGTAGGAACTGCGCCACCTGGGGTCGTCTCCGTCCGCGCCCGCCGCCGTGGATTTGTGGTCTTCTCGCCTCCGGCGGGCGAGCCGAAGACTACCTGCGCCCGCAGCCGGCGTCAATCTGGCAAACCCTAAGTCGGCGGCACGCCGCCGCCCCGGCCGCGGGCGCGCCTCAGGCGCCCGCCGCGGCCTCGCCGACCGGCCGCCGGCGCAGCAGCGGCGCCGGGTCGCGCAGCAGGCGCTTGACCGCGTGCTGGGTCACGATCTCGCCGTGGTTGGCGAAGGCCTCGTGGTTGCGCTCGATCTCGTCGAGCGCATAGAGGTAGTTGACCATGAAGCCGGCCGCCTGCGCCAGGCCCTTGGCCGAGGTGTCGGCCATCCAGTTCACCCGCGCGAGCCGCGCGCCGTTGCCGAGATGGAAGCGCGCGACCGGGTCGGCCGCCGAGCCCTGGCGGTCGCGCGCGACCAGCAGGTAGTAGGCGATCGCGTTCGACAGCGCCGGCCGCAGCGCCCTGCGCAGCGCGGCGTCGTCGTGCCAGCCGGGCGACTCCAGCGCCTGGAGGGCGGCCAGGTCGTCGGCGCCGAACGGCCCCGGCTGGCGCGCCGCGCGCGCGCGCGCGAGCCACGCCATGAATCCGGGCACCGGCGAGAGGGTGACGAAGGTGTCGAGCGCGGCGAACTCGCGGCGCAGTTCCTCGACCACCTGCTTGATGAGGAAGTTGCCGAACGAGACGCCGCGCAGGCCCACCTGGCAGTTGGAGATCGAATAGAACACCGCCGTGGTCGCCTTCGCCGGGTCGATGGGCGCGCGCCCGGCCGCGAGGATCGGCGCGATCGCGTCCGGGATGGCGTCCTGCAGCGCGACCTCGACGAAGATCAGCGGCTCGTCGACCAGCGCCGGGTGGAAGAACGCGAAGCAGCGCCGGTCGGGCGGCTCGAGGCGCGCGCGCAGGTCGTCCCAGCTGTCGATCTGGTGCACCGCCTCGTAGCGGATGATCTTCTCCAGGATGTGCGCCGGCGTGGTCCAGTCGATGCGCCTGAGCACCAGGAAGCCGCGATTGAACCAGGAGGCGAACAGGTGCACGAAGTCGGCGTCGACGACCGCGAGTTCCGGCGCCGCGCCCGGCTGCGCCGCGCCGGCCAGCAGGTCTTCGCGCATGCGCACCAGCGCGGCGGTGCCGCCCGGGGCCAGGTTCAGGCGCCGCAGCAGTTCCTGGCGGCGCGGCTCGGCCGCCTTGTGCAGGGCCATGGTGGCGGCGGCGTCGGGGCGCTCGCGATAGCGCGCCATCGCCTGCTCGAGCCGCTTGCGATCGGCGCCGAAGCGGCCCGCGGCGAGCGCCTCGAGGATGCGCCAGCGCGAGGCCGGCTCGAGGCGCGCGTAGCGCTCGAGGATGGAGGTGGCCATCGCGACGCCCGAGGCCTCGCCGCGCCCGGACAGCAGCGCCGCGCAGTCGCGCAGCAGGTCGCCCATGGAGACCCGCGGGCCCGGCGCGGGCGCGGCGCGCGGCGACGGCAGGGACGCCCACAGGGCGCGTATCGGATGGCTCACGGGAATCTCGGGCAGGCGGTCGGATCGCGCAGTATATTGTCATCGGCAGCCGCGAAATCGCGGCGGAACGGGGGCGCGATGGGCAGGACGGTGGAGTTCTTCTTCGATTTCGGCAGCCCGGCGTCGTACCTGGCGCACACGCAGCTGCCGGGCATCGCCGCGCGGGCGGGCGCGACGCTGGTGTGCCGGCCGATGCTGCTCGGCGGGGTCTTCAAGGCCACCGGCAACGCGAGCCCGGTGACGATCGCGGCCAAGGGCCGCTGGATGGCGGCCGACCTCGCGCGCTTCGCCGCGCGCTACGGCGTGCCGCTGCGCATGCCGCCGAACTTCCCGGTCAACACGCTGGCGATGATGCGCGGCGCGGTCGGCATGCAGATGCGCCGCCCGGCCGACTTCGCGCGCTACGCGACGGCGATGTTCGACGCGATGTTCGCGCGCGGGCTCGACATGGCCGATCCGGCGGTCTTCGCCGGCGCGCTCGCCGGCGCCGGGTTCGACGTCGCCGCGTTCCAGGCGCTCGTCGCCGACCCCGAGGTCAAGCAGGGGCTGGTCGCCGCCACCGAGGAGGCGGTCGCGCGCGGCGTGTTCGGCGCGCCCACCATGTTCGTCGGCGACGAGATGCACTTCGGCCAGGACCGCCTGGACTTCGTCGCCGCCGCGTTGGCGCGATAATCGCGCGTTCGCAGCGCGCCCGGCGCATCCGGCTGCCGGCGCCGCCCGCGACCCGACCCATGGCCCCGCACAACGACCCCCACGACGCGCTCGCGGCCGGCACCGGCCTCGAGGCGCCGGTCGCGCGCGGCGAGGAGTTCCGCGACCGCAACCCGCGCCGCCTGCTCACGGGGGCCGAGCTCGCGCAGTTCACGCGCCTGTCGGACTGGCGCAGCGCCGCCGCGATCGCGCGGACGCTCGCGCTGATCGCCGCCACGGCCGGCGCCGGCCTCGCGGGCTTCGCGCTGGTGCGCGGCGGGAGCCCCGCGGCGGGACTTGCGCTGGTCGCGCTCGCGGTCGTCCTCACCGGATGCTGGCAGCACGCGCTCGCGATCCTGTCGCACGAGGCGACGCACTACCGCCTGTTCGCCGATCGCGCCGCCAACGACCTGGTCGGCCGCATCGCCGGCATGCTCATCGGCGTGTCGACGTTCTCCTACCGCATCGTCCACCGCGTGCACCACAACAACCTGTACGAGGCGATCGACCCCGACCTCGCGCTGATGGCCGGCTATCCGCGCGGCCGGCTGTACCTGGTGAAGAAGCTGCTGAAGGACGCCGCCGGCCTCACCGCCTGGCGCAACTACCTCTACTTCTTCGGCGCGCCGGCGATGAACGCGGCCACCGGCACGGCGCGCCGCCCGCTCGACGACACCACCGAGCGCCTGCGCCGCCAGGCGCTCGCCGATCGCTGGGTGGTGGTGGCGTTCCACGCCGCGCTGCCGCTGGCGTCCTGGGCCGCCGGCGTGCTGCCCGAGTACCTCGTGCTGTGGGTGCTGCCCGCGCTGACCGTGCAGGCGGTGCTCCTGCGCCTGCGCGCGGTCGCCGAGCACGGCGCCCCCGCGCACGTCCGCAGCCCGTTCGGCGCGGCGCGCACCAATGTCGACCTGCCGCTGTGGGCGCGCATCGCGCTGTTCCCGCACCACGTCAACTACCACCTCGAGCACCACCTGTATCCCGCGGTGCCGCACTACAATCTGCCGGCGCTGCATGCCAGGCTCCGGGCCGCGGGCGCGCTCGACGGCGCCGAGGTGCGCCCGTTCGCGCAGACCATGCGCCGGGTGTTCGCCGCGCGCGGCGCGCCGCCCGAGGGCGCCGACGCCGCGCCGGCCGCCTGAGCGCCGCCTCCCCCGCCCGCGTCCCGGCCGGACGCGCATCCACCCCACCCCACCGCCCATGACTCCGATCCGCTACGACACCGATGCCGAGGGCATCGTCACGCTGACCTTCGACGCGCCCGGCGCCGCCGTCAACACCATGACTGCCGCCTGCCTGGCGGCGATGACCGAGAGCATCGACCGCATCATCGCCGCGGGCGACCAGGTCGCCGGCGTGATCCTCGCGTCGGCGAAGAAGACCTTCTTCGCCGGCGCCGAGCTCAAGGACGTGCTCAGGCTCACCGAGGCCGAGGCGCCGCGCTGGTTCGCCGAGATCGAGAAGATGAAGAAGGACTGGCGGCGCCTCGAGACCTGCGGCAAGCCGGTCGTCGCCGCGCTCGCCGGCACCGCGCTCGGCGGCGGCTGGGAGCTGGCGCTGACCGCGCACCATCGCGTCGCCGTCGACGACGCGCGCATCCAGCTCGGCCTGCCCGAGGTCACGCTCGGGCTCCTGCCCGGCGCCGGCGGGGTGACCAAGATGGTGCGCCTGCTCGGCCTCCAGGCCGCGTTCCCGTACCTGATGGAAGGCAAGACCATGACGCCGCGCCAGGCGAGCGAGCTGGGCCTCGTGCATGAACTGGCCGAGACCGCCGACGACATGCTCGCGCGCGCGCGTGCCTGGATCCGCGCCCATCCGCAGGCGCGCCAGCCGTGGGACGAGAAGGGCTACCGCATCCCCGGCGGCGGGCCCGACAGCCCGAAGATCGCGCAGACCCTCGCGATCGCGCCGGCGATCACCGTCGAGAAGACGCGCGGCCTGCTGCCCGCGCCCGAGGCGATCATGGCCTGCGCGGTCGAGGGCGCGCGCGTCGACTTCGACACCGCGCTGCGCCTGGAGAGCCGCTACCTGGTCAAGCTCGCCGTCGGCCGCGTCGCCAAGAACCTGATCAGCCTGTTCTTCAACCAGACCGCGATCCGCAGCGGCGCCTCGCGCCCCAAGGACGTGCCGAAGTGGAAGCCGTCCAGGGTCGGCATCCTCGGCGCCGGCATGATGGGCTCGGGCATCGCGTGGGCCAACGCGAGCCGCGGCATCGCCTGCGTGCTCAAGGACCTCACGCAGGAAGCCGCCGACAAGGGCAAGGCCTACACCGCGCGGCTGCTCGACAAGCGCGTGCAGCAGGGCCGCATGGACGAGGTGCGCGCCGGCCACACGCTCTCGCTCATCACGCCGACCGCGAACACGGCCGACCTGGCCGGCTGCGACCTGATCATCGAGGCGGTGTTCGAGAAGCGCGACCTCAAGGCGCAGGTCACGCGCGAGGCCGAGCCCCTGCTGGCCGAGGGCGGTTTCTTCGCCTCCAACACCTCGACGCTCCCGATCAGCGGCCTGGCGGAGGCCGCCGCGCGGCCGGAGAAGTTCATCGGCCTGCACATCTTCTCGCCGGTCGACAAGATGGCGCTGGTGGAGATCATCAAGGGCAGGAAGACCGACGCCGAGACCCTGGCGCGCGCCTACGACTACGTGCTGGCGATCGGCAAGACGCCGATCGTGGTCAACGACGCCCGCGGCTTCTACACCAGCCGCACCTTCGGCACCTTCGTCCGCGAGGGCGCCTGCATGGTCGAGGAAGGCATTCCGGCCGCCGTGATCGAGAACGCGGCGCGCGCCGCCGGCATGCCGGTGGGCCCGCTGGCGGTCATCGACGAGACCTCGATGAGCCTGTCGGTGCACGTGACCAGCCAGACCCGCGCCGACTTCGCCGCCGAGGGCAAGACCTACGTCGCCCAGCCCGGCGAGGGGCTGTTCGAGCGCATGGTCAACGAGTTCAAGCGCCCCGGGCGCGCCGGCGGCGGCGGGTTCTACGACTACCCCGCGGGCGCACGGAAGACCCTGTGGGCCGGCCTGAAGCAGTTCGAGAAGCCCGGCGCGACCTGGGACCTCGAGGAACTCAAGGACCGCTTCCTCTACCGCCAGGCGATCGAGACCGCGCGCTGCCTCGAGGAGGGCGTGCTGATGACCGCGCACGACGCCAACATCGGCTCGATCTTCGGCATCGGCTTCCCGGCCTGGACCGGCGGCGCGCTGCGCTACATCGACAGCGAGGGCGTCGCCAGCTTCGTCGCCAAGGCCGACCGGCTCGCGGCGAAGTACGGCGAGCGCTTCGCGGTGCCGGCCTTGCTGCGCGCGAAGGCCGCGCGCGGCGAGTCGGTCGCGTAGCCGGCACGGGAGACCCGCCATGATCCGCACCGCCGCCGCCCGCCCCGTCCTCGCCGCCACCCTCGCCGCCACCCTGGCCGCTACCCTGGCTGCCGCCCTCGCCGCCGCCCCGGCCGGCGCGCAGGAGCGCTATCCGTCGCGCCCGGTCACCGTCATCGTGCCGCAGGCGCCGGGCGGCGCCAACGACGCGATCGCGCGCATCGTCACGCAGAAGCTGGCCGAGATCGTCGGGCAGCAGTTTCCGGTCGAGAACCGCGCCGGCGCCGGCGGCAACATCGGCACCGCCGCCGCGGCCAAGGCGCGGCCGGACGGCTACACGCTGATGCTCACCACCAACAGCGCGCAGGTGATCAACCCCTGGCTCTACAAGAACACCGGCTTCGACCCGATCAAGGATTTCGAGGCGGTGAGCCCGGTGGCGACCGCGGGCTACGTGCTGGTCGCGCACCCGGCGTTCCCCGCCGGCAACGTCGCGGAGCTCATCGCGGCCGCGCGCGCGAAGCCCGGCGCGATCTCGATCGCCTCGGCGGGCAACGGCACCCTCAACCACCTGATCGGCGAGATGCTGCAGAAGGCGGCCGGCATCGACCTGCTGCACATCCCCTACAAGGGCGCGGCCGCCGCGGCCACCGACGTCGCCTCCGGGCAGGTGCCGGTCTCGGTGCAGAGCGTGCCGTCGTCGATCGCCTTCATCCAGTCCGGCCGGCTCAAGGTCCTGGGCACGGTCAACGAGAAGCGCATCGCCGCGCTGCCCAACGTGCCGACCATCGGCGAGACCATCAAGGGCTTCGGCTCGACGCCGTGGTACGGCATCTTCGCGCCCGCCGGCACGCCGCGCGAGGTCGTCGCCACCCTGCACGCCGCCGTCGACCGCGCGCTCGACAGCCGGGAGGTGCAGGACAAGCTCGCCGCGCAGGGCTGCGAGATCATGAAGGGAACCCCGGCCCAGTTCGCCGCGCTGGTGCGCGAGGAACTGCCGAAATGGGCGCGCATCGTCAGGGAGTCCGGCGCCAAGCTCGACTGAGACCGCGCGCGGTCGATGGGATAATCGGCGCCGTCTTCCACCCGCCGATCCGCCCCGCCGCCATGCGCCGCATCTCCCTGTCCCGCTACCTGATCGAGGAACAACGCGAAAAGCACTGGATCGAGGCGGACCTGCGCCTCCTGATCGAGGTCGTCGCGCGCGCCTGCAAGTCGATCTCGATCGCCGTCTCCAAGGGCGCGCTCGCCGACGCCCTCGGCAGCGCCGGCGCGGAGAATGTCCAGGGCGAGGTGCAGAAGAAGCTCGACGTCATCTCCAACGAGATCCTGCTCGAGGCCAACGAGTGGGGCGGGCACCTGGCGGCGATGGCCTCCGAGGAGATGGAGCATCCGCACCAGATCCCGCACCGCTTCCCGCGCGGCGAGTACCTGCTGCTGTTCGATCCGCTCGACGGCTCGTCGAACATCGACGTCAACGTCTCGGTCGGGACCATTTTCTCGGTGCTGCGCTGCCCGGAGGGCGCCAGCGCGACCGACGACGCGGTGTTCCTGCAGCGCGGGGCCGAGCAGGTCGCCGCCGGCTTCGCGGTCTACGGCCCGTCGACGCTGCTGGTGCTCACGCTGGGGCACGGCGTGGCGGTGTTCACCCTCGACCGCGAGATGGGCAGCTTCATCCTGACCCAGGACGGCCTCACCATCCCCGCCGACACCGCCGAGTTCGCGATCAACATGTCGAACCTGCGGCACTGGGAACCGCCGGTCCGGCGCTACATCGACGAGTGCCTGGCCGGCAAGACCGGCCCGCGCGGCAAGGACTTCAACATGCGCTGGGTCGCCTCGATGGTCGCCGACCTGTTCCGCATCCTCACGCGCGGCGGGGTGTTCATGTACCCGTGCGACGCCAAGAACACGCGCGGCCGGCTGCGCCTGATGTACGAGGCCAATCCGATGGCGTTCATCGTCGAGCAGGCGGGCGGCGCGGCCACCGACGGCCGGCGCCGCATCCTCGACATCGTCCCCGAGGCGCTGCACCAGCGCGTCGGCCTGGTGATCGGCTCGAAGAACGAGGTCGAGCGGGTCACGCGCTACCACCAGGACGCCGGCGCGGCCTAAGGCCTGTTAACGCAGCAAAACGCGCGCGCGCATTTTGCGTCAACAGGCCCTAGCCGTGGGACTTGATCGGCAGTCCCAGGTGGTTGCGCCGCACCACTGACGGGTCGCGCGGCTTGCGCGCCGGCGCCCGCGGCGGCGCCGGCATGATGGTGGCGATCGCGTGCTTGTTGATCACCTGGCGTTCGTGCCCGTCGAGCGCCACCGTGTGCTGGTCGAACGAGGTGATGCGTCCGGCCAGCTTGACGCCGTTGATCAGGTAGATGACCACCGTGCGCCGCATCTTGCGCAGGTTGTTCAGGAACGGTTCCTGAATGCGCGCGGCGTCGGAATGGGAAGCCGGGGGCGGCGCGGTGGACTCGGGGCGGGCAATCTGGGTCATCGGCAGGCGCGCCGCGCGCTGTGTGCGGCGCAACATTTCAGCATTTCCATCTACGATAACACGCCGACAAGCCGGCGTGTCGCATTGCAACACTGCGAGTGGGGCTTTTGCGTGCCTTCGGCACGCGCCGGCACCCCGCTTCCAGCCTTCCCGCAGCCCGCCCCGCAGCCTCCGCCCCGACCGCGTCGCGACGATCGGCGCTAGTCGACGGCGATCGGCCGCGCGGTGGTGACGAACACGATCGAACGTCCGGCCGGCAGGTTTGCGTGCACCGCCTCGACCAGCGGCGGGTTCATCGGTACGTCAGACCGCCAGACGATGACGAAGTTCGCGCCCGAACCGCCGCTGTCGTCGCTGCGCGGGATGAACAGCTCGAGCGTGCCCATCGGCGGCACCTCGCGCGGCTGCGGCACGTGGTCGCGCACGCGCCGGCCCTGCGTGTCGAAATAGGCGGCCGACATGACGCGCAGCGCACGCGCCGGGTCGGTGTTGCGGATGCTGACCAGGACCGACATCAGCACCCGCGGCAGCTCGCCGCGCGCCTCGGGCTCGCCGTGGGCGATGTTCGAGTAGACCGGCAGGTAGAGCGTCTGTCCGGTCGAGCGGGTCGGGACCGGCTGCGCCGCGGCGGCGCCCGCCAGACAGGCGGCAAGGGTGGCGCAGGACAGCAGGAGGCGCAGATTCATCGGCGGCAGGCGCAGGCGGGCGGCGTCGGGACGGACAAGCATAGCGCACCGGCCGGCGCCGGGCCGGCTCAAGTTCCGGCGGGTGCCGCCGATAATCCTGCGTGACGGCCGGGCATGTTCGGCGGGGGTACGCGATGTACGAAATCGAGGAAGCCACGGAGGATCAGCACGCCGCCGAGCGCCTGCGGCAGCTCGAGGCGCGGGTCGAGGAGCTCGAGCGCGCGCTCTCGCGCCTGCTCGGCACGCCGTTCCTCGCGCCGTCCGACGAACACTTCGCGAAGACGCAGAAGCTTCCCGCGCTCGCGCCGGCGTCCGGCGGCGGCGACGGTCTGGGCATCACCGCGGCGTTCGCGACGCTCGACACGCGCATCGCGGAAGCGGCCGACTTCGAGAGCTCGCTCCTGCGCAAGCCCGATCTCGCGCCGATCGTGCCGATCGACGAACGCCTGATCGAGGACGTGCACGTGCCGCGGCCGCGGCCGCAGGCGGTGCGCCAGCCGGTCACGCTGCGCGTGCGCAGCGCGCTGGAGGACAAGCACGCGGCGATCCTGAAGAAGCTGACCTCGACCTGGCGCTCGCCCGAGGGCTACACCTACCTCAAGAAGCTGATCATCGACGAGCGCGGCGACCGCGCCGGCTTCGGCTTCGACGTCATGAGCGAACTGCTGTTCCTGTCGGACATCCTCGACACGCCGACCGACGGCTGCGCCTGGACCGCTAACGGCCGCTCGTTCTGACCGGGCCGGCCGCGATCAGCGCCAGCGCCCCCAGCGCCAGCAGCGACAGGCCGGCCGACAGGAGCAGTGCCGCCCCGCCGCCGCGCGCCTCGAGCAGCAGCCCGAACGCATAGGGCGCGAGCGCCTGCAGCGCGCGCGCACCGACCGACAGGTAGCCCTGCTGCAGCCCGTAGCCGGCCGCGCCGAACAGGGCCAGCGGCAGCGTGCCCTTGGCGATGGTGATCATGCCGTTGCCCGCGCCGTGCAGGATCGCGAACACCGCCGCGGCCAGCGGCGGCCCGCCGAGGCCGAGCAGCACCAGCGCCCCGAGCGGATGCAGCGCGGTCGCCACCCGCGCCGCCGCCAGCGGGTGGTACTTCAGGCGGCTGGCGGCGGCGAACTCCGCGAATCGCGCCGCGACCTGGGCCGGGCCGAGCAGCGCCGCCGCCATCACCGCCGCCGCGGCGCCCGCGCCCATCGCGGCCAGCAGCCCCGGCAGATGGGCCGCCATTGCCGAGGTGACGAAGGCCGTCACCGCGAAATAGAGTGCGAGCAGCCAGGCGGTGCGGCGGCGCGCGGCACCGACGCCCGCGGCGGGAGCCTCGGGCGGCGCCGCCGCGCCGCCGGCCGCCGCGGCGCGGCGCACGCGCGGCAGGAAGCCGAGGTGCAGCGGCAGGCCCACGACCAGATGCAGCGCCGCCCACGTCAGGCAGGCGCCGCGCCAGCCGACGAGCGCGTCGAGCGCGGCGGTCATCGGCCACCCCACCGTCGAGGCGAAGCCGGCAATGAGCGTGATGCCGGTGATCGGCTTGCGCGCCGCGACGCCGTAGATGCGCACCAGCGCGGCGAACGCGGTGTCGTACAGGCCGAGCGCCATGCCGGCACCGATCACGCACCAGGCGCCGTAGACCATCCATGCCGACTGCGCCAGCGCCAGCAGGCCCAGGCCGGCCGCCAGGATCAGGTTCGACGCGGCGAGGACGCCGCGCCCGCCGTGCCGGTCGATCGCGCGCCCGGCGGCCGGGCCGAGGACGGCGGTGACCAGCAGCGCGACCGAGAATGCGCCGAACACCGCCGCGCGCGACATGCCGAGTTCGCGGGCGATCGGCGAGGCGAGGATCGCCGGCAGATAGGTCGACGACGCCCACGCCAGGGTCTGCGCGGTTCCCAGCGCGGCAACGATGGCAAAGGGGCGGGGCAGCGGATCGCCGGCGGCGGCCGAAGGCATGGCCCCGCAGTATGCCGCAAGCCGGCGGCGCGCCCCTACAGGCCCAGGATGCGGCCGATCTCGGTCAGGTAGACGCTCTCGCGGACGACCTCGCCGCGCACCGCCTGCGCCGCCTCGCGGACCGCATGCAGGCCGTCGGCCACCCAGTGGTGGCGCGGGCGCGGCGATTCGATCAGGCTCTTGAGCGTGAGCACCTCCTCGCGCAGGTCGTCGATGCCGGGCTCGTCCGGGCTGGCGCGCGCCACCTCCGCCTCGAGGTCGGCCACCAGGCGCTGCACGCGCGCCAGGTCCAGGTGGGTGCCGGATCCGGCGGGTCGGTCTTGATCTGTCGTCATCGCTCGTTCTCCCATGTCAGCCCTTCGCGGCGCGGCGCCGCACCCGCGGCGCCGCCGTCACCCCAGCCATCCGATGCCCGCCGCGAGCAGCGCCGCCACCGCGGCGTTGAGCCCGATGGTCGAGCGCAGCAGCGCATTGAATGCGGCACCGTCGCGCGCGTCTGCCGCGCGTGCGGCGAGCACCCCGGCGTACGGCGCCGCGGCCAGCGCCGGCAAGGGCGCCGCCGCCGCCGTGAGCGCCGCCCACGCGAGCGCGATGCCGAACGGCAGCGCCAGCAGCGCGCGAATCTGGGCGCGCGCGAACGCCGGGCCGCGACGCACCGCCAGCGTGCGCCTGCCGGCCGCGCGATCGGTCGGCGCGTCGCGCGCATTGTTGATTGCGAGCACCGCGGCGGCCAGGCAGCCGAGCATCACCCCCGCGGCGAGCGCCGCGCCGTGCAGGGCGCCGTCGTGCAGGTAGGCGGCGCCGCCCGCGGCCACCGGACCGAAGAACGCCAGCACGAGCCACTCGCCGCCGCCGCCATACGCGATCGGCCGCGGCCCCGCGGTGTAGGCGATGCCGCAGGCGACGGCCGCGGCACCGATGACGACGACGGGCCAGCCGCCGATCCGCGCCAGCGCCGCGCCGGCGACGAGCGCGACGGCGAAGCACAGCGCCGCCGCGCGGTCGAGCGCGCTCGCGCTCAGCCATCCCGAGGCCGCCGCGCGCGGCGGTCCGCGCCGCGCCGGGCCGTCGGCGCCGCGGCGCCAGTCGCCCGCATCGTTGACCAGGTTGGTGCCGGCCTGGATCGCCACCACCGCGGCCAGCGTGAGCACGGCGGTGCCGAATGAAAGTTCGCCGCCGGCCGCGCGCACCGCGGCCCACGCCGGCGCGAGCGGCGCGAGCCCCAACAGCAGCGTGCGCGGGCGCAGCGCGACCAGCCAGGCGCGCAGCCGCAGCGCCGGCCACCCGGTTCCGAGAGCCTCCATGGCCGCATCATGCATCGAAGAACGCCGGCGCGCTTGACGCCGGTCAAGCGCGGCGCCTCAGGCCGACGGCGCGACGCCCTCGGGCGGCGGGATGTTGACCATCATCCAGAACATGCCCAGGCGCGCGGTGGCGAGCAGGAATTCCTCGAAGGCGACCGGCTTGCGCGTGTAGGCATTCGCGCCCAGCGCATAGCTGTCGATCACGTCCTGCTCCTCCTTCGACGTGGTGAGCACGACCGCCGGCATCAGGCGCGTGCGCGCGTCGGCGCGCACGCGGCGCAGCACGTCGAGGCCCGGGATCTTCGGCAGGTTCAGGTCGAGGATCATGAGCGCGGGCAGCGGATCGTCGTTGCCCGCGTACGCGCCGGTCTTGAACAGGTAGTCGAGCGCCTGCGCGCCGTCGGTCGCGACGACGACCCGGTTGACGATGTTGCAGCGCTTGAACGCGCGCAGCGTGAGGTCGATGTCGTCGTCGTTGTCCTCGACCAGCAGGATGGTTCCCTGACTCATCGACCCGCTCCACCTTCACCGAAACTGACCATGAACGTCGCGCCCGCGCCCGGCTCGCCGTGGGCGGCCACCTGCCCGCCATGCCGCACGACGATGCGGTGCACGGTGGCGAGACCCACCCCGGTACCTTCGAACTGCGATTGCGAATGCAGGCGCTGGAATGGCCGAAACAGCCGGTCGGAGTATGTCATATCGAAGCCCGCGCCGTTGTCGCGCACGAAGAACTGACAGTCCCGGCCGCGCACCGGGCCGCGGCCGACCTCGATGACCGGCACGGCGGTGCCGCGCGTGTACTTCCAGGCGTTTCCGAGCAGGTTCTCCAGCACCACCCGCGTCAGCCCGGGATCGGCGTCGACGACGATGCCGGGGTCGATGCGCCATTGCACCGCGCGCGCGGGATCGTTCGCGCGCAGTTCGGCCGCGACGTCGGCGGCAAGCGCCGAGACGTCGACCGGCTCGCGCCGCATCGGCACCCGCGTCACCCGCGCCAGGCCGAGCAGGTCGTCGATCAGGTTGCCCATGCGCTGGATGCCGCGCCGGATGCGCTCCAGGTGCGCGCGGCCCTCGGCATCGAGCCGCGCGGCATGCTCCTCGAGCAGCAGGTTGCTGTAGCCGTCGATGCCGCGCAGCGGCGTGCGCAGGTCGTGCGACACCGAGTGCGCGAAGGCGTCGAGCTCGCGGTTGGCGGCCTCGAGCTCGGCGGTGCGCTCGCGCACCCGGCGCTCGAGGCTCTCGTTGAGCTCGCGGATGCGCTGCGCGTCCTCCACCTCGCGCGTCACGTCCATCGACATCATCAGCACGCAGGTCTCGCCGCCGATCGACAGGCGCCGCACCCAGCTGCGCGCGGTCAGCACGCGGCCGTCCTTGCGCCGCGCCAGGAACTCGATGCCGTCCGCCCGGCCGTCGGCGTCGAGCGCGGCGCGCAGGCGCCCGCGGTCCGCCGGGTCGACATAGGTGTTGATCTCCGCCAGGCCGCGGCCGACCGCCTCCTCGCGCGCATACCCCATCGTCGCCACCCAGGCCGGATTGACGTCGATGCGCAGGCCGTCGCTCTCGCGCCCCAGCGAGAACGGCACCGGGCAGGCCTCGAAGATCGCGCGGAAGCGCGCCTCGGATTCCTTCAGGCCGTCGTAGGCGCGCACCAGCTCGGTGATGTCGTTGAGCAGCACGAACGAGCCAAGATAGACGCCGGCGGCATCCATGTGCGGCACGCGGCGGATGTCGAAGGCGACGCGCCCGCGTCCGGGGTAGTCGATGCTGGTCGAGTAGCGCACCGTCTCGCCGGCGCGCGAACGCTGGTAGGGCTCGGCGCCGGCGCGGCGCCCTTCCGGGCTCATCAGGTCGGTCTCGCGGCGCCCGACGATGGTGTGCGGCGTCAGCCCGTGGAATGCGGCGTAGCGCTCGTTGCTGAAGCGGCAGATGCCGTCCGCATCCATGTAGGCGATCATCGCCGGCACGTTGTCGACGATCAGGCGCAGCTGCTGCTCGCGGTCGCGCAGCGCCTGCTGGGCCCGCACCTGCGCGCTCACGTCGCGGCCGATCCCGTGGTAGCCCACGAACCGCCCGTCGGGATCGAACTGCGGCCGGCCGCTCACCGTGGCCCAGAAGACGCGACCGTCGGGGCTGCGCCGCTGCAGCAGCAGGTCGCGGAATTCCTCGCGCCGGTCGAGCAGCCGGCGATGCGCGTCCCAGTCCTCCTCGCGCATGTTGAGGAAGCCCATCTCCCAGCGCGCCTTGCCGTAGTCGGCTTCCGGCGGCAGGCCCATCTGCGCCAGGACCAGCCCTTCGCGGTAGGTGAACCGATAGGACGCGTCCTGGCGCCAGTACCAGTCGGCCGTCAGTTCCACCATGGCGCGGTACTGCGCGCGCTCGGCCTCGCGCGCGGCCTCGGCGCGCCGCGCGACGGTGATGTCGCGCCCGGTGCCCCGGTACCCCGTGAAGGTGCCGTCGTGCGCATGCACCGGCCGCCCGCTGACCTCCGACCAGCGCACCTCGCCAGACGGCAGGACGACCTGGTAGACCAGCCCGGCGAAGGCTTCGCGCCGCGCCAGCTGCTCGCGATGCGCGCGCCAGCCCGCCTCGTCGATGCCGGCGATCTCCAGCTCCCAGCGGCGCCTGCCGAGGATGTGGTCGAGGCCGAGCCAGCCCTTGCCCTGGTCCTTGCCCGAGACCCAGGTGAAGCGCAACTCGGCATCCTGCTCCCAGAACCAGTCCGAGGCCAGCTCGGCCAGGTCCTGGAAGCGCTCGCGCTCGCGCCGCAGCGCCTCCTCGGCCTGCTCGCGCGCATCGAGCAGGGCGTTGAACTGCGATGCCGCGTCGTGCAGCTCGGCCGGCCCCTCGGGCTGCAGGCGCAGCCGCGCGCGGCCGCTCGCCGACGCCTGCGCCGCGGCGGCCAGCGCGCGGATCGGCGCGCTGATGCGCCGGCCCAGGCGCAAGCCGAGGATCAATGCCAGGCCGAGACCGGCGGCGCCCGCGGCGGCCGCGATCCGTGCATCGCGATAGGTCGACGCGTACGCCGCCGCGCGCGGCATGCCCGCATAGGCGATCCAGTCGGTGCCGCGCACCGGGCTCGCCGCGTAGAGCCGCGCCTGGCCGTCCAGGCCCTCGCCTTCGACCAGGCCCGCGCCGGCGGCGAGAAGGCGCTGCATCACCTCGCGCGCGCCGACTTCCCGCCCGATCCAGGCGGCGGCATCGTCGCTGCGCCAGACCTGCACGCCGTCGCGATCGATGATGCCGAGCACCGTGCCTTCGAGTTGCGCCATCCCGACCGCGAGCGGACGGTAGGCGAGCAGGTCGAACGGCAGCACCACGGCGCCGAGGGCGTCGCCCCCGCCATCGCGCACGCTCTGGGCGAACGCCACCACCGGCCGTCCGGTCAGGATCCCGGGAAAGGGCTTGCTGACGGACATCTCGCGGCCCCGCATCGCGGCCTGGAACCAGGACGTGTGGCCGATGCGGATGTCCTGCCCGCGCGCGCGGTCGCGGCTCGAGCACACCAGGCGGCCGTCGGCACTGAACGCGGCGACGGTCGCGTACTGGGCGAACAGCTCGTGCAGGCCGGCAAGCAGCACGCGATCGCAGGACGTCGCATCGAACGCGCGCACCTGCTCGCGCGCCCCGAGCAGCTTGATCAGTTCGCGCGAGCGCTCGACCACCTGCGCGGCATCCATCGCGACGGCCTGCGCCAGCGACAGGGCGCGCGCCTCCGCGAACTCGCGCTCATGGGCGAAATGGCGGTAGGCCTGCCACGCGTACACGGCCGCCAGCGGCAGCGTCAGCACCGCCGCCATCGCGATCACGGTGCCGCGGATGCTGCCGGCACGTCGCGCCGGCGTCACCGCGCTCCCCGTGGGCCGCCGCCGGCGCGCCGCGGTCGGAACATCGCCTCAGGCCCAGCCGCTGAGAACGATCTTGCCGATGCTGCGCCCCGCTTCGACCTGCGCGTGCGCCGCGCGCAGGGTCGCCGCGCTGATCGGCGCGCGGACATCGGTGGCGGTGGCGCGCACGATGCCCTGGTCGACCAGGCGCGCCACCTCGTTGAGCAGGTGATGCTGCTCGACCATGTCGGCGGTGTCGTTGGCCGGCCGCGTGAACATGAACTCCCACGACACGCTGCAGCTCTTGCCCATCAGCGCGGAGACATCGACCGGGGCGTCGGCGCGGATGATCGAGCAGATGCCGCCCTGCGGCGCGAGCAGCTGCGCGCATGCGCCGAAGTGGCGCGCCGCGTCGTTGGTGATCAGCACGTGGTCGACCTGGCGCCGGCCGAGGCCGCGCACCGCAGCGACCAGGTCGCCGGCGTGGTCGACCACGGCGGCGGCGCCGAGCTCCCGGCACCAGGCCGCCGACGCCGGCCGCGACGCCGTGGCGATGACGTCCAGCCCCGCGACCTTCGCGCCCAGCTGGATCGCGATCGACCCGACGCCACCGGCGCCGCCGACCACCAGCAGGGACTTGCGCGGCTGCGCGCGCGGCGGCGCCGCCACCCGCAGGCGGTCGAACAGCGATTCCCAGGCGGTGATCGCGGTCAGCGGCAGGGCGGCGGCGGCCGCGAAGTCGAGCGATGCCGGCATGCGCCCGGCGATGCGCTCGTCGACCAGATGCAGCTGGCTGTTGCAGCCGTCGCGGCGCACGTCGCCCGCGTAGTAGACGCGATCGCCCGGCGCGAACAGGGTCACGGCCGCGCCGACGGCGCGCACCGTGCCCGCCGCATCGTAGCCGAGCACGCGCGCGCGGCCTGCAACGCGGCTCGCGACCAGACGCTGCTTGCAATCCAGCGGGTTGACCGAGACCGCCTCGACGGCGACCAGCAGGTCGCGCGGTCCGGGCGCCGGATCGTCGAGCTCGGCATCGGCGAAACAGCCCGGATCGGTCACCGGCAGCGGCCGCGGCACGACGACAGCCTTCATCACGACTCTCCGCAGGACAGGGAGCCCGCACTTTACCCCACGGCGCCGCCGCCGATCGCGCCGCGCATTGCTACACTGCGACCTCGCCATCCACGCCGTCCGGGCGCGACGCCAGCCGCCCGTCACCATGCCGCTCTCCCGACTGACCGCGTTCGCCGCCGCCGCGTCCGCACTGCTCGTCCTCTCCGGCTGCCAGCGCGCGGAGCCGCCGGCCGCGCCCGCCCCGCCGCCGCCCCCGGTCACGGTGATCGAGGTGGCGCCGCGCGAGGTGCCGGTGCTGGTCGAGGTCGTCGGCCGCACCGAAGGCTCGAAGGAGGTCGAAGTGCGCGCGCGCGTCTCGGGCGTGCTCGAGCGCACGCTCTATGCCGAGGGCACGCCGGTGCGCGCCGGCACGCCGCTGTTCCAGATCGATCGTGCGCCGTTCGAGATCGCGCTGGCGCAGGCGCGCGCGGCGCTGGCCCAGGAGCGCTCGCGCAACGAGCAGGCCCAGCGCGAGGCGCAGCGCCTGGCCGACCTCGCGGCGCGGCGCGCCATCAGCCAGCGCGAGGCCGACGACGCCGCATCGGCGCTGAAGACCTCGAACGCCGCGCTGCAGGCCGCCGAGGCACGGCAGCGCGAGGCCGAGCTCAATCTGTCCTACACCGCGATCCACGCGCCGATCGCCGGCATCAGCGGCCGCGCGCTGCGCTCCCAGGGCGCGCTGGTGACGGCGGGCAGCGAGTCGAGCCTGCTGACGACGATCGCGCAGACCCATCCGCTGTGGGTGCGCTTCGCCGTGTCCGAGGCCGAGCGCCAGCAACTGCGCGGCAGCGACGGCGGGCGCGGCAACGAGGTCCGCCTGCTGCTGCCCGACGGCCGCACCCACGCGGGTGCCGGGCGCGTCAACTTCGCCGCGTCCACCGTCGACACCCGCCTGGGCACGGTGCAGCTGCGCGCGGAGGTCGCCAACCCGGACCTGGCGCTCTTGCCGGGACAGTTCGTGCGGGTGCAGGTGGTGGCCGGGCGCCGCCAGGCGATGACGGTGCCGCAGAGCGCGGTGGCGCAGGGCGACCAGGGCCGCTTCGTATGGACGCTGGGCGCGGAGAACAAGGCCGTGCCGCGCCCGGTCGAGGCCGGCGCATGGCTCGGGCGCGACTGGATCATCGAGAAGGGCCTCGCCGCCGGCGATCGCGTGATCGTCGACAACCTGCTGCGCCTGCGCCCCGGCGTGGTGGTGCAGCCGCAGGCGCCGGGCGCGGCGCCGGCCGGCGCTGGCCCGACCAAGGGCGGCGGTCAGGACAAAGGCGCGGACAAGGCCGGCGCCCCGGACAAGGCCGGACCGCCGGCCAAGGGCGGGGCGCCCGGCGGTGACGCGGGCAGCGCGGCACGCAAGGCCGGCTAGGGCCCCGCCATGTCGCGCTTCTTCATCCACCGGCCGGTGTTCGCCGGCGTCATCGCGATCCTCATCGTCATCGCCGGCCTGGTGGCCGCGTTCATCCTGCCGGTCGCGCAGTACCCCGAGATCGCGCCGCCGACGGTGACCATCACCACCAACTATCCGGGCGCCTCCGCCGAGACCCTGGCGCGCACGGTCGCCGCGCCGATCGAGGAGCAGCTCTCCGGCGTCGAGCGGCTGTCGTTCTTCAGCTCGACCTCGTCCTCCAACGGCACGGTGACCATCACCGCGACCTTCGAGCCCGGCACCAACGTCGACCAGGCCGTGTTCAACGTCAACAACCGCGTGCAGCTGGCGCTGCCGCGCCTGCCCGACGAGGTGCGCCGCAGCGGCGTGATCGTGCAGAAGCGCTCGATCGACATCCTCCTCGTGGTCTCGCTGATCTCGCCGAAGGCGCGCTTCTCGACCCTGTTCCTGTCGAACTACGCGACCCTGTCGGTGGTCGACGAGCTCAAGCGCCTGCCGGGCATCTCGGACGTCACCGTCTTCGGCGCGCGCGACTACTCGATGCGCGTGTGGCTGAAGCCCGACCGCATGGCGATGCTGTCGGTGACCACCGCCGAGGTCGCGGCCGCGCTGCGCGCGCAGAACGCGCAGTTCGCCGCCGGCAAGATCGGCGCCGAGCCGGCGCCGCCGGGCCAGTCGGTGGTCTACACCGTGACCGCCACCGGGCGCCTGGTCGAGCCGGAGGAGTTCGGCGAGATCGTGGTGCGCGGCGACGGGCCGGGCGGGGTGCTGCGCCTGAAGGACATCGCGCGCATCGAGCTGGGCGCGCAGAACTACGACACCTTCAACACCCTGGACGGCAAGCCGACCATCGGCATGGCGACCTTCCTGCAGCCGGGCGCCAACGCGCTCGAGGTCGCCGAGCGGGTGCGCAAGCGCATGGAGGAGCTCAAGAAGGCGTTCCCCGAGGACGTCGACTACAAGATACCGTTCGACACCACGCGCTTCGTCAACGCCTCGATCCGCGAGGTGGTCAAGACCATCTTCGAGGCCGCGCTGCTGGTCGTGCTCGTGGTGTTCGTGTTCCTGCAGACGGTGCGCGCGACGATCATCCCGATGATCGCCGTGCCGGTGTCCCTGATCGGCACCTTCGCCGGGCTGTGGGCGGTGGGCTTCTCGATCAACACCCTGACGCTGTTCGCGATGGTGCTGGCGATCGGCATCGTCGTCGACGACGCGATCGTCGTGCTCGAGAACGTCGAGCGCCTGATGCGGGTCAACGGCATGGGCCCGTTCGAGGCGTCGATCGAGGCGATGCGCGAGGTCTCCGGCGCGGTCGTCGCCATCGTCCTGGTGCTGTGCGCGGTGTTCGTGCCGGTGGCCTTCCTGGGCGGCATCGCCGGCGCGCTCTACCGGCAGTTCGCGGTCACCGTGGCCATCGCCGTGGTCATCTCCGGCTTCACCGCGCTCACGCTGACCCCGGCGCTGACCGCGATCATGATGAAGGCCGGCGGCCACCACGAGTCGCGCCTGTTCCACCCGTTCAATGTCGGCTTCGAATGGCTGACGCGGGTGTTCCTGCACCTGGTGCGCGCCGCGATCGGGCACCGGCTGGTCTCGCTGCTGGTGTTCGTCGCCGTGCTCGGCGGCACCTGGGCGATGTTCCGCGCGGTGCCCGGGAGCTTCGTGCCGCCCGAGGACCAGGGCTACGTGTTCGGGTCGGTGCAGCTGCCCGACGGCGCCACCCTGGAGCGCACCGGCGCGCTGACGGGCAAGGCGCAGGAGGCGGTGTCCGGCAATCCGGCCGTGCAGTACGTGCTCGCCATCGTCGGCTTCGACCTGATCGGCGGCGGCAACAAGACCAACGCCGCGACCATGTTCGTGCCGCTGATCGACTGGGACGCGCGCACGGCCAGCGCGCAGCAGGTGGCGGGCGACATCATCCGCAAGGGCGCCGCCTTCCGCGAGGGGCTGGTGCTGTCGTTCCCGCCGCCGGCGATCCGCGGCCTGGGCACGGCCGGCGGGCTCGAACTGTACGTGCAGGGGCGCACCAACGCCGACCCGAAGGCGCTGTTCACCGTGGTGCAGGACTTCCTCGCGGCGCTGCGCGCGCACCCGCGCATGACCGGCGTGAACTCGTTCTTCCGGCCCACCACGCCGCAGCTGCGCGTCGAGGTCGACCGCGAGAAGGCGCTCGCGCTCGGCGTGCCGATCATCGAGGTGTTCGACGCCCTGCAGGCGACCATGGGCGCGCTGTACGTCAACGACTTCAACAAGTTCGGCCGCACCTACCGCGTGCAGCTGCAGGCCGACGCCGCCTATCGCGCGCGGCCCGAGGACCTCGGCAACGTCTTCGTGCGCTCGGCCGCCAGCGGCGAGATGATCCCGCTGAAGGCGCTGTTGCGCGTCTCCAGCCTCACCGGCCCCGAGCAGATCGAGCGCTTCAACGGCTACGTGGCGGCCAAGGTCCTGGCCGCCGGCCGGCCCGGGGTCTCCTCGAGCGAGGCGATCGCGGTCGTCGAGGAGGTGGCGGCGAAGGTCCTGCCGCAGGGCTACCAGATCGCCTGGTCCGGGCAGGCCTTCCAGGAAAAGCGCACCGGGAGCGCCTCGGCGCTCGCGTTCGGCCTCGCGCTGGTGATGGTGTTCCTGATCCTTGCCGCGCTCTACGAGCGCTGGCGGCTGCCCTGGGCGGTGCTGCTGTCGGTGCCGTTCGCGGTCGGCGGCGCGCTCACGTTCGTGATGCTGCGCGGCATGGAGAACGACATCTATTTCCAGATCGGCCTGGTGGTGCTGATCGGCCTGGCGGCGAAGAACGCCATCCTGATCGTCGAGTTCGCGCAGCAGGGCTTTCTCGCCGGCATGACGCCGCTCGACGCCGCCCTGCAGGCGGCGCGGCTGCGCTTCCGGCCGATCGTGATGACCTCGCTCGCCTTCGTGCTCGGCGTCACCCCGCTGGTGTTCTCGAGCGGCGCCGGTGCCGCCGCGCGTCGCTCGATGGGCACCGGCGTGTTCGGCGGCATGCTGGCGGCGACCTTCATCGCCACCATCTTCGTGCCGCTGTTCTTCGTGCTCACCGCGAGCCGGCGCGCGCGCGAGGCGCCGCGCGGCGAGGACGCGCCGCGGGAGACGGTGTCGTGAGCAGGGCGCTCGCCCGCGCCGCCGGCGCCGCCGCGCTCGTGCTCGCGGCCTGCGCACCGCTCGGCCCCGACTACGCGCGGCCCGCGCTCGAGCTGCCGGCCGACTATCCGGAACCGGCCGCGGGCACGGCGGCGCTGCCCGCCGACTGGTGGCGCGCGTTCGGCGACCCCACGCTCGACGCGCTCGTGGGCGCGGCGCGCGAGCGCAACGCCGATCTGCGCGTCGCCGCGGCGCAGCTCGAGGAGGCGGAAGCGGCGCTGCGCGAAGTCGATGCCGGCCGCTATCCGCAGGTCGACCTGTCGTTCACGAATTCGGAGTCGCGCGTCTCGGCGCTGACCGCGCTGCCCAACCCGCAGCCGCGCATCCGCCTCGAGCGCCGCCTCGCCGCGTCGACCGCGTTCGAGCTCGATTTCTGGGGGCGCCTGCGGCGCGGCGTCGAGGCGGCGCGGGCCCAGGCGCTCGCCAGCCGCTACGGCCGCGACACGGTCGCCCTCACCCTGGCCGGCACGGTCGCGCAGGCCTACTTCGCGCTGCGCGCGCTCGACGCGCAGATCGCCTTCACGCGCGCCACCCTGGCCGCCCGCGAGGAAGCGCTTGCGCTTGCGCGCGTGCGCGTCGCCGGCGGCGTGGCGCCCGAACTCGAGGAACGCCAGGCCGAGGTGGCGCGCGCCGACGCGGCCGTGCAGCGCGACGACCTCGTCCGGCAGCGCAAGGTGATCGCACACCAGCTCGCGCAGCTCACCGGACGCGCCGGCAGCGAGGTGGCGGCCGGCACCTTCGACGCCCTGCCGGTGCCGCCGCAGCCGCCGGCCGGCCTGCCCTCGGCGCTGCTGGAGCGGCGCCCGGACGTGCGTGCCGCCGAGCAGGCGCTGGTCGCGGCCAATGCGCGCATCGGGGTGGCCAAGGCCGCGCTGTTTCCGACCATCTCGCTCACCGGCAGCCTGGGCGGCCAGAGCGCGAGCTTCGCCGACCTGCTGCTGCAGGGCGCACGCATCTGGTCGATCGGCTTCGGCCTGGCGCTGCCGCTGTTCGACGCCGGCCGCGCCGAAGCGCGCGTCGAGCAGGCCGAGGCGCGGCAGCGCCAGGCGGTCGCGCTCTACCAGCGCGCGGCCGAGTCGGCGTTTCGCGAGGTCGCCGATGCCCTGTCCAACCTCGAACTCGCGCGGCAGAGCGAGGACGCCCTCAAGACGCGCCGGACGGCCGCGCGGCGCGCGCTCGAACTCGCGCAGGCCCGCCACGCGGCCGGCTATTCGGGCTACCTCGAGGTGCTCGACGCCCAGCGCAGCGCCAACGACGCCGAACTGGCCGCGATCCGCAACCGCCAGGCGCTGCTGGGCTATTCGGTGGACCTGATGAAGGCGCTCGGGGGCGGCTGGGCGCCCGCCGGGAGCGCGTCGCGCTGAGGCGTTCGTCCGGGTGCGCGCATAACGATCCGGTTATGCGCCGGGTCGGAAAACTCAATTGCGTGCGCGGCGCGCGCATGCCAGCATCCGGCTGCCGGGCATGGCGGCGCACGCACGCGAGGTGATGCGCCGCACGGCGGCGATCGGCAGGCCGCGGCCCCGACCGCGCGCGGCCGCGCCCCCGACCGTGTCCCCACAGGAGAATCACCCATGCTCATGGACATCGACGGCGCCTGCCTGTGCGGGTACCTGCGGTACGAGGCCCGGATCGACCCCGCCCAGGTGCGCATCTGCCACTGCACCCAGTGCCAGGAGCACAGCGCGACGGCCTTCCGCACCGGGGTGCCGGTGGCGCGCGAGAATTTCCGCATGCGCGGCGGCGCTCCGAAGATCTACGTGAAGACGGCCCAGAGCGGCGCGCCGCGCGCGCTCGCCTTCTGCCCCGAGTGCGGCACCTCGATCTACGGCAGCCATCCGGAGAACCCGGCGGTCTATTCGCTGCGCCTGGGCACGGCGCGACAGCGCGCCGAACTGGCGCCCCGGTTCCACATGTGGATGCGGTCCGCGATGCCCTGGCTGTCCGCCCTCGGCACGCTGCCGGCGTTCGCGGAGCAGCCGCCGCCGGGGGCGCCGGCACCCGGGCAACCGGGCTAGGACCGGCCGCGCCATGCAGGCGGATCCCGACGATCCCCGGCAGTTCCGGCATCGGACCGCGGTCCTCAACGGCAACCGCTGGCACTTCGTCGACGCGGGCGCCGGGCCGGTGCTGCTGCTGCTGCACGGCTTTCCGTACACCTGGTACGCGTTCCGCAAGCTCATCCCGCTCCTGGCCGGCGCGGGATACCGGGTGATCGCGCCGGACCTCCTGGGCTACGGCGAGACCGACGCGCCGCACGACGACGAGGCCTACACGCAGGTGCGCTGCACCGGCGACCTCGTCGCCCTGCTGGATGCGCTCGAGGTGCGCGCGGCGACGCTCGTCGGCCACGACGTCGGCGCCAGCTACGCGTTCGCCGCGGCGCAGATGCGCGCCGACCGCTTCGGCGCGCTGGTGCTGCTCGGCACGCCGCAGACGCTGCGGGCCGCGCAGCCCCCCGGCGCAATCTGGCGCGACTTCCATGCGCGCACCGGCAACACGTTCTACCAGGCCTACTTCGCCACGCCCGCCGCCGTGGCGGAGCTCGATGCCGACGTGCGCCGCTCGCTGCGCGCGATCATGTTTTCCGTCTCCGGCGCGGCCGACGGCGCGCAGCGCTGGCGGCCGCACCTGGCGCCCGGCGAGGGGTTCCTCGACACGGTCCACGACCCGCGCCGGCTGCCGGACTGGCTCAGCCCGCGCGCGCTCGACACCTATGTCGTCGCCTATGCGGCGCGCGGCTTCCGCGGGCCGCTGGCCGCGTACCGCTGCCGTGAAGCGAACTGGCGGCTCGGCGCGTTCGTCGCCGACCGCAAGCCGCCGCAGCCCTGCCTGTTCGTCGGCGGCAGCGTCGACCCGTCGATCGAACGCATGCGCGCCTCGTACGACGCGCTCGAGCAGGTGCTCCCGGACCTGCGCGGCAAGCCCCTGGTGCCCGGCGCCGGCCACGGCCTGCCGGAAGAGAACCCCGGCGCGCTGGCGGCGCTGATGCTGCCGTTCCTCGCCGCGGCACGCGGGCACCCGGGCGCCGCGCGCGGCGCGCCGGGACCGCCGTCCTAGTCGACCGACGGCTTGAGTTCGGTGAGGATCGGCCGGAACTGCGCGAGCTGACCGCGCAGCACGGCGTCGAGCTCGGCCGGCGTCGAGCCGAGCGGCTCGGCCGCGAGTTCGCCGAAGCGCCTGACCAGGTCCGGATGGCGCACGGCCGCGGCGACCTCCTTCTGCAGGCGCTCGATGACCTCGCGCGGCGTCTTCGCCGGCGCGAACAGGCCGTTCCAGCCGTTGGCCTCGATCGACGCGAAGCCGAGCTCGCGCACCGTCGGCACGTCGGGCAGGGCGGGAACGCGCGCCGTCGCGTTGGTCGCCAGCGCCTTCAGCGTGCCCTTGCGGATCTCCGCGAGCGAGGAGGAGATCTGGTCGCCGCCGAGCTGCACGCGCCCGGCCAGGAGCTCCAGCTTGAGCGGCGCGGCGCCCTTGAACGGGATGTGGGTCATCTCGATCTTCGCGTCGCGCTTCAGGGCCTCGCCGACGACGTTCATGAACGAGCCGGGCCCGGTCGAGCCGTAGTTGACCTGCAGGCTCCGGTTCGCGCGCAGCTGCGCGACGAACTCGCGCAGGTCCTTCGCCGCCACCGACGGGTGGGCGGTGATCACCAGCGGCACGTTGACCACGTTGGAGATCGGCGCGAAGTCGGTGTCGATGTTGTAGGGCGAGCGCCCGGCCAGCGCGAGCGAGATCGAGGCGAGCGGAAAGGTGATGTTGTGCATCAGGATGGTGTAGCCGTCCGGCGGCGCCTTCGCCACCGCATCGGCGCCGAGCGAGCCGCCGGCGCCGCCGCGGTTCTCCACCACCACCGACTGGCCCATGGTCTCGCTCATGCGCTGCGCCACCAGGCGGGCGACGATGTCGGTGGTGCCGCCGGCCGGGAACGGCACGACGATCTTCACGCTCTTCGACGGATAGGCCTGCGCCCAGGCGCCGGGCGCGGCCGCCAGCGCGAGGGCGGCGAGGGTCGCGCCAGCCAGCCGGCGGCGCGCGTGCGGGAAATCACGAGGCGTCATTGCGGTCTCCTTGTTGTCCGATCCTGCAGCCGGACGGCGGCAGGGCGGGGTTGCGATCGTCGGGCCGGCCGCCGCGACGCGCCATCAGCGCGCCGTCCCGGCCAGCGCGGCTTCCAGCAGCTCGAGCGCGGCGCGCGCGAACGCGCGCATGTTGGCGACCCGGTCGGCGCTGCCGGTCTCGAGCGTGGCCGCGCGCTCGAGCGCGCCGCACACCGCGAGGCAGGTGTGGCCGGCGGCGTCGCCGTAGCGGTTGCCGGTCGGCCCGCTGGCGCCGGTCTCGGCCAGCCCCCAGGTCGCGCCGAAGCGCGCGCGCGCGGTGCGCGCGAGCAGCAGCGCGTAGGGCTCGGAGGACGAGCGCATGCCGGCCATGTCGGCATCGGCGATGGCGGCGAGGTGCAGACGCGCGCGCCGCGTGTAGACCACCGCGCCGCCGAGGAAATAGGCCGACGCGCCCGGCACCGACAGCAGCGCGGCGGCGACGAGGCCGCCGGCGGACGATTCGGAGACGACGACGGTCTCGCCGCGCGCCTTGAGCAGGGCGCCGACGCGGGCGGCGACGGGAAGGAGCGAATCCATGCGCGCCGCTCAGTCCGCCAGCACCGGCGCGGCGGCGGCGAGCACCGCCGCGTCCGGCATCGGCTGCATCGGCGCCCAGTTGCGCGAGCGCACGTAGTCCGGCCGGGGGTTGGCGACGTCCACCGGCCGGTTGGCGCAGGTGTTGAAGCAGAAATACGCCTGCCAGCGGTCGCCCATCGACAGGTTGTGCCCGCTCGCATGCATCAGGTTGCAGTGGAAGATCGCGCAGGTGCCGGCGCGGCCGGTGACCGCCACCGGCGGCGGCGATTCGCGCATGCGCCGGATCAGCTCGTCGTGCCGCACCGACCACAGGCGGTAGGCGGTGCTGGTGTCGAGGTAGGCCTCGGTGCGCCCCCAGCGGTGGCTGCCCGGCAGCATGTACAGGCAGCCGGAGAGCTCGGTCGCGTCGTCGAGCATCACCATGTACGTGGCCATGTCGGGGCGCTCGATGCCGTCGAGGTTCCAGGCGCCGAAGTCCTGGTGCCAGGGCCACACCGAGCCCTCGATCGCGGCCTTGACGTTGACCTTCGAGTGGTGCAGGTAGAGATCGTCCGCGCCGAGCAGCTGCTGCGCGACGCCCAGCACGCGCGGGGAGCGCGAGAGCGCGCGAAACGGCGCGGACGCGTTCGCCCCGTCGGCCTCGTGCAGGCGGAACATCGACTTCGGCGCGCGCCGCGCGCCCTCGCGCACCGTACCCTCGGCCTCGACGTCCCACAGGCGCTCGACCTCGTCGCGCAGCACCGCGACTTCGGCGGGCGCGACCAGGTCGGGGAACACCAGGAAGCCGTCGCGCCGGTACGCGTCGATCTGCTCGGGGGTCAGTTGCATCGTTGCCTCCTCGCGGCCGTGCGGTCGGGCCGCCTCAGGACTGGACCGTCGCCGCGCCGAAGCCGCTGCCGGCGACCTTGTATTCCTCGCGCGGCGGGCTGAAGATGTCCAGCACGACCGCGCCCTCGGGCCCGCCGCGGATGCCATGCATGGAGCCGCCGGGCGAGCACCAGAAGTCCCCGACTTCGCACTGCACGGCCTCGCCGTCCTGGATCCGGGTGCAGCTGCCTTCGAGCAGCACGCCCCACTGCTCCTCGGGGTGGCTGTGCACCGACCCGGCGGCGTTGGGCGCGATGCGAACCACCGAGATCATCACCTGCTTGCCGGGAAACACGCTGGTCTCGATGCCCTCGGCGAGCACGCGCGCGATCCCGCGCGGATCGTTCTTCAGCTGGTATACCCACGACGCCTTCGGCATGCGCCATTCCTCCTCGTTGGTCGGGTGCGCGGCGCGCGCACGGCGCCGCGGGAACGGCCGAGTGTGGTCAAACGCCGCGCGAATTGCAAGCCCGGGCCGGGGCGACGCCGGCGCATCAGCGCGCCGGCGCCGGGTTCCCCGCCGGCAGGCGCAGCAGCGCCTGCAGCAGCGCCTGCGGCTTGTAGCCGAGGCGCGCCGGCGTCAGGCCGAGGCGGACCAGGGCCAGGCGCCGCGACGGCACCAGCGCGACCGACTGGCCGTCGTGCCCGAGCATCCAGTAGGTGTCCGCCGGCAGGTCGAAGCCGGCATCGGCGTGCACGCCCGGCGGCGTGCCGCTGCGCGGCCCGTGCAGCCAGACCTGGCCGCGCCCGTAGCGCCCGTCCGCCGCCGGCGCCGGCGCGCGCAGCATCGCCACGAAGCCCGGCGGCAGCAGATCGACGCCCTGCCACCTGCCGTCCTCGAGCAGCAGCAGGGCGAAGCGTGCCCAGTCGCGCGCGGTGGCATGCATGTACGAGGAGCCGACGAAGGTGCCGCGCGCGTCGGCTTCCAGCACCGCCGAGCGCATGCCGAGCGGGCCGAACAGCGCCTCGCGCGGATAGCCGAGGGCGCGCGCCGGGTCGGCCAGCGCGTCCTGCCACAGGCGCGCGAGGAGGACGCTGGTGCCGCTCGCATAGCTGAACACCGTGCCGACCGGGTGCTGCAACGGGCGGGCCGCCGCGTAGCCGGCCATGTCCGGCTCCAGGAACAGCATGCGCGTGACGTCGCTGACGCTGCCGTACCGCTCGTCGAACGCCAGGCCCGAGGACATCGCCAGCAGGTCGGCGGCGGTGATCTGGCGCCGCGCGTCGCCGTGCCAGGCCGACAGGAGCGCCGGCCGGTCCGCGCCGCCCCTGCGCTCGCGCGCGACCAGGCCGAACAGCACCGCATTGACGGTCTTGGTCATCGACCAGCCGAGGAGCGGCACGCGGGCATCGAAGCCCGCGCCGTAGCGCTCGCCGACGATGCGGCCGTCGCGCACCACGAGCACGGCGCGCATCCCCGGCCCCGCCAGGCGGTCGTCGGCGAGCAGCGCCTGAATCGCCGCATCCGGCGCGGCCGTGCCCTCGCCCGCGGGCCACGGCGCCGCGCTCGCCTGGCCGTCGGCGCCGCCCGGGCTGCGGTGCGCGCGCGCCGCGGCGATGTCGCCGTCGGGAACCCCGGCGCAGCCGGTGCCGTCGCGGGCCACGGCGAGCCCGGCGCCGGCGAAGCCGAGCAAGCCGGCGCGCACCACGCGTTCCCGGCGGTCGACGTCCACGCGCACGAGCGCGAACAGCGGATGGCCCGGACCGACCACGTCGTCGCGCAGCACCTGCGCCGCGTCGCGTCCCGCGACGAACACGCCGGAGCAGACGGTCTTGGCGGCGTGCGCCGCACCGACGCGCACCAGCGCCGGCGGCCACGCATGCAGCCACACCGCGACGGCGGCCAGCCCCACCGCCAGCGCGCAACCACTCCAGAACGCCAGACGCCCCATTCGCCCCATTCGCCCCATTCGCCCCACTTGCCCCACTTGCCCCACTCGCCCCATGTCTGCGTCATCCCCTGCGCCGGCCGCGCAGGCCGGCGCGCCATTGTGCAGCACGCGCCGGCCGGCCGCGCTTCGCGCTATGCTGCGCGTGGTTCAATCCGCGACGCCGCGGCGCTCATCCCGCGGCGCCCTCCGCGGGTCGATCCGCGGTTCCGTCCGCGGTTCCGTCCGCCGTTCCCCACGAAGCTCTCTCAACTGGATGCCCCGATGCTGAAGCTCTACTACTTTCCCGGCACCTGCGCCCTCGCCTCGCACATCGCGCTCGAGGAGGCCGGCGCCGGATACGAGGCCGTGCGCGTCGATTTCAAGCAGAACGAACAGCGCAGCGCCGCCTACCTCGCGATCAACCCGAAGGGCCGGGTGCCGGCGCTCGCCACCGAGCACGGCATCCTCACCGAGACGCCGGCGATCCTCGCCTACGTCGCGCAGCGCTTCCCGGCGGCGCGCCTGGCGCCGGCCGATCCGTTCGCGTTCGCGCGCGCCCAGTCGTTCAACAGCTACCTGTGCTCGACGGTGCACGTCGCGCATGCGCACAAGGGGCGCGGCGCGCGCTGGAGCGACGACCCCGCGGTGATCGAGGGCATGAAGCAGAAGGTGACCCGGAACATGGCCGACTGCTTCGCCTACATCGAGGCGGACCTGATCGCCGGGCCCTGGGTGATGGGCGAGGACTACGGCATCTGCGACGCCTACCTGTTCACCATCGCGCGCTGGCTCGACGGCGACGGTGTCGACGTCGCCGCCTACCCGAAGGTGCAGGCGCACATGCAGCGCATGGCGGCGCGCGCGGCGGTCGCGCGCGTGCTGGCCCTGCACCAGGGCTAGGGACGCGCGGCCGTGCTGTTCATGATCATCAGCACCCCGCGCCCCGAGCCGCCGTCGCAGGCCGCCGCCGCGCGGCGGCGCTTCTGGCGCTGGTTCAACCCCCTGCTCGCCGACGGCCAGGCGCGCTGGATCTACGCGCGGCCGGGGCGCGGCGCGGTCGCGCTGTTCGACGCGCCCGACCATGCGCAACTGCACCGCCTGCTCAACCAGTGGGCGGAACGGATCCCGGCGACCTTCGAGATCCACCCGCTGCTCGAGGCGGCGGAGGCGCAGGCGCACCTGGCGCCGCCGCGGCGGGCGAGCCCACCGCGCCGCGCGCCTCAGGGGGCGAACCGGTAGAAGTCGCGATTGAGGTAGGCCACGAGGTCGTCGATCTCCTGCGCGGTGAGCTTCGGGTTGTACCCGGCGTTCCAGCGCTCGACCTCGCGCTTGAGCGCGGCGAGCGACCGGACCTTGGCCCGGCCGGGCGCGTAGAGCTCGGTGCCGTGGCAGCCGAGGCAGCGCTCGTGCACGCGCGCCCCGCGCCCCGCATCGCCCGCGGCATGCGCGCCCGGCACGCCGGCCGCGACCAGCGCGGCCGCCAGCAGCAGTTCCCGCATCCTGTCGGCGCCGGCGCGGCTACGCGACCTTGCGCACCTTGTTGACGAGCGTGCCGATGCCGGTGATCGACAGTTCGACCGTGTCGCCGTCCTTGAGCCAGGCCGGCGGCTCCATCCCGAGCGCCACGCCCGACGGCGTCCCGGTGGCGATCGTGTCGCCCGGCTCGAGCGTCTGCGCGGTGGAGAGGCTGGCGACGATCTGCTGGCAGTTGAACAGCATGTCCGAGGTGTTCGAGTCCTGGCGCACCTCGCCGTTGACCTTGAGCACCAGCTGGTGGCCGCTCGGGCTGCCGAACTCGTCGGCGGTGACGATGCACGGCCCGATCGGCGCGAAGGTGTCCATGCTCTTGCCCTTGAACCACTGGCCGTGGGCGCGCTGCACCTCGCGCGCGGAGACGTCGTTGACGATGGTGTAGCCGAACACCGCCGAGAGTGCGTCGGCTTCCGCGATGTTCTTGGTCTTCCGGCCGATCACGATGCCGAGCTCGATCTCGTAGTCGAGCTGCTTGGTGGCGCGGCTGTCCCATTCGATGTCGTCGCCGTGGCCGATCACCGTCGTCGGCGGCTTGGAGAAGAATTCCGGCACCGGCGGGAACGACACCGGCACGCCGCGGGCGCGCGCGCCCTCCTCGATGTGCAGCTTGTAGTTGCGCCCGACGCAGAAGACGTTCTTGCGGTAGTGCGGGATCGGCGCCATCAGCTTGACCGACGCGGCCGCGACCCAGCCGTCGGCGGCGGCGGCCACCTTGCGCGCGTCGGCGAGTGCCGCCTCGCCGGCGGCGATGAAGGACAGCATGTCGCCCGGCAGGTCGCGGCCCAGCACCGCGCGGCCGGCCTTGACCAGGTCGAGCACGCCCTTGCCGTCGTCGAGAATGCCGAGGCGCTCGTCGGCGCCGCTCTTGAATGTCACGAATTTCATGGGGGTTCCTCTGCGGGTGGATGGACCGGGCGATCCGGTGTGCGGGTCGCGAGTTTAGCAACACCGCCTGCGTCGGCCCGCGCCCCGCCCCGGCGCGGCGCCGGGGCGGGGCGCGGAGTGGAGTAGAGTAGCCGCGATCCGAGGCGCCACGCGCCGCGCGCGCACGACCGCCTTGCCGCCCCGATCGAGAGGAGCCCCGCCGGATGGAAACCATCGCCAAGACCCAGCGCATCGGCCTGCTGGTGCCGTCGTCGAACTCGACCCAGGAACCGGAGTTCGCGGCGATGCTGCCGCCATGCGTGTCGCTGCACGTGACCCGCCTGTCGCTTGCCACGGTCGACCCCGACTCGACGCTCAACGTCGTCGCCGATCTCGAGCGCGAATCGCGCAAGCTCGCCGACGCCGACGTCGACGTCATCCTGCTCGCGGCCACCGCGCCCTCGACGCGCATGGGCAAGGGCTACGACGCCCAGCTCATCAAGCGCATCGAGGACGCCACCGGCAGGCGCGCCACCACCGCCGCCACCGCGATGCTCGAGGCGTTCGCGGCGCAGGGCGTCCGGCGCGTCGCGCTGGCCGCGCCCTGGGCCGCGCAGACCAACGCGGTCGTGGCGGCCTTCCTCCAGGCACACGGCATCGAGGTGGTGAGTCAGGAGGCGATGGAGGTCACGCGCAACAACGAGATCGGCCGCCTGGCGCCGGCGACCGCCTACGAACTCGGCCTGAAGGCGGACCGCAGCGCGGCCGATGCGGTGTTCCTCGCCTGCGGCAACTGGTGGACGGCCTCGATCGTCGAGCCGCTCGAAGCGGCGCTCGGCAAGCCGGTCCTGACGACCAACAATGTCGCCCTCTGGGCGGCGCTGCGCATCATCGGCGGCCACGCCAGCGTGCCCGGCTACGGCCGCCTGCTGCGCACGATGCCGGCGGTGCCGGTGCTCGCCGCCGGCAGGGCGGCATGATGCGTCGCCGCGCCGGTCTCGCCCTCGCGCTGTGCGTCGCGGCGCTGGCGGCCGTGCCGGCGCACGGCCAGGACAAGACGATCCGCCTGCAGGTGCCGTTCGCCACCGGCGGCGGCACCGACATCCTCGCGCGCATCCTGGCCCCGCGCCTGGCCGAGCGCCTCGGCCAGCCGGTGATCGTCGAGAACCGCGCCGGCGCCGCCGGCGCCATCGGCGCGCGCTACACCGCGCAGGCCGCGCCCGACGGGCAGACGCTGATGATCGGCTCGATCTCCGAGATCGGCATCAACCCGAGCGTCACCCAGAAGCTCGGCTACGACGTCTGGCGCGATTTCGTCGCGGTGGCGCCGCTCGCCTCCACGCCGATGATCCTGGTCGCGCATCCGTCGGTGCCGGCGGCCACGCCGCGCGAGGTGATCGCGCTCGCCGGCGCCCGGCCCGGCCAGCTCAACTACGGCTCGGCCGGCGCCGGCAGCGGCGCGCACATGGGGGCGGAACTGTTCCGCTACGTCACCCGGGTCGACATCACGCACGTGCCGTACAAGGGCACCGGCGCGGCCGTGGCCGACCTCGCGGGCGGCCAGGTGCAACTGGTGTTCACGACGGTGCCCTCGGTGATCGGGCTCGTCAAGGGCGGGCGGCTCAAGCCGATCGCGGTGGCCACCACGCAGCGCGTGCCGACGCTGCCCGAGGTGCCGACCTTCGCCGAATCCGGCGTGCCGGAGTACCTGATGGACTACTGGTACGGCCTGTTCGCGCCGGCGGCGACGCCGCGCGAGATCCAGACGCGCCTGCAGGCGGCGCTGCGCGACGTGATGCGCCTGCCCGACGTCGCGTCGAGCCTGGACAAGGCCGGCCTGATTCCCACCCCGGGGACGCCCGAGGAGTTCACCGCGTTCGTCAGGAAGGACATGGAACGCTGGGCGGCGGTGGTCAAGGCGGCCGGAATCAAGGTCGACTGAGCACGCCGCCGCGCCCGCCGGAAACGCCGCGCATGACCGAAGCGGACACCCTCAACCACGCCCACGCCGAGGCCGATGCCGAGGCCGCGCGCCGATGGCTGGCGGCGTTCGCCGCGGCCCTCGCGGCAGGAGAGGCGGCGCCACTGGAACGGCTGTTCCGTCCGGACGCCCACTGGCGCGACCTCGTCGCCTTCACCTGGCGCGTGACGACCGTGAGCGGCGCGGCTGCGGTTGCCGGCGCGCTGCTGCGGCATGGCGCCGACAAGCAGCCGCGCACGTTCGCGATCGATCCCGCGCGCACGCCGCCCCGCCGCGTCACGCGCGCGGGTGCCCAGGTGATCGAGGCGTTCGTGCGCTTCGAGACCGCGCCGGCGCGCTGCGTCGGCGTGCTGCGCCTCGATCCGCCGTCGGGCGAGACCGCGTTGCCGCGCGCCTGGACGCTCTTCACCGCGGTCGACGAACTCAAGGGCTTCGAGGAACTGGCGGGCAGCCGCCGGCCGCGCGGCGAGGCCTATTCGCGCGACTTCCGCGGCCCCAACTGGCTCGACCGGCGGCGCGCCGCAGCGGCCTATGCCGACCGCGACCCGGCGGTGCTGGTGGTCGGCGGCGGCCAGGCCGGGCTGTCGATCGCGGCGCGCCTGCGCCACCTCGACGTCGACACCCTGGTGGTCGACCGCGAGGCCCGCATCGGCGACAACTGGCGCCACCGCTATCACGCGCTCACGCTGCACAACCAGGTGCAGGTCAACCACCTGCCCTACATGCCGTTCCCGCCCGGCTTCCCGACCTACCTTCCCAAGGACAAGCTCGCCGCCTGGTTCGAAGCCTATGCCGAGGCGATGGAGATCAACTTCTGGACCGGCGCCGACTTTCGCGGCGCCCGCTACGACGACGCGGCCGGGCACTGGATCGCGGAAGTCCGGCGCGACGGCGCCACGCGCACGCTGCGCCCGCGCCACATCGTCCTCGCGACCGGCGCGAGCGACCTGCCGAACCTGCCGCAGATCGCCGGACTGTCCGGGTTCGCCGGGCGCGTCCTGCACTCGAGCCAGTACGCCGACGCGGCCCCGTGGGCCGGGCGGCCGGCGCTGGTGATCGGCACCGGCACCAGCGGCCACGACGTCGCCCAGGACCTGCACTCCAACGGCGCGCAGGTGACGCTCGTGCAGCGGAGCCCCACGCTGGTGGTCGACATCGAGCCCAGCGCGCAGCTGCCCTACACGATCTACAACGAGGGCCGCGCGCTCGAGGAAAGCGACCTGATCGCCGCGTCCACGCCGCTCGCGCTGTTCGAGCAGTCCCATCGCCTGCTGGCCGCGCAGTCGCGCGCGATGGACCGCGCGCTCCATGCCGCCCTCGAGCGCGCGGGCTTTCGCCTCAACACCGAGGACGAGACCGGCTGGCAGTTCATGTATCTCACGCGCGGCGGCGGCTACTACTTCAACGTCGGCTGCTCGAACCTGATCGCCGAAGGCAGGATCCCGGTGCGGCAGTTCGCCGACATCGAGCGCTTCGTCGCCGACGGCGCGCGCATGACCGACGGCAGCCTGCTGCGCGCCGACCTGGTCGTGCTGGCCACCGGCTACCGCGGGCAGACCGCGGTGGTCGAGCGACTGTTCGGCACGGCCGTCGCCGAGCGCATCGGCCCGATCTGGGGCTTCGACCGCGCGACGCAGGAGCTGCGCAACATGTACGCGCCGACCGCGCAGCGCGGCCTGTGGTTCATCGCCGGCAGCTTCGCGCAGTGCCGCATCAACTCGAAGTACCTCGCACTGCAGATCAAGGCGGCCGAGGCCGGGCTGGTGCCGGCCGGCACCGCCGCGCCGTAGGCCGCCCTACCCCACCCACTCGCGCGCGATGATCTCGCGCTGGATCTCCGAGGTGCCGCCGAAGATCGTGTAGGCGCGGGCGTTCAGGTACGCCGCCACCACCGGCCGCGCAACGTCGTCGAGCACCCCGCCCTGCGCATGCAGGTAGAGCGGACGCTCCGGCTCGAAGGCCAGCACGTCGGGGCCGAGCAGGCGCAATCCGAGCCGGGTGATCGACTGGTGGATCTCGCTCCAGCGCAGCTTCAGGAGCGAGGAGACCGAGCCGGGGTTCTGGCCGACCGCCAGGGTCGACATCACCGAGAGTTCGGTCGCCTCCAGCGCGCGAATGTCGACTTCGACCGCCGCGAACGCGAGGGCGTCGTCGGCGGTGAGCACACGCGGCGTGCCGCCATCGCCGCCGTCGACCAGACGGCGCACGCGGTCCAGCGCGGTGTAGAGGCGCCCGGAGGTGATCGCGCCGCCGCGTTCGAACTCCAACAGGTACTTGGCGATGGTCCAGCCCTGGCCTTCCTCGCCGAGGCGGCACGACACCGGCACGCGGACGTCGTCGAAGAACACCTGGTTGACCTCGTGGTCGCCGGAGGCGCTCTTGATGGGCCGCACGGTGATTCCGGGCGTCTTCATGTCGATCAGCAGAAAGCTGATGCCTTCGTGCTTCTTGACCGTGGCGTCGCCGGTACGCACGAGGGCGAACATGCGGTTCGCGTGGTGCGCGTGCGTGGTCCAGATCTTCGAACCGTTGATCACGTAGTGGTCGCCGTCACGCACCGCGCGCGTGGCGAGCGACGCCAGGTCGGAGCCGGAGCCCGGCTCGGAGTACCCCTGGCACCAGTAGTCGTCCCCCGAGAGCAGCCGCGGCAGGTAGTGCGCCTTCTGCTCCGGCGTGCCGAAGCGCATGATCACCGGGCCCGCCATGCGCAGGCCCAGGGGAGACAGTGCAGGCGCACCGGCGAGCGAGGACTCGGTCTCGAAGATCCAGCGCTGCGCGTAACTCCAGCCGGTGCCGCCATACTCGACCGGCCAGGCCGGCGCTACCCAGCCGCGCGCGAACAGCTTGCGGTGCCAGCGGAGCCCGATGTCGGGATCGGGGAACACCGAGGTGACCAGCCGCGCGGCGCGCACCAGTTCCGGGGTCAACGACTCCTCGAGGAAGGCGCGCACCTCGGCGCGGAAGGCGGCGAGTTCGGGGAAGCGTCGGGCGGCCGCTTCGGCGAAGCGGTCGCCGGGCAGATCGGCGAGGCGCCGCAGGTGCGTCTCGGCACTGCCATGGAGCGCATCGAGCGCCAGCATGCGGCGCAGATAGCGGCCGAGGTTGAGCTCGTCGGTGACGCCCATCCCGCCGTGCAGCTGGATCGCCTCCTCGGCGAGCCTTCGCGCCGCGCCCGCCACCTTGGCGCGCGTTGCCGCCACCAGGGCCGCGCGCGCCAACGCAGATGTCGGCGCCGAAAGCTCGCGCACGGCCATCGCCGTCAGCGCGCGCGCCTCTTCGAGCGCGATGCGCATGTCGGCCATGCGGTGGCGCAGCACCTGATTGGCGGCGAGCGGCTTGCCGAACTGGGTGCGCGTGCGCGTGTATTCGGTGGTGGCGGCAAGCATGGCCTGCATGGCGCCGACGGCCTCGGCGCAGGCGAGCAGCACCGCGGCCGCGCGCACCGTGTCGACGCGCTCGGGGGAGAGGCCGGCGAGTTCCGCGTCGGCCTCGACACGCGCGTCCCGGAACACGAGTTCCGCCGCCTCGCCGCCGTCGATGGCGGCGAAGGCGCGCACCGACACGCCGGCGCACTCGCGCGGCACGACGAAATAGCGCGGCGCGCCGGTCTCCTCGCGCGCCTCGACGAGCCACGCCGCCGCGCGCGCGCCCGACGGCACCGGGCGCTTGGTGCCGGCAAGACGCCAGCCGGTGCCGATGCGCGTCGCCCTGAAGGCGCCCGCACCGGCCGCATCGAAAAAAGCCGGCACCACCAGCGCGCTGCCGTCGGCGATGCCGCCAAGCCAGCGCGCGCGCGCCGGGCCTTCTCCGGCCGCGATCAGCGCGCCGGCCTCGTGGATCGCGGGAATCAACGGGTCGGGCAGCGCCGCCGGTCCGAGGCATTCGACAAGAGCCGCTGCTTCCACCAGCCCCAGCGCGGGCGCTTCGCCATCCGCACCGGGCAGGGTCATGCCCAGCCAGCCGAACGCCGCCATCTCGCTCCAGCGCGACGCGGGGTCGCCGGGCGCGGCCGCGCGCTCCGCGGCCCAGCGCGATGCGGCCTCGCGCAGCAGGGCTTCTTCTTCCGAGGGCTGAAAGTTCATGGCAAATCTCCGGTTGTCGAATCTGCCGCGCAGGTTGCGGCGGCGCGATGATAATGCACCGACCGACCCGGCCGGTTACGACGACGGAGGACTCTTGAAAGCCATGGTGGTGCAACAGTGGGGCGAGCGATCCCGCCTCGAGGAGCGTGCCGCGCCGCAACCGGGACCCGGGGAGGCGGTGCTCGGCGTGCGCGCGGCCGGCGTCGGCCTCACGCTCCTCAACATGCGCAGCGGCGCCTTCGGCGGCAGCGCGCCGCGCATCATGGGCCACGAGCTCGCCGGCGACATCGTCGCGCTCGGCAGTGGCGTCACCCATCTGCGCGTCGGGCAGCGCTGCGCGGTCTACTTCTACCTCACCTGCGGTCGCTGCCGGTTCTGTCGGGGCGGCCGCGAAACCCTGTGCGAGGCCTTCGGCGGCTACGTCGGCGTGCACCGCGACGGCGGCTTCGCCGAGCAGGTCTGCCTGCCGGCGGAGAACTTCCTGCCGATCCCCGACGGCCTCGGCTACGAGGCGGCGGCGATTGCCGCCGACGCGGTCAACACCAACTGGCACTGCATGCGCGAGCGCGCGCGCATCGCCGCGCACGACACCGTCCTCCTGATCGGCGCCGGCGGCGGGGTCGGCATCCACGGCGTGCAGGTCGCCAGGCTGTTCGGCGCGCGCGTGATCGCAGCCGATGTCACGCAGGAGAAGCTGGCCCTGGCCCAGCAGTGGGGCGCCGACGCGACCATCCTGGTGCGCGACGGCGCCGACCTGGTCGGCGAAACCCTGCGCCTGACCGCCGGCCGCGGCGTCGCTGCCGCCGTCGACTACGTCGGCAGCGGCGCGACCTTCCAGTGGGCGATCGACGCGCTTGCCACCGCGGGCCGCGCGGTGATCGTCGGCGTCGGCCAGGGCCGGGCCAGCGTCGATCCGCGCACGCTGCTCCAGACCGAGCGCATCGTCACCGGCTCGCGCCATTCGACGCGCGCCGAGTTCGTCGAGACCATGGAGATCATGGCGCGCGGACTGGTCAAGCCGGTGGTCGGCATGCGCGTGCCGTTCACCGAGGTCGAATCGGTGTTCGACGCGATCACGGCGCGCACGCTGCCGGGACGCGGGGCGCTGACCTACGACTGAGCCGGCGGCGTCCGGCGACACCGTCCGCGCCGCAACCGGCGCGCGATGCTGCCGTGTAACATGGCATGCGATGCGCGATGCCGGCGGCGCAGTGCGCGATGCCGGCGCAATGCGCGCGCCGGCGCGGGCGCTGCCTGCTTCACGCCGGCGATCGGATCGACGGAGAGTTCATGACCGCAGCGAGGACCCTGTTCGACAAGATCTGGGATGCCCACGTCATCACTTCGCGCGAGGGCGGCGAGAGCCTGGTCTACGTCGACCGCAACCTGGTGCACGAAGGGCCGTTCTATGCGTTCGACGCGCTGTCGAGCGAAGGCCGGAGCGTGCACCGGCCGCGCCAGACCCTGGCGTTCTCCGACCACTATGTGCCGACGGCGGGCCGGGACCGGGGCAGCGCCGGCATCGCCGATCCCGAGGCGCGCGTGATGGTCGAGCAGCTGGCGCGCAACGCGCGCGCCACCGGGATCGTGCACTACGGCATGGACCATCCGGCGCAGGGCATCATGCACGTGGTCGGGCCGGAGCTGGGCCTGTGCCAGCCGGGCATGATCGTCAGCGGCGCCGATTCGCATACCTCGACCCACGGCGCCTTCGGCATCTTCGGCTTCGGCGTCGGCGCATCGCAGGTCAAGCACATCCTCGCGACCCAGACGGTGTGGGTGTCCAAGCCGCGCCGCATGCGCGTCACGGTCGCGGGCACGCCGGGGCCGCTGGTTTCCGCCAAGGACATCATCCTGGCCGTGATCGCAGAGATCGGCATCGAGGGCGGCAACGGCCATGTCATCGAGTACGCCGGCACAGCCATCGAGGCGCTCTCGATGGAAGGGCGCATGACGGTGTGCAACATGTCGATCGAGGCCGGGGCGCGCTCCGGACTGATCGCGCCCGACCGCAAGACCTGGGACTACCTGGCGGCCTGCCCGCACGCGCCCAAGGGCGCCGATTGGGATGCGGCGCTGGCATTCTGGCGCACGCTGCCTGGCGACGCCGGCGCGCGCTTCGACCGCGACGTGCAGATCGACGGCGCGCGCATCGAGCCGATGGTGACCTGGGGCACCAATCAGGACGAGGCGGTCGGCATCGGCGGCGTGGTGCCGGATCCGCGCGCGTTCGCGGACGCGGCGCGGCGCGAGCGTGCCGCGCGCGCGCTCGAGTACATGGACCTGGCCCCGGGGACGGCGCTGCGCGACGTCGCGATCGATCGCGTGTTCATCGGCTCGTGCACCAACGCGCGCCTGGAGGACCTGCGCATCGCCGCCTCCCTGGCGCAAGGGCGCCGCGCACGCGTGCCGACGCTGGTCGTGCCGGGGTCGCGCACCGTCAAGCGCGCCGCCGAGGCCGAAGGCCTGCACGAGGTGTTCCTCGCCGCCGGCTTCGAGTGGCGCGACGCCGGATGCTCGATGTGCACCGGGTCCAACGGCGACCGCGTGCCCGCGGGCGAGCGCTGCGCCTCGACCTCGAACCGCAACTTTGAGGGGCGCCAGGGACGCGGCTCGCGCACCCACCTGGTGAGCCCGGCTGCGGCGGTCGCTGCTGCCGTCACCGGACGGCTGGCCGACCCGAGGGCGCTCGCATGAGCACCGGCATGCAGGCGTTCACGCCCCTGGACGCGGTCGCCGCGCCGCTGTTCGAGCCGAACATCGACACCGACAAGCTGATTCCGCACAAGTTCCTGCGCAAGCCGCTGGCGGCGGGCTACCGCAACTTCCTGTTCCACGACCAGCGCTTCGCCGAGGACGGCAGCGTGCGGCCCGACTTCGTGCTCAATCGCGCGCCGTTCGACCGCGCGCGCGTGCTGGTCGCCGGCCGCAACTTCGGCTGCGGCTCCACCCGCGAAGGCGCGATCTACGCGCTGCAGGACTTCGGCATACGCTGCGTGGTCGCGCCCAGCTTCGGCGACATCTTCTACGCCAACTGCCTGCAGAACGGCCTGCTGCCGGTCGTGCTCGGGGAAGCCACCGTGGCCGCGCTGGCCGCGCACCTGGAGGCGCACCCCGGCGCGCACGTGGCAGTCGACCTCGCGGCGCAGACGCTCGCACTGCCGCAGGGCGGAACCGTGCGGTTCGACATCGATGCGGTGCGCAAGGAACAGCTCCTCAAGGGGCTGGACGACATCGGCATGACGCAGCAGCATGCGCAGGCCATCGCGCGTTTCGAGACCGCGTACCGGGCGCGACATCCCTGGCTGTTTCGCGACCTGCCGGGCCTGCCGCGTCACGCACCACGTGCAGGAGAAGGGAGTTGAGCATGTTGCGTTCACACGCGTTGCGGTGCCTGGGCCTGGCCGCACTGGTGCTGCTGCCCGCGGCAGCAGCGGCGCAGGACTATCCGAATCGCCCGATCCGCCTGGTGGTGCCGGCGCCGGCGGGCGGCGCGCCCGACGCGATCGCGCGCCTGGTGGGCCAGCGCCTCGGCGAACGCCTGGGCCGGCAGGTGGTGGTCGACAACCGCGGCGGCGGCAACGGCGTGATCGGTTCGGAACTGGTGGCGCGCGCGCCGGCCGACGGCTACACGCTCGTGCTGGGTTACGCGGGCCCCTTCGGCATCAACCCGGGCATGTATGCGCAACTGCCGTATGACCCCGTGAAGGACTTCGCGCCCATCACCATGCTGGCCACCAGCCAGAACATCCTGGTCGTGCACCCGTCGTTCGCCGCGCGCTCGGTCAAGGATCTGATCGCCATGGCGCAGGCGAAACCGGGCCAGATCAACTACGCCTCAGGCGGCACCGGGCAGTCGTCGCACCTGTCGATGGAATTGCTGATGCAGATGGCCGGCATCCGCATGACCCACATCCCTTACAAGGGCGCCGGTCCGGCGCTGGCGGACACGGTGGGCGGCCAGGTGCCGCTGCATTTCCTCGCGCTGTCGCCGGCGATTCCGCTGATCAAGGCGGGCAAGCTGGTGCCGCTGGCGGTGACCGGAACCCGGCGCGTCCCCTCGCTTGCCGAGGTGCCGACCGTTGCGGAGGCGGGGCTGCCCGGCTACGAGGTGCTGACCTGGTACGCGGCCTTCGCGCCCGCGGCCACGCCCAGGGACATCCTGGCGCGCCTGCACGCCGAGACGGTGGCGGTGCTGAAGTCGAGCGAACTGGCCGCGGTGTTCCAGGGCCACGGGCTCGAGCCCGGCGGCGACAGCGCCGAGGCGCTCGGCCGCTACCTCGAGCGCGAGATCGCCAAGTGGCGCGCGCTGATCAAGGCCGGCGGCATCAAGCCGGAGTAGCCGGCAACCCGCAAGAAGGAACCACCGACATGATCCAGCATCGGCGCAGTGCGCGCCTCCGCGGCATGGTGTGCCTGGCCGCCGCGACCCTCGCCCTCGTCGCCGCCGATGCGCCCGCCCAGGTATTTGCGAACCGCCCGGTCCGGATCGTCGTCGCCTCCACCGCCGGCGGTGCGGCCGACATCATCGCGCGCCTGATGGCGCCGGAAATGTCGGCCGCGCTGGGCCAGCAGGTGATCGTCGAGAACCGCCCCGGCGCCGGCAACATCATCGGCAGCGAGGCCGTCGCCAAGGCCGCACCCGACGGCCACACGCTGCTCATGGCGATCAACAACCACGTCATCAACGCCACGGTCTACAAGAACCTC
>JAEUOS010000101.1 GCA_016790695.1 Burkholderiales bacterium
ACCGGCGAGCAGCATCGCATAGCTGTCCGCCTCAGGCACGGCGGTGACGGTGATGCCGAAGGTGCTGCCCGCGTCGACTGCCGAGAAGTCGACGGTCCAATCGGCCTGGCCGACCATCGCCAGCGGATTGCCGAAGGAGATCGCGAAGCCCTCGCCGGGGCTGAGCGCGCTCGTCACCGTGGTCGCGCTCGCGCTGGTGCCGACGAGGGTGCCGAAGGTCGGCGTCACCGTGCCGTTGGGGGCCTGGAACACGGCGCCGCCGGTCAGCTTGACGATGAGTCCGTCGATGTTCAGACCGGCGAAGTTGTTGACCAGGGCATTGAAGCTCATGGTCGGTGCGGTCTCGTCGCGAAACGTCACGAAAGCGAGCGTCACCCGCGTCAGCACGCCGAAGTTGACGTCGAACGACTGGGCGGCGCCGGACCCGTAGGACACCACGGCGTTGTTTGGGGAGGCGTCGGCGAAGCCGGCGCCGACGTATTCGACTGCCGCAGAAGGGGTTGCCGCCAGGGCGGCGACGGCGGCGACGATCGAGGCCAGGGTGGCCTTGAGACGGGAATGCATGAACGGAACTCCTTTGCTTGGGGGTGGCGGGTTGGCGCCCGACGGCGGCAGCCGGCGGGCGCGGCGTGTCACAGATGGCCCTTCGCCCACGGACCGCTGATCGCCAACGTGATGCCGGGGGTGTAGAGGTTGACGAACAGGACGCGGCCGTCGGGGCTGAAGCAGCTGCCGGCCCATTCGGTGTTGCGCCGGTCGCCGGCGAGCGTCCCCGACTTGCCGGCGGCGCTCAGTTGCGCGGCACTGAAGTTGAAGTTGTGCGCGGCGAACACGTAGGACTTGCCGTCCGGTCGCAGCACCATCAGGCGTTGCGCGGTCACCGCGACGCTCTGTCCGGCGGCGTTGAGGCCCGAGCTGCCGCCATCCTCGTTGAACAGGACGCCGCCGCGCGGGCTCACGCAGAGGTTGTCGGGGGAATTGCCGACGGTGATGTCGTCGAGCACCAGGATCGCCTTGAGCGTGTTGGTGGCGATGTCCAGGGCCCAGATGCGCCCGTAGCGCCGCGGGCTGGTCGAGACCTGCTTGTCGGTGAAGTAGACGATGCCGTTGGCGACCCAGCAGCCCTCGTTGGCGCCGAAGATGGCGGCGCCGTTGGCGTAGGCCTGCCGATAGGGCCCGCTGGCGCTCACGTTGCCGTTGGCGGTCGCCAGCGTCGCGCCGTCGAGGTCGGGATCGGCGATGTCGACCCACTCGACGGAGAACTCCTGGCACAGCATCGGAAAGCGCAGGTCCGCGTTCATCACGCCCGTGACCTTGAGGCCCTGCAGCTGGCCGCCCGCGTGCAGCGAATTGAGCCCGCCGTCCGCATTGGCCGGCAGGAAGCGATACAGGGTGTTTGCGTTGCCCTGGTCCTCGGTCAGGTACCAGATGCCCGTCTCCGGATCGAGCGCGGATGCCTCGTGCGACATGCGCCCCATCGCCACGATCGGCGCCGCATTCGACAGGCCGTTGTCTGCCGGCACCTCGAAGACGTAGCCGTGGCGCTTGCCGGTGTCGCTGACATTGTTGCTGCGGATCTCCTCGTTCGAAAGCCACGACTCCCAGGTGGTGGCACCGCCGGCGCAGGGCCGGTTGAGCCCGCCCAGCGAGGTGTAGCTTTCGATCCAGTTGCCGTCGCGCCAGACCAGGTTGCAGTTGCCGCCGATCTGGTAATTGGTGCCGGTCTTGCCGATGTCGTACTTCGGCACCGCGTTCAGCCCCGCGCCCATGATGTTCGCGGCGTTTGTCGAGGTGCTGCGCTCGTGGTTGCGCACCAGCACGATCTCCAGGCTGCGGCCGACCCGCTTTGCGCGCACGATTCCCATGCCGTCGTGCGCGCTCGGCGTTGCCAGGCCGTCGGCCATGACGTCGCCGGTCCAGCCCGTCGACTTGTAGCTGAAGCCGGGGGGCAACTGGATCAGCGGCAGCCCGGTGGTGAGGTCGTTGACCGGGGCCAGCGGCCCATACGGACTGGCGACCTGGATCGAGGCCACGCCGGGCGCGCAGGCGTCGAACGCCGCAGCCTCGGCGTTGCGGACGGCAAGTGCGGCGATCGGCCCCGCGAACGCGGCGGTGACGGCGGCGGCGCCGCCCTTGAGCACGCTGCGACGGGTCGGGGAGACGGTGCTGGAACGCATGGAAATCCTTTCCTGGGTATGGGGAACTGGTCGAGGCAGCCGGGTGACATCGGTTCCGATGCCGAGGCGCTCGACAGGCAGTCTGCGCGTCCCGTGTTGCATGCGAGTGTTCGCGAAACGTCTTGACGATGAGCTGATTGGCCCACGGTCTCCCGCGTGCGATGCGCGATCGGCGCGGACACCAGGGGAAGCGGCGCCATCCAGGAAAAAAGCAAGGCCGCTCGCGCGGCCTTGCTCTGGCGAACCCGGCCCGCGCGGTGCCGGCATCGCCGGCCGCGCGGAACCGGCTAGCGGCGCCGGCGCGCGATCGAGCCCACGAGCGCCAGCCCGGCGAGCAGCATCGCGTACGTGCCGGGTTCCGGCACCGGCGTGGTGTAGGTCAGATTGTCGACCACGGTGCCGACCCCCTTGAACGAGATCGAGCGGATGTCCGCCGTGGTGCGCGTGATGCCGAGGAAGACGCCGTCGTTGTAGCTGTCGATCGCCGTGGTCACCGAGACGGTGTGCGACTCGATGATCTGGTTGTTCTCGCCGTAGGCGGTCACGACGATGCCGAACGGCAGCATGCCGTCCGCGTAGTGGTTGACGAACGCGCCAGCGCCGCTGCTGACACCGGCGAAGGTGAAGCGCAGCTCGCCGACGAAGCCGCCGGCGGCGAAGTTCCCGGCGCCGCCCCAGAGGCCGTTGGCGCCGAGGTCGCGGTTGTTGGCGCCGATCTCGCTGCCCGCGTCACCGGTGAAGGTGACATCGGGCGCCAGGGCCAGCGGGCCCATGGTCAGGAGGCCGTCGAAGGCCTCGAAGTCGATCACCGAGGTGGGGGCGCTGATGGCGAGGGGGCTGCCGACGAGCGAGGCGTGCGCCGGCGCGGCGCCGATCAGGAGTGCGGCGGCGGCGGCCGCCAGGAGGGAGAGTTTCATGTTTCGTTCCTTTGCATTGAGTCGTGAGGGATGCCGATCAGGTGCCGATGATGCCGCCGTCGTCCTTGGTGATCACCACCACCGAGGAGCGCGGCCGGCCGGCCGGCAGCGGGGTGACGCCGTCGGATTCGACGCCGAACTGGGACTGCGGCCATGCCGAGAACTGCTCGGGGGCGGCGGCAGTCGCGTCCTCGCCCGGATGCTGGATGCCGACGAACATCGTCTTCCCGTCCGGGGTCAGGACGACGCCGGTGACTTCGCACTGGTTGGGCCCGGTGAGGAAGCGGCGGGTCGCGCCGGTGTTGGGATCGGCGCAGACCATGACGTTGCGGCCGATGTTCTGCCAGACGTCGCCGATGGCGTCGCCTTGCTGGTCGGTCTGCACCCAGAGGCGGCCGAACTGGTCGAACCACAGGCCGTCCGGCGCGCCGTAGTCGGCGCTGCCGGCGGCATCGGCGTCGACGATGTTCCCGGTGTAGTTGTTGGTCCCGCTCGCGTGCGGCGCGCGCGTCGTGATGGTGTCGCCGTTCTGGACGAACAGGTCCCAGGCGAACGTCGCGGCGGCAACCGACTGGCCGGTCTCGCGCCAGCGGATGATGTGGCCGTGGACGTTGTCCGCGCGCGGGTTGGCGGCATCCACCGGCGGACGCGCGCCGCCAGCCGCGGTCGAGCCGTCGGGATTGTTGGAGCTCGGGGTGTTCGTGCCGCGCCGGTTGTTGTTGGTCAGCGTGCAGTAGATCTCGACTTCGCTGTAGCCGAGGATGCGCGGACGCACGCCGGTCCACTCGGGGCGATCCATCATCGTGGCGCCGACCGCGTCGGCTGCCATGCGCGTCTTGATCAGGATCTTGGCGAGCACCTCGGCGTCGTTGGCGCCGGCGAAGTTCGGGTTGTCGCGCAGCGCCTGGCCGTTCAGGCCGATCGTGCCCGGCACCAGCGGGATCCAGTCGCCGGTCAGATCGCTGTCGAACCTGGCGACGTACAGCGTGCCGCTGTCGAGCAGGTTGCGGTTGGCGGCGCGGTTGGCCGGGTTGTACGTGCCGGCGCAGACGAACTTGTAGATGTACTCGTTGCGCTCGTCGTCGCCCATGTAGAAGGCGACGCGGTTGTCCTTGTCGACCACGTACTGCGCGCTTTCGTGCTTGAAGCGGCCCAGCGCGGTGCGCTTGACCGGCATGCTGGCAGGCGCGAACGGGTCGATCTCCACGACCCAGCCGAACAGGTTGGGCTCGTTGGGGTTGAGGTTCAGGTCGAAACGCGGGTCGGTTTCGTGCCAGCGGTAGCCGAAGCCGGCGGCCGAGAGCCCGTAGCGGCGGCGCAGCTTGCTGGTCTCGGTGGCCGTCGAGGTGTCGACCGTCGTCGACGAACCGAAGTTGCCGTTGTAGTTCTCCTCGCAGGTCAGGTACGTGCCCCAGGGCGTGATGCCGTGCGCGCAGTTGTTGATGGTGCCGTTGACGGAGAAGCCGTCGGTCAGTGCGCCGGTGGGCACGCTGCCCGCGTCGGTGATGGTGTAGGCGTTCGCCTTCATCAGCGCATGGCCGGCCGCCGGCCCGGAGATCCGCATCGGCGTGTTCGAGGTGATGCGGCGTCCGAAGGGGGAGTTCTTCATCACCGTCCACTTGCCGGCGACGCGACGCGCTTCGACGACCGCGACGCCGTGGGCCGCCTGCGACTTGCGGGTCTTGGCGATGGTATAGGCGGGCCCGGCGCCCTGACCGCCCACGTGCAGGATCGCCTCATGCGTGTACTCGTGGTTCACGCAGAGCAGGCCGCGGTCGTTGAGCGGCGTGCCGCCGGGACCCGAGAACGGAAAGAAGTGCATGCCGTCGCAATGCATTCCGAACTGCTTCAGCTGATCCGCGGCGGTCTGGCTGGCATCGGCGGCAAAGGCCGGCCCGCCGGGCATGATCGGGTCGCCCCAGGCGACGAACACCTTCGCGGTGTAGCCGGACGGGACCGCCACCATGTCCGAACCGGCCCCGGGGAACGCGACCGTGCTGGGCGGGACCATCGTGAAGCCGTAGCCGGGGAACCCGGGGCCGGGCGGCACCGGCGCCGCCTCGACGGTCGAGACCAGGCCGCCCAGGGTCAGGCCGCCCGCCGAGGCCAGCGCGGCGGCGCCCGCGCCGCTCCTGACGATGAAGCGGCGACGCCCGTGGTCGACCGCGCCGATCACATCGCGGATCGACGGGGTGGCGGACGGGTTGAGCGAGACGTCGTTCTTGGGATGCGAATTGCCCTTCATTGCATGGCGCTCCTGTGGAGGTATGGACGATCGGGCTGCATCGTGCGAACGCGGCCCGGGTGGATTTCACGGGCGATTCTGGGCAGCGCATGTGACGCGGCGATGCCCCGGCGGCGAATCAGCCATGGTCCGTTCGGGCCATGCCAGCGCGCAGGAGGATCAGCGCCAGCAGCGCCAGCGACCATGCCGGCAGCGGCACCTCGCCGTCTCCGCTCGCGGGCGGCAGGTCGTAGACGACGGTCAGGCGCGGGCGGTTCTGTGCGAGGGAGTTGTTGCGGCTCTGGAAGCGCTTCGCGTTCTGCGAATCGGTCTCCTTCCCGATCAGGATCCAGCCATGGTTGGACGCCGGCGTGTCGACCCAGGCCTGCACGTCGCTCACCAGCTTCGGCATCGGGGTGCCGCCCGGGGGAAGGGTTGCCGCCCAGGAATAGAAGACGTCGGGCGGGCCGACCGGCACGACCGCGCTCGGGGCGGGATCGAAGTCGCCGCCGGGCGTCGCCCAGGCCGTGGCGGGGTGAAACCGGTGCGCCCAGGTGGCATCGCCCGCCATCGCCGGCGCCCCGGTGCCTGCGCCGCCTGCGTTCGACGCACCCTCGCCCCAGGAGGCGAGCAGGCGGTGCACGGCGACGTCGTGGTTGTCGCGCGATCGCGACTGGTAGAGCGTCAGGGTCACCGCGCGGACCGTCGCCCCGGGCGGAATGGCGCTCACGTCGAACCTGAGCAGCAGCCGTCGACCGAGTCCCTCCGCGGTGACCGCGAGCCAGAGGTTGTCGCCGCTGCCGTCGGCCAGCGACAGCGCGGCCGGCGTGCCGAAGAAGATGCTGGTGTCCTGGCTCGCGGTGACCTCCAGCGTGGCCGCTGCGGCCGGCGCGGGACGGAGAACCCCGCCGGCGATCAGCAGGAGGGCAAGCCAGACTGGGAGGGTGCGCATGGTTCGTCGCCGGGGCGGGTGCGGATCCGGAGAGCGTGCGGGCGGCCGGTGACGCCGGTGTGAACCCGTAGCCCCCGCCGCCGTGCGGCACGGCGCATCCGGGATGAGCCGAACGGCTCATGCACGATGAACCGATCGGATCACGTCCCCGCGACCGCGCCGGGGACGAGGCATCGCGACGGGGCGGCCGCGGCGCGGCTGCAACACGGCGGTCATGCGCGCGGCGCAGAATCCCGCGTCCCTCCCAGCATCGGCACCCGCCGCGGCGCCGCCCCTCCATGACCGTCTCGATTCGACCTGCCGCGCTGGCTGCGGCCCTCGTCCTCGCCGCCTGCGGCAAGCCCGGCACCGATGCCGCCAAGGCACCGTCGCAGGTCGCCGCCAGGGTCGATGGCGTGGAGATCACCGTGCACCAGATCAACCACGCGCTCGCGCGCGCCGGGCGCGCCGCCGCCGACGACGCCAAGGCTGCCGGCCGCCAGGCACTCGAGCAACTGGTCGACCAGCAGCTGCTGGTCCGGAAGGCAATCGATGCGAAGCTCGACCGCAATCCGGAAGTACTCGCCGCGCTCGATGCGGCGCGCCGGCAGGTGCTCGCGCAGGCCTACATGGAACGCGCGGTCGCGTCCGGGACCGCGAAGCCGGCGCCGGACGAAGTGCGCAGGTTCTACGACGCGCGCCCCGAACTGTTCGCCCAGCGCAGCATCTACCGGTTGCAGGAGATCGTCGCCAGCGTTCCCGAACAGCTCACGCAGCCGCTGCTCGAGCTCGTCGGCAAGACCCGCAACCTCAACGACATCGTGGCCTTCCTGCGCCGGAACGACGTCCGCTTCAACGCCAACTCCGCGGTGCGTCCGGCGGAGCAGCTGCCGCTCGAAGTGCTGCCGACGCTCGGCAGGATGAAGGAAGGCGAGATCGGCGCGCTCGGCGGCAATGGGCGCGTGACCATCGTGCAACTGGTCGCGCGCCTGGCCGCGCCGCAGTCGCCGGAGGAGGCGACGCCCGCGATCGAGCAGTTTCTGGTCAGCCAGAAGCGCGGCGAGGTCGCGCGTGCCGAACTGATGCAGTTGCGTGCCGCGGCGAAGCTGGAGTACGTCGGCGAGTTCGCCGCGCCCGCGGCGCCGGCGGCAACCCGCACGCCGCCGGTGGCGCCTGCGGCCGCCACCGACAGCGCGATCGAGAAGGGCCTGAAGGGCCTGCGCTAGGAGCGGCCGGTGCGGGATCGCCGACACGGGTTCGTGCATGCGGCCGCCGTCCTGGCGGTGCTCGCCCTGCCGTGCGTGCCCGCCGCAGCGCGCGCCGCGGCCGCGCCGGTGGCGGCATACGAGGACGCGCAGGGCGGCTGGCTCGTCACCGACGGTGCGCCGCACGCGGGGGCGGTGTGGCTGTTCAGCATCGGCGAGAGCGCGGCGCTGACCATGCCGCCGGCGGGCCGCGTCGCGGCCTGCGACGAGCGTCCGGCCGCGTGGGCGGACGAGATCGCCGCCGCCGCCGCGGCCTCCGGCGTCGACGCCGCGCTGATCGGCGCGGTCGTGTGGGCCGAATCGCGCTGCAATCCGCGCGCGCGCTCGCCGAAGGGGGCGATGGGCCTGATGCAGCTGATGCCGGCCACCGCGCGCGCCTACGGCGTCGCCGATGCCTACGACCCCGCGCAGAACCTGCGGGCCGGCGCACGCTACCTGCGCGACCTGCTCGCCCTGTTCAACGGCGACGTCGCCCTGGCGCTCGCGGCCTACAACGCCGGGCCGCGCAGCGTCGTCGCGGCGCGCATGGCGATTCCGCCGTATCGCGAGACCCGTGCCTACGTGCCCGCGGTGCTCGCGCGCTGGCGCACGCGCTCCGCCGGTTGAGCGGGCGGCGCGGCCGGCCGGGCGGGCGGCGCAATGCGCGCGTCATGTCGACGGCCCAGAATTCGCGGCGCGGCGCCGCAGCGGCGCGCGCCGGCGACAGCCGTGTGACAGCGATCGCGCCCAGGATGGGCCGAACGGACCATGGTCGGGCGCGCCGTACGGCGTATCCCGGGTGTGTCGTGCGCTTCATCGTGCTGTCACGCGCGCTTCATATCTTCCCCAGTCCGGCCGCGCGACCGCCGCGCGGCGCATCCGTTGTGCGCTGCCGCCGCGACCGTCCCAGACCCATGACCCGAACCCCGCTCCGCCATTCGACCAGCCGCGGCTTCACCCTCCTGGAGCTGCTGGTGGTGATGGTCATCATCGGGCTCCTGGCCGGCTATGTCGGGCCGCGCCTGTTCGCGCAGATCGGCAAGTCCGAGGCGAAGGCGGCGCGCGCGCAGATCACCGCGCTCGAGTCGGCGCTCGACCAGTACCGGCTCGACACCGGCCGTTATCCGAGCACCGAGCAGGGCCTGGCCGCGCTGATGGTCAAGCCCGCGAACGAATCGCGCTGGGCCGGGCCGTACCTGCGCAAGAGCATCCCCGACGATCCCTGGGGCAAGCCCTACCAGTACCGGCAGCCCGGCGAGCACGGCGAGTTCGACCTGTTCTCGCTGGGCAAGGACGGCCAGCCCGGCGGCAGCGGCGATGCCGCCGACGTCACCAACTGGTAGGGGCGCCGCGCGATGCGATACAGGGCGCGCGTGATCCGGCCCGGCGGCGGAGTCGGCACGGTCGAGCTGATCGCGGCCGACGCCGACGACGCCGCTGCGCGCCTGGCCGCCGACGGGCTCGGCGTGCTGTCGCTCGCGCGCGCGCGCGCGCTGCGCGGCGAGGCCGCGTTCGCGCTCACCCAGTTCGCCCAGGAACTGCGCGCGCTGCTCGAGGCCGGGATCGCGCTCCTCGAAGCCGTCGAGACCCTGGCCGAGAAGGAGCCGCGCGCGGCCGCGCGCCAGGTGCTCGGCGCGGTCGCGGCCGCGCTCGGCGAGGGGCGCACGCTGTCGACCGCGCTCGAGGGCCGGCCGGAGGCGTTCCCGCCGCTGTTCGTCGCCACCGTGCGCGCCAGCGAACGCACCGGCGATCTCGCCGAGGCGCTCGGCCGCTATGTCGCCTACCGCCAGCAGCAGGAGGCGGTGCGCGCGCGGCTCGTCAATGCCGCGATCTATCCGGTGCTGCTGCTCGTCGTCGGCGGCCTGGTGGTCCTGTTCCTGCTCGCCTATGTGGTGCCGCGCTTCGCGCGCGTCTATGCCGACATCGGCGGCGACCTGCCGCTGGCCTCGCAATGGCTGCTCGCCGCCGGCACCGCACTGGCCGAGAACGGCGCGGCCTTCGCGGTGCTCGGCGCGCTGGGCGCCGTCGCACTGGTCGCGCTGTTCCGCTCGCGCGCCGCGGCGGCCTGGGCCGGGATGCTGCTGTGGCGCGTGCCGTTCGTCGCCGCGCGGCTGCTCGCCTACCAGATGGCGCGCTTCTTCCGCACCTGCGGCATGCTGGTCGGCGGCGGCGTGCCGGTGGTGCGCGCGCTGGCGATGTCGGAGGGGCTGCTGCAGGCGCATCTGCGGCCGGCGCTGGCCGCCGCGGTGCGCCAGGTGCGCGAGGGGCGCGCGCTGTCCGACGCGCTCGACGCCAGCGGCCTGGCCACGCCGGTGATCCTGCGCATGCTCAGGGTCGGGGAGAAGACCGGCGAGCTCGGCGCGATGATGGAGCGCATCGCGCAGTTCCACGACGCCGAGGCCGAACGCGCCGCCGAATGGCTGACCCGGCTGGCGAGCCCGGTGCTGATGCTGGCGATGGGTCTGGTGATCGGCGCGGTGGTGGTGCTCATGTACCTGCCGATCTTCCAGCTCGCGGAGCAGGTGCGGTGAACGCGCCGGCGGAAGCGGGCACGCGGGCCCGCACCGCGGCCGCCGCCGCGGGCGATGTTGCCGGCGCGCTCGCGGCGGCGCGCGCGCGCGGCGATGCACGCACCCTGATCGCGCGCCTCGAAGCCGAGCTGGGCCTGGATGCGCCCGGCTTCCTCGCCGCGCTCTCCGCCTACGCGGACATCGCGGCCATCAGCCTCGCCGACATGGAGCGCTGCCGTCCCGCCTTCGAACTGCTGCCGTTCGCCGAGGCGCAGGCACGCGAGCTGTTGTTGCTCGACGACGGCGCCCGCCTCCTCGCCGTCACCGCCGATCCGTTCAACCTGACGCGCCGCGCCTGGCTCGAGGAGCGCGCCGGGCGCGCGCTGGCCTGGCGACTCGCGCACGCGACCGAGATCGGCGCCTGGCTTGCGCGCCACGAGCGCGACCTGCGCGCAATGGACGGCCTGGAATCGCTCGCCGCCGGCGCGCGCGCCGACGACGACGCGGAGGACCTGTCGCTGGCGGCGATCAGCGCGCAGGCCTCGCCGGTGGTCAAGCTGGTCGACTCCACGCTCTACGACGCGCTCGCCGCCGGCGCCTCCGACATCCACCTCGAGTCCGTGGCCGACGGCATGCACATCAAGTACCGGCTCGACGGCGTGCTCTCGCAGGTCGGCGCGGCGGCCGGCCACGACCTCGCCGAGCAGGTCGTCTCGCGCATCAAGGTGATGGCCGAGCTCGACATCGCCGAGCGCCGCGTGCCGCAGGACGGCCGCTTCAAGGTCAGGAAGGGCGGCCGCGAGATCGACTTCCGCGTCTCGGTCATGCCCAGCGTGTTCGGCGAGGACGCGGTGCTGCGCATCCTCGACAAGCAGGCGCTGGCCGACGCCAACCGCGGCATCACGCTCGGCAGCCTCGGCTTCTCCGGCAGCGACCACCAGGCCATCCGCGCGCTCGCCGCGGCACCCTACGGCATGCTGCTGGTCACCGGCCCCACCGGCAGCGGCAAGACGACCACGCTCTATG
>JAEUOS010000117.1 GCA_016790695.1 Burkholderiales bacterium
CCATCCGCACGCCCTGCTCGCCCTTGAAGGTCGCCTTGCCGCCGGTGGTGACGACGGCCGCGGCCTGCGCCTGTCCGCCGGTCGCCAGCGGGGCATCATTGACCCAGCCGCCGGCCAGGTCGATCGCGCCGCCGAGGCGGATGTCGCCGGCGACGCGGCCGAGCGCCCCGCCGGTGGTCTTGGCGGTGACATCGACCGTGCCGCCCTGTGCGGCGACGTTGCCGGCGAGGTCGACCGCCGCCGCGCCGATGCGCAGCGACCCGCCCGGTTCGAGCGCCACGCCGGCGCCGGCGTCCTGGCGCACGTTGCCGGACGAAAACAGGTTCAGGGCGGAGAATCCGCCGGCGCGCCGCATGGCCGCGTCGAGCACGGTCTCGGCGACGGGCGCGCCGCCGACGGTGGCCGCGGCACTCGCCGGGGCCGCCCAGAAAGCCGCATCCAGCGGCGCCGCGGCGGTCGCGAGGCGCAGGTCGCTGCCCACCAGGTCCGGCAGCGCCTGGGCGAGGCGCGTGCCGTCGCCGACGATGAGCGTGCCGCCGGCCGGCCGGCTGGCCGCCTCGCGCTGGTACGGCCCGGCCACCACGTCGGCCTTGAGCGTGGCGGCGCTTGCGAGCGTGCGCGCGGCCAGGCTGATCGCGCCGGCCCTGGCACCTTCGACATACCCCTTCTCCGCCCTGCCCTGCACCGCCGCGCCGTAGGTTTCGGTCACGCCGAAGCGGTTCGAGGTCACCTTGTGCGAACCGCCGATGCCGTCATAGACCACGTCCCTCGATGCGCTGTGGATGTCGACATTGCGGCCGTTGGCGGTCAGCATGGTGGTGCTGACGGTGCCGTCCGCATAGCGCACCGAGCCGCCCGAGACGTCGACGCGCGCGCCGGCGTCGAGCGCGGCGAGTCCCTCGGACACCAGGCTGACGCTGCCGCCCGCGGTGAGCTTCTCGGCCGCGGTGCGCAGGATCGCCTCGTTGCGGTACTTGGATGTGTCGCCGAGGATCGGCACCGCCCTGCGCGCGTCGAAGGTGATGCGCTGGCGGTACAGGGGGCCGGTGCGCTGCAGCGGCGCGTCGGCGAAGTCGCTCGCGCCGAGAATCTCGGTGGTGACGGCATTGCGCTCCATGGCCACGCCGACATCGCGCAGGCCGGCGGCGTCGATGCGCGCGCCGGCCTCGACAATCAGGCGCGCGCCGTTGGCGGCGATGCCGTCGAGCGCGGTGCCGGTGGCCGCGCCCGGGGAGACGCGAGCGGCTGCGCTGATGTCGCCGCCGGGTGCGTGCACGGTGGCGCCGGACTGCACCTGGATCAGCGCGCCGGAGAGGTCGACCACCGAACGGTTGAATGTCTGGCTGTCCTTGATCGTGCCGCTGCCGGCGTCGGCCTGCACCTCGGTCACGCTGCCCGGCGCGAGCACCAGTTCGCCGCCGCGCTGCGCGCGCTTGGGCGGCGGCACGCCGTCGGTGGTGGCCGGCGGATCGACCGAATCGCGCGCGCGCAGGTAGATCGAGCCGTTGGCGGTGACGCTGGTGGTGGCCGAGACGCGGCCGCGCTGGTTGACGAAGTAGCCGACGATCGAGGCATTGCCGCGCGGCGTCTCGATCACGCCGGCGTTGGTGGCGCTGCCCCTGGCGGGATCGCCGGCGCTGCCGACCTCGATCAGGAGGCCGCGCAGGTTGGCGTCCTCGGGCGCGGCGAGGTAGATCTGCGGGCCGGCGGCAAGCACGGTCTGGCCGTCCGGCGTGGTGATCGTGCCGCGGTTCTCGACCTGCCGCGCCGCCAGCAGCATCACGCGGCCGCCGGACGGCGTGCGCAGGTCGGCGCCGGCCTCGACCGTCACCAGCGAGCGCGCGATGTCGCTGCCGGAAAAGGTGAACGCCGGGTCGCGGGTCGCGAGCGACGGCAGGCCCTTCAGGAACTCGTTGTCGTTCATGCCCAGCGCGGCGGCGACGAGCGCGCTGGTGTTGACCTGCGCGCCGCCGTCGAACAGGATGCCGTTCTGGTTGAGCAGATAGACCTGGCCGTTCGAACTCAGGCGCCCCTGGATGATGCTCGGGTTGGCCTGCGGGTCCCAGACGCGGTTGAGCGCGCGCCCGGCGCTGCCGGTCTGCATGTTGAAGTGCACGCTGCTGCCGGCGGCGATGTTGAAGCTCTGCCAGTTGTAGATCGAGGCGGCAGCGCCCTGGGTGATCACCTGGCTGACGCCGGTGGCGGTGGCGGTGTTGACGAGCGTGCTGCCGTTGGCGTTCCACACCGCGCCGGCCGGCGCGACCGGGTTGCCCGGCTGGATCGGCACCGGGACGGTGCCGGCCGCCAGCGGCGGCGCCGCCGGCACGGTGCCGGCGGCGCAACCGGCGAGCACCCCGGCCAGCGCGCGCGCCATCCGGCGCAGCGCGGGCAGGCGCGGCCGCGAATCGGCGGGTTGCGGCGCAGGGGCGGCTGGGCGTCGTCGCATGGGTCTCGCTCCGGTGGGAAGGCGCGGTCCTAGAACTCGTAGGCCAGGCGCACGTGGGCGCGCGGGCTGCGCGTGCTGCTGCGCGCGCCGTCGCGCAGCGGCCAGGCGATGTCGAGCGCGGCCTGGACGCCCTGCCAGGCCTTCACGCGCAGGCCGAAGCCGGCGGAGGCCAGGTGGAACTTGAAGGCCTGGCCGGCGGTGGGCCGCTGCACGCCGAGCGCCGCGCCGTCGACGAAGGCGGACAGCACGGCCTCCTGCACGGTCGCCGCCCTGGCATCGACGAGGCTGGCGCTGCGCAATTCCAGCGTGCCGGAGACGCCGCGGTCGCCGACGCGCTCGAACTCGGTGTAGCCGCGCACGCTGTCGGCGCCGCCGGCGCCGAACTGCTCGTTGCTGATCAGGGGCTGGCTCGCGTGCTGGCCGGCGAGGCGCGCGAACAGCGCGATGCCGCCGGGCAGCGGCTGCAGGCGGCTGGCCTCGGCGCGCAGGTAGAAATAGTTGGCGTCGGCGCCGAAGCGCTTGCAGGCGAACGCGCTGACGCGCTGGCCGCTGCATTCGACATCTTCGTCGCCGAGGCGGCGGAAGTGGGCGTTGGCGGTCAGCGTGAACTGGGTGAGCGCGCCGCCGGCGCCGAAGCGGCCGCCATAGGCGACGCTGAAGGGCAGGTAGCGGATCGGCGTGGCGGTGCTGTCGGCGCCGAACAGGATGTTCTCGCGGAAGTCCTTGGCATCCACGCCCAGGGTGAGGCTGTGGCTGTAGGCGCCGCGCGCGGGCAGCGGCAGGATCAGGCGCGCGCCGACGATCTCGCCGCGGCCGAGGATGCTGGCGGTGCCCAGCGAGGTGATGTTGCTGTCGGACTTGACCGCATAGAGCGCGAGCACCGAACCGGCGCCGACCGGCAGCACGTAGGTGCCGGAGAACACCTTCACCTGCGACGGCTCGGCCGGCGCGGTCAGATAGGTGAGCGAGGCGCTGTGGTCGCGCTGCCAGAGGTTGGCATAGCGCAGCGTCGCCGACAGGCGCGGGCGCGAGGTGTCGAAGCTGTAGCGGTTGTTGAGCTCGACCTGGCCGTGCAGCGGCAGGCGGTCCTCGACCTTGAGCTCGGCCTCGACGGTGCCGGGCGCGCGGCCCGCGCGCAGCACCGGCGCGACCTGCCGGTCCTCGGTGCGGTTCAGCTGCGCGAGCTGGGCCTGCACGTCGGGAAAGTACGGCACCTCGCCCTCGGCGAGCGCGGGCACCCGCGCCTTCAGCGCGCCCTGCGCGTAGTAGCGCGTGCCGGCCACGCGCAGGCGCGCGACGCGGCCCTCGGTGACGCGCAGCACCACCACGCCATCGACGATCTTCTGTTCGGGAATGTCGACGAACACCGAGAGGAAGCCGGCGTCCTGGTAGGCCTTCTCCAGCGCCTCGCGCGCGGCCTCGACGTCCTTGACGGTCTTCTGCTCGCCGAGGAAGCGGTACACCGCGCGCTCGATCGCCGCCACCGGCAGCACGGAGTTGCCCTCGACCTCGAATTCGAGCAGGTCGAAGCGGTCGGCCGCCGCCTGGGCGAAGGCGCCGCCGGCGAGGAAGGCGGCAAACATCGCCACGACCAGCAGGTGAAACGGCAGGACCACGCGCATCGATGCAAGTATCGGCCGGGGAGATGACAGGGAAGTTGCCCACGCCTGCGCCGTTCGGCGCATGCGTGCCGCAACCCGTTGATTGAGCACAACAAAAACCCCGCCTCGCGGCGGGGTCGGAATGACAACGGACTACGCCTCGCCGATCACTTGTTCCAGATCGGGGTCTGGCAGGAACTGCCGTTGCGCGTCATGCGCGAGACGAACTTCTTGTTCGCCAGCCCTTCCGGCGTGGCCGCCGAATCGTTGTAGATGTAGCCTTCGGTGTCGTTGATCAGCGCGGTGATGCCTTCCTTGGTGGCCGCGCTCGCGAGCGAGTCGAGCACCAGCGGCGCGCCCGAGCGGGTGCGGAACACCGACAGGAAGTTCTTCAGGTTGGCGACCGTGACGCCGACCGGCAGCGCATAGCCCGCGCCGGTCGGCCCGGCGACGGTGCGGAAGTCGTCCAGGTACTTGGTGTTCCACTGCATGGTCTGCTCGTAGACATAGTCGTACTTGCCGGACTTCGCGTTGTCACGCGAAGGCACCACGCCGTCGATGGCGACATGGGTCCAGCCCTGGCCGACGTTGGAGTTCTCCTTCGACACCAGGCCGATCCCGTACTCGCCGGCGGTATTGCGGGCGTTGAGGAACGCGGTGACGTTGCTGGTGCCGCTGCCTTCGTTGACCACGATGCTGCCGGGGTTGGTGTAGGACGCGTCGGCCGGCACCAGGTTGGCGGTCGGCGAGCATCCGTAGCCGAGGAAGTACGCGTTGGCGGCGGTCTGCGTGCCGGAGCCGTTGACACGGCGGCCGATGTTGACCGCGCCCGACGAGGCGGTCGCATCGGGGCCGACGCCATCGGCGAACAGCACCTGCCAGCCCAGGCCGGAGGCCGGGTCCGACAGATTGCCGGCGAGCAGCGAGGACAGCGCGGTGCGCGGGATCGAGGGCACCGAGACGCCCTGCGCGGTCGCCAGGTCGTTGTACAGCTTGTTGGTCGCGGCGATGCCGAACACCACCTGGAACTGGCTGCCGACGTCCATGTTGTCGAGTTCGAACTGCTCGAGCGAGGTCGAGGCGAACGCGGCGGGCTTGTTGAGGTCGAACGCGAACATCGCCGGCTCGACGTCGGAGACGCCGAAATCCGACCAGCGGTTGCCCAGGGTGGCGCTGGCGCAGGTGTAGTTGGGCGAGCTGCCGGTGCACGACGCCGGGTCGACGATCTGCGGGCGCTGGGCCGCCGGGTCGGCGGTGAATGCGCCGCCGGAACCGACCAGCTTGGCGATCGGATAGACGCCGTTGCCGGAACCGCCGTCGGCGTTGTAGGACAGGAACACGTTCTTGCCTGCCAGTTCGGACACGCCGGCCTTGACCTTGCACGACACGCCCTTGACGTTGCCGCTGAAGGTGTAGACATCGGGCGTGCCGTCGCACAGGGTGCCGAACAGGCCGGTGATGGTGTTGATCTGCGCCGAGGCGCCGGAACCGAACACCTTGACGGTGGTGGCCGCGCCGGTGGTCGCCGGGTCGAGCGCGTGGGCTTGCGAGGCGCCGAGGGCGAGCAGGCAGGCACTGGTGAGAGCTTTGACTTTCATGGAATTTCCTTTAGGGAAGGCAGCCGCCGGCACAGCCGGCGGCCGGAGCAACACGGGAAGATGGCGTTACTTGCCGGCGGTGCGGCGGCGCGCGATGCTGCCGACGATGGCCATGCCGGCCAGCATCAGCGCCCAGGTCTCGGGCTCCGGGATCGGCGCGGTGTAGGTCAGCATGTAGTCGCCGTTGCCGGCCTGCGCGAAGGTCCACTTGGCCGGACCGACGAGGTTGTCGAACTGGTCGCCGCCGGGCTTGGTGGTGTTCGCGCCCGAACTGCTGCGGGTGATGAAGTAGAAGTTGAGCGCGTCGCCGAGGGCGCCGGTCATGTTGCCGGTCAGGCCGTTCCAGGTCGGCGTCATCGTGCCCGCCTTGCCGAAGTTGATCGCCAGGTCGTCGGTGGTGACGCTCGAGCCGTTGTCGGCCACCGGCGTGCCGCTGGAGTGCGTGCCGCGGTTCTGGTGGTCGCCCAGATACTTGATCGCCGCCGCCGGCAGATTGGTGCTGATCTGCGAGTTGGTGAGGTTGGCGAACGGATTGGCAACGCCCGTGGCCAGGAAGCGCTGGCCGTTCGGCGCGGTACCGCCGGTGGTGTCGGCCGCGGCGACCATGAAGCGCAGGGTCGGCGTGCCGTCGGTGGTCGCCAGGAACGAGGCCCAGTTGCTGTCGGCGGTCAGGTTGAACGGCAGGTTGGTGCCCGGCGTGGTGACGCCGCTGCCGGCCGGGGTCGGCAGGAAATTCTGCAGCTCGAGGCCGAGGTCCTTCATGAACGAGGCCTTGGACTCGGTGTCGTAGACCACCGCGAAAAGCTCGCTGCCGTTGAGGCCGGCGTCCCCCGGCAGGCGGATCGCCGCCGAGGCGGACCCCGCGCCGAGCGCCAGGCCGACAGCCGCAGCCAGAACGTGTGCTTGGTATTTCATCGAGAGACTCCTGTAAGTTGCCGGCGAAGCCGGTGGACGTTGCCCGTACTGCCAAAACCGCATGACCCACCTGACCGCCCTTCCTACCGCCGGCGCAAGCTCGGTGCGGGAACGGCATCGGGAGGGGCGTGCCACCTGCTGCCGCGGCACGCCGATCCGATAAAGAGCGAGGGTTCGCGCGGTCTGCTGCAAGGACCGCGACACCCGGTTTCTGCTACGCTTTGCACTCTAGGCAGGCGATGTGAAATCCCGCTGAACGGCGACCGGCTCGTTCGATGAGCCGTTGGGATCATGCGTAGGCCGTTCGGACGGCCGCGGCGTCGCTGCGGGCGGCGCAACGCAACCCGGCGGCAACCTGCGGCGCGGCGCCGATGATCCGAATGGACTATCGGCGCGACGCGCGCACGCGCCATCGGTCATCAACCGGCGCGACGCGGCGGCGCGCCCGCGCTCAGGCGGCGTTGGCGATCAGCCCGAGATTGAGCGCCTTCGACACCGCCTGCGCGCGGTTGGAGGCGCCGAGCTTGCGCAGGATCTTCTGCACGTGGTTCTTCACCGTCAGCGGGCTGATCGACAGCAGCATGCCGATCTCCTGGTTGCTCTTGCCCTCGCGCACCCAGGCGAGGATCTCGATCTCGCGCGCGGTGACCGGCGGCTCCGCCGCGGCGGCGTCCGCGCGCGGGGCCTCGCGCGCGCGCTCGCCGGCGATCACGCGCTGGTAGGTCGCGTGCAGATAGGGCAGCAGCAGCTCGATCAGGAAGCTGTGGCGCGCCCCGATCGGCCTGACTTCGCGCTTGATGTGCGCGGGCACGAGCGCGCCGCCGGCCTGCGCGAAGCAGAAGAAGGTCTCGATGCCCTGCGGGTCGTGGGCCGAGGGCATGCCGTGGGCGACGAAGTCCTGCATGCCCGCGCGCGCCAGCAGATCGGCATCGCGCTCACCGGCCGCCGCGGCGCCGCCCGCCGGCGAACACGGCGTGCGGTCGGCCGCGTTCCACGCGTCGATGACGCGGGCGAGGAAGCCGCGCTCGGGCTCGTAGAGGCGCTCCATCGCCTCGCGCGGCACGGGAAACACCGGGAAGCAGTCGTAGGCCAGCGTGCGGCGCCCGGGCTCGTGGTGCGCGCAGACCAGGATGTCGTGCGGCAGCATGGCGTTGAGCCGGCTCTGCGCCCAGATGTAGAACTGGTAGCGCCGCCGGATCGCGAGCGACGACTGGATGGTGAACAGAAGCTGCTCGACCTCGCCGGGCGAGAGCGCGATCAACCCCTGGAGATCCCCTGATAGCTGCATGTGTCAGCACGTCCCCTGTGCCGGGCTGGCGAGTCTGCGCCGCCTGCGTGTCACCACCGTGACGCGCGCCGCGCCGGTGCGGCCGCGCCGCCTCACCGCAGCGCCGCCGGCAGCTCGAGCGCGAGGCGCCCGAGGCGGGCGCCGGCCGCATGCAGCGTGCGCGCGATCGCCTCCTCGTTGTAGAACACCGCCCAGTAGAGCGGCGTGCGGACCTCGTCGTCCTCGGCGTTGAGTCGCGCACCGCGGCGCACGATCGCCTCGACGATCGCCGCGCGCCCCTCGTTGATCGCCCACAGGAGTCCGCTGACGCCCCTGGCCGGGAACAGCCGGCGCATGCCGGTGCGCAGCGGCGCGACCGGCAGATCGGCATCGGCGCCGGCGGCCAGCAGTTCGCGCGCCGCCAGCGTGCGGTCGAAGCGGATCGCGGTGACGAGCGGGGTCTGTCCGGCCGCGTCGCCCAGGTCCGGGTCGGCGCCGTGTCGCAGCAGCAGCCGCGCGAGCCAGCGGTTCTCGTTGAGCACGGTCATCATCAGCGGCGTCTGGCCCGCGGCGTCGCGCAGGTTCGGGTCGGCGCCGCGGGCGAGCAGGAGGCGCGCGATCTCGAAGGCCTCGCGGCGCACCGCGACCGCGAGCGCGGTCTCGCCGTCCAGGGTGCGCGCCGACGGCCGGCCGTGCGCGTCGAGCAGGCGCCGCAGCGCCCCGATGTCTCCGGCCTCGACGGCGGCGATCAGGCGGCGCGCCGCGGTCTCGTCGTCGGGCGCGAAGGCGTTGGCGGTGGCGCCGATCGGCGTGAAGTCACGCCACGCCGGGCGCGCGCCGGCGCGCAGCGTCGCCTCGGTGGCCGGCGCCGCATCGAGCAGCCAGACCGGGGCCTGGCCGTCCTCCGCGGCCGCGCCGGCGGCGCTGCACGCGATGGCGCAGGCGGCGACGAGGTGCCGGACGTGCGGACGCGGGAGGAGACGGGGCGTTGCAGCGGTGGATCGGGTGGTCATGGGCGTTCCGGGTCAGCGCGCCGGCGGCGGCGGGGTCAGGTTGTCGGGCAGCCGCGCATCGGCCGGCGCGGGCACGTCGGCAGCGACACCATCGGCGGTGGCGGTGGCGGTGCCCGGCTGCGCGGGCTGCGCCGCGGTACCGGCGGCGGCTCGCGCGGTGGCAGGAAGGGCGCCGGCCGGGGCGGCTGCCGATGCGCCGCGCGGCGCCGCTGCCGCGGGTCCGGGCGTCGCCCCGGGGGCGGTGGCAGGCGGCGCGCCGGCTGCCGGCTGCGCCGGCGCGACGATCACGTCGTTGGCCACGAAACGCCAGGCGGCGTAGGTGCGCGCATTGGCGAAGGCCTGGTCGGCCTCGGCGAAGCCGCCGCGCCTGACCGGCGTGCCGCGCGCCAGGCTGAACACGCCGTGGATGCGCCCCTCGACCAGGATCAGGCCCCATTCGGCGCGCCCGGTGAGCGGGTCCGGATAGATGCGCCGCAGGTGGCGCCGCGGCGCGGCGCCGCGGCGGTCCTCGACCAGGTCCTCGAGCTTCTGCGGCAGTTCCTTCGCCGCCTGCGGCGTGGCGCGGTGGTACGCGCCGATCGCGCGCCGCATCTCGGCGCCGATCGCGAGCAGGTCGGCCTCCTTTTCGCGGCGCACGCGCACCTCCCAGACGGTGCCGGCGGCAGCGAGCCCGGCGCCGAGGAAGGCCACGGCAAACAGCAGCCACAGATAGGCGAAGCCGCCGCTAAGGGCGCGGCACGCGGCGCGCGGCACTGTCCCGCGCGCATGCGGCCGGCGTGCGCGGTCACCAGGCGCCATAGGCGGTCCCGTCCATCGCATTGCCCGGCGCCCCGCTCCTGACGTCGTAGACGCCGCCCTCGCCGCTGGCCGCCGGCGGCCCGACGACGATCCAGGTGGCGTCGCTGCCGGTGACCGGGTCCTCGGGGACGCGCCGCACGTAGCGGCGGCTCGCCAGCTCGGCCAGGCTCGGCGGGTAGGCGCCGGTGTCGGCGTGGAACTTGTCGATGGCGTCGCGCAGGATGTTGAGGTTGTGGCGCAGCACCCGCTCGCGCGCGCGCTCGACGCTGTCGAAATAGCGCGGCGCGGCCAGCGAGGCGAGCAGTGCGACGATGCTCATGACCACGATGAGCTCGAGCAGCGTGAAGCCGCGGCTGCGGCGCGTGGCGCAGGCGCGGCTCACCATTGGCGGTAGGGCAGGCCGTTCAGGCCCGTCCCCTCGGCCTGCGAGTAGACGTCGAAGACGTCGGCGCCCTCGGCCGGCGCGTCGGGCGGGCTGGCGTAGCTGCGCTTGCCCCAGGTGCGCGCCGCGGCGCGCGCGTCGTCGCGGCCGGCCGGGCGCGCGAACTCCGGCGCGAACGGGTCGGCCGGCAGGCGGCGCAGGAAATAGAGGCGCCGGCCGCTCTCGGCCGACTTGGCGTCGGGCACGCCCTCGACCAGCACCTCCAGGCTCGGCGGATAGCCGCTCGCGTCCGCCGCCCGCGCCACGCGGCCCTCGTCGGCAGCGCGCTTGTAGGCGTCGATCGCGCCCCGCAATTCGCGCAGCGCCGCGCGCAGTTCCTGCTCGCGCTCGCGGCGCCGGTCGAGTTCGGCAAGCGGGAACAGGCCGGCGGCGAGGATGCCGACGATGGCGAGCGTCACCATCAGCTCGACCAGCGTGAAGCCGCGCGCCGCGCGCCTCACGGGCGCACCGTCAGTGCCAGCGGCGCCGGCAGCGCGAAGTCGCCGGCGCCGCCGTCGGCGAAGCGCACGCCGGCGATGCTCACGCCGGCGCCGGCGCCGGCGCCGCCGATGACGCGAAAGCGCGCCGCCGCGCCGGGCGCCGGCGGCTGCACCGTGAGGGTCAGGCGCCCGGCGCCGCCGGCCGCGGCGCCAACCGGTTCGAGCACCGCCGCGTCGTAGGCGAGTTCGACCTCCAGCGCGCGCGGCGCCGCGCCGGCCGCCAGGCCGACCGAGATGCCGAGCTCGCGGCCGGCCTGCACCTCGCCATTGACCGCCAGCGTCAGCGGCAGCGGCGCGGCAAGCGCCTCC
>JAEUOS010000126.1 GCA_016790695.1 Burkholderiales bacterium
CGGGGGGGGGGGGGCGCCCGCGGGCCCTGCAACAAAAACAACCCCCCCCCGGCGGGGGGGGGGGGGGGGGGTGGCCGCCCCCCCCGCCCCCCCCACGCCTCGGGCCTGGATCCGGCCTGGATCCGGCCTGAATCAGGCCTTCTTGGCCGGTGCGCCCTTGGCCGGCGCGGCGCCGGTCGACCCGAGCGAGCCCATGAAGCGGTCGAACGAGCCTTCGGCGACGTTGAACCAGAGGGCCTCGTCGCTGCGGTACTTGGTCCAGGTCTCGTAGATCTTCTTGAACTCGGGGAACTTGGACGCCCACTCGTCGAACTGGTCGTTGGACGCCTTGTAGGCCGCCTGCATCACGTCGCGCGGGAACACGCGCAGCTGCGCGCCACCCGCGACGAGCTTGCGCAGCGCGATCGGGTTCAAGTGGTCGTACTTCGCCATCGTCATCACGTTGGACTCGTGGCACGCGGTGATGAACGCGTGCTGGTACTCCTTCGGCAGGGTCGCCCACGCCTTGTCGTTGACGATGAAATGGCCCATGGAGTTGCACTCCCACCAGCCGGGCGCGTAGTAGAACTTCGCGATCTTGTTGAAGCCCAGCTTCTCGTCGTCGTGCGGCCCGACCCATTCGGCCGCGTCGATGGTGCCCTTCTCGAGCGCCGGGTAGATGTCGCCGCCGGCAATCTGCTGCGGGGTCGCGCCCATGCGCGCCAGGATCACGCCGCCGGGACCGCCGATGCGCATCTTGAGGTTCTTGATGTCGGCGACCGACTTGATCTCCTTGCGGTACCAGCCGCCCATCTGGCAGCCGGTGTTGTAACCGGCGATCGCGACGCAGTTGTAGGCCTTCAGGAACTCGTTGTATGCCTGCTCGCCGCCGCCGTGGTGCCACCAGGCGTTCTGCTGGCGATTGTTCAGCCCGAACGGCAGGCAGGTCGCGAAGGAGAACGTCGGGTTCTTGCCGAAGTAGTAGTACATCGCGGTCTGGCCGACCTCGACGGTGGCGTTCTGCACCGCGTCGAGCACCTGCAGCCCGGGCACGATCTCGCCGGCGGCGAAGGTGCGCAGCTGGAACTTGTTGTTGGTCAGCTCGGCGACCCGCTTGGCGACCTGTTCGTTCGCGCCGTAGAGCGTGTCCAGGCTTTTCGGGAAGCTCGAGGTCATGCGCCAGCGGAATTCCTGGCCCTGGGCGAAAGCCGGGGCGGTGCCGGCCGCGAGCACGCCGGCGATGCCGCCGTGCTTGATGAATTCGCGACGTTTCATGGGGTTTGCTCTCCTGTCGGATTGGTGAAGTTGGACACGCAATTGAAGCCGTCCGAATATAGTCGAACTTGCCGACGGGCGGCAATCGGCCGGGCGGTGCCGCGACACTGGGGTTTACCAGTAGGGAGGCCGCCATGGCGGCGGGCCTGGCGGGGACGCCAGGCGGGGACGCCAGGTGCGCACGACAGCCGCGCCGCGGTGCCGGCGCGGGCGGGCAGCGCCCGCGAAAAGCTGGTACCTTATCGTCATGGAGGCGGCCAAGGGCGAGAGCGTCATGTTTGGCAGATATCGCGTCGTCCGCGAGATCGGGCGCGGCGCGACCTCCTGCGTGTATCTGGCCGAGGATGTCGGCGGGCCGGCCGGAGAGGACAGCTTCGGGCAGGACTGGTCGCACGATGCCGGCAAGCCCAAGCGCGTGGCGCTGAAGGTCGTCGACTTCACCGATGACCGCAGCAAGCTGTCGCGCCGGTTCCGCAAGCTCTTCGCCACCGAGGCGGCGGTCACCGCGCAGTTCGACCATCCGAACATCGCCAAGGTCTACGACTGGAAGGTCGAGGACAAGCATGCCTATCTGGTGATGGAACTGGTCGAGGGCACCGGGCTCGACCAGTTCGTCACGATGGACAAGCTGCTGCCGATGCACCGCGTCGTCGGCATCGTGTTCAAGGTGGCGATGGCGCTGGACTATGCGCACCGGCGCGGCATCGTGCATCGCGACATCAAGCCGGCCAACGTCATGCTGACCAAGGACGACGAAGTCAAGCTGATGGACTTCGGCCTCGCGCTCAACATCCGCAAGAACGTCAACGTCGACTCGACGTTCATCAACGGCCTGGGGTCGCCGTCGTACATGAGCCCGGAGCAGATCAAGGGCTACACCCTCAATCACCAGACCGACCTGTACTCGCTCGGGGTGATGTTCTACCAGTTGCTGACCGGCCGGCTGCCGTTCCGCGCGCCGAACACGGCCGCGCTCGTCTACAAGATCATCAACACCGAGGCGGTGCCGGTCACGCAGCTCAATCCCGACCTGCCGGAACTGACCAACAAGGTGATCGTCCGCGCGCTCGAAAAGGATCTCTACTCGCGCTACCGGCTCGGCGCCGACATGGCCAAGGACCTGTCGGCGGTGCGCTTCCAGATCCTCGAAGACAATGTGGTGCTGCCCGACGAGACCAAGTGGAAGGCGGTGCGCGCCCTGCCGCTGCTCGGCAAGCTCGACGATGTCGACATCTGGGAACTGCTGCGGCTGTCGGCCTGGCGCAAGCTGCCGCCGGCGACGGTGATCATGCGGGACGGCGAGGAGGGCAAGTCGTTCGGGTTCATCATCGATGGCGAGGTCGAGGTCGAGAAGGGCGACCGCGCGCTCGCCAAGCTCGCGCGCGGCGACATCGTCGGCGAGGTCGGCTTCCTGAAGAGCGAGGGCGGGCGGCGCACCGCGACCGTGACCACGCTCAATCAGGTGACCTACCTCGAGATCAATCCGGCGGCATTCGCGTTCGCCACCGAGGAACTGGTGGCCGAGATCCGTCGCATCGCCGTCGACGCGCTGGTCGAGCGCATGGGAGCGGCCGACCGCGTCGCCAGGCATTACTCGCCGGCCGCCGTCCATCCGACCGAACTCCCGGCCGACGAGGCGGCGGCGCCGGCCGCCGGGATCGGGATTGCGCTGCCGACGGCGGCGCCGGGATGGAGCGTGTTCCAGCGTCCGGGACGCGCCCCGGCGGCGCCGCCGGCGGCCGCGGCGCCGATCGTCGTTCCGCCCCGGGCGGCGCCTGCGGCGACGCCGGCCGAGCCGCCTGCGCCGCGCACCGCGACGGTGGTGGTGCAGCCGCTGCCGCCGGCGGCCGCGGCCGCGATCGCGCAGATGGCGTTGACCCAGCATCCGGCGAGCGCGCGCGCGCGTTCGGCCCAGCCGTTCGAACTCGGTCCGGAAGCGACCGGCGAGGCGCCGCCGCCGCTCTCGGTCAGCGAACTGCCGGCCGATGCCGTGCTGACCACCGAACTCGGCGCGAAGTTCGACAATGCGCCGGAAATGGCGACGACCGAACTCGCCGGGGGCTTCGCGGCACCGGGCGCGAATGCCGCGACCGTCGACCTCGGGTCGCCGCTCGACATGCCGCAGATCGCCACGACCGAGATGGCGGCCGACTTCGGACGGCCGCCGCCGGCAGCCGAGGTGCCGGAACTGATCGCCCCCGACTTCGATGTGCACGCGCGGACCGGTCGCGTGGCGATGCCGCCGCGGGCGCGGTCGTACGAGGCGACGACCGACATGGCGGCCGACTTCAGCGCGCCCGCGCCGCGGCGCGCGCCGGTCCCGCCCGCCGGCGGCTCGTTGCGCCCGACCACCCGGCCGGTGGCCGACCAGAGCACGCAGGAGCTCGCCAGCGGCTTCTTTTCGACGCCCGGTGCGGCCCAACCAGGCCGGGACCCGCTGGACCAGATCGGCAGCGACATGTTTCCGCCGATCGCGGCGGCAGCGCCGGATCGCGGCGGCGCAGAGGAAGGATACGAAGCCACCCAGTTGCTCGATCCGGGGCACCTGGGCGCGCCGCCGGCGCCCGACGAGGGCTACGAGGCGACCCAGGTATTCGATCCGGCGCGGTTCGACACGCCGTTCCCCGCGCTCGACGAGGTGCCGGAGGGCGGCGACGCGCACCCGCCGGCGCGGCGCACGGGGCATCCGGCGCCCGAGGACGCCTACGAATCCACCCAGGTGCTCGACCCGGGGGCGTTCGACGTCCCGGCGCTGCCCGGGCACGACGACGGCGCTGGCGGACACGAAGTGACGGTCGAGTTCGGCGCCGCCGGCGGTCCCGGCGGATTCGATCGCACCATGGAACTCCCCGGCGGCTTCCGCGATCCGGATGCCGCGGCCGACGAGGAAAAGGCGACGCTGTTCCCGCCGCTGAAGATCTAGAGGCGCCATGCCAAGGCGCCGGTCGGCGCACCGGCGCGCGCGGCCGGTCGGGTTGAAGGTTGACCTGGGTCAATGCCGCGGAGCCGACCGCCTTCTACCCTCTCGCGCAATTTCAGGCTGTGCTGCGCGTCGACGTGCATCGTGCCGCGACGCGGCGCGCTGCCGGGCATCGCCGCGGCGCACGCCGGGCCTCCCGGTCAACCTTTCCGAAAGTCATCGTCCCATGGCCAGCGTCCAGAACATTCCGCTTCCCGCGGTGCAGCAGCAGATCCGGCTGAAGACACGGGCCAAAGGCCGCGCGGCCGACGCGGTGTCGATCGCCGAGGTGTCGGCCCTGCTCGGGGAGGCGCCGCGGCGGCGCGACCTGCTCATCGAGCACCTGCACCGGATCCAGGATGCGTACGGGCGGCTCGCCGAGCGGCATCTGGTCGCGCTCGCGCGGGAGATGAACCTGCCGATGAGCGAGGTCTACGAGGTCGCGACCTTCTATCACCACTTCGACGTCGTCCGCGATGCCGAGGCCGTCGGGCCGGCGCGGCTCACCGTGCGCGTCTGCGAGTCCGTCGCATGCGAGATGGCGGGGGCGCGTGACCTGCTTGCGCGCCTGCCCGCGCTCCTCGGGACCGACGTGCGGGTGCTCGCCGCGCCCTGCGTCGGCCGGTGCGAGCAGGCGCCGGTCGCGGTGGTGGGCCGCAATCCGCTGCCACGCGCTTCCTGCGAGGATGTCAGGCGCGCGGTCGACGCGGGCGCCGTCGAGCATCCGCGCGCGCGCGACCGGGCCGCGTTCGATCCGGTCGCCTGGGTCGATCCGGCGGCGACCCCCGGACCCGGCACGACGGTCGCGCCGGACTACACCGGCTACGACGCCTATCGCAAGGCCGGCGGCTATCGGCTGATCGCCGACTGCCTGGCCGGCAAGCGCGATGCCGAGGCCCTGATCCGCGCGATGGAGGAGTCGGGACTGCGCGGGCTGGGCGGCGCCGGCTTTCCCGCCGGCCGCAAGTGGCGCATCGTGCGCGCCGAAGCCGGGCCGAAGGTGATGGCGGTCAACATCGACGAAGGCGAGCCCGGCACGTTCAAGGACCGCACCTACCTGGAACGCGATCCGCACCGTTTCATCGAAGGCATGCTGGTCGCCGCCTGGGTCACCGGCGTCGGCTCGATCTACGTGTACCTGCGCGACGAGTATCACGGCTGCCGCGCGATCCTCGAGAAGGAACTGGCACGGCTCCAGGCAGACCCGCCCTGCGCGCTGCCGCCGATCGCGCTGCGCCGCGGCGCGGGCGCCTACATCTGCGGCGAGGAGTCGGCGATGATCGAGTCGATCGAGGGCAAGCGCGGCGAGCCGCGCTTGCGCCCGCCCTACGTCGCGCAGGTCGGCTTGTTCGGCTACCCGACCCTCGAGCACAACTTCGAGACCGTCTACTGGGTGCGCGACATCATCGCGCGTGGCGGCCCGTGGTTCGCCGGCTTCGGCCGGCACGGACGCCGCGGCCTGCGTTCGTTCTCGGTGTCCGGGCGCGTCAGGCGTCCCGGCATGCACCTGGCGCCGGCCGGCATCACGGTGCGGGAACTGATCGACGAGTACTGCGGCGGCATGCTCGACGGGCACCGGTTCTACGCCTACCTCCCGGGCGGCGCGTCCGGCGGCATCCTGCCGGCCGCGCTCGGCGATGTGCCGCTCGACTTCGACACGCTGCAGGCGCACGGCTGCTTCATCGGCTCGGCGGCGGTGATGATCCTCTCCGATCACGACCGCGCCCGCGACGCCGCACTCAACGTCATGCGCTTCTTCCGGCACGAATCCTGCGGCCAGTGCACGCCGTGCCGCGTCGGCACCGCGAAGGCGGCGACGCTGATGGAGGCCTCGCGCTGGGACCGTGCGCTGCTCGAGGACCTGTCGCAGGTGATGGGCGATGCGTCGATCTGCGGCCTCGGCCAGGCGGCGCCCAACCCGATCCGCTGCGTGGTCAACCATTTCCCCCATGAGGTCTGAACGATGAACGCTCCCCGCAAGTCGGAAGTCCCTGCAAGCGTCGTCGAGTTCACGCTCAACGGACGCACCGTCGAGGCGTTCGACGGCGAGTCGATCCTCGCGGCGGCCAAGCGCGCCGGCGTCGCCATCCCGCACCTCTGCTACAAGGAGGGCTATCGCGCCGACGGCAACTGCCGGGCCTGCGTGGTCGAGGTCAAGGGCGAGCGCGTCCTGGCGCCGTCCTGCTGCCGCGCCGCGACGTCGGGCATGGAGGTGACCACCAATTCGCCGCGCGCGGAGAAGTCGCAGCGCATGGTCCTCGAACTCCTGCTCTCGGACATGCCGGCGCGGCAGTACAGGCCCGACTCGGAGCTCGACCTGTGGGCCGCGCGCATGGCGGTCGGCGCCCCGCGCGCGCCGCTTGCGGGAGCCGCGCGCATGAGCCCGAACGCGGACGCCTCGCATCCGGCGATCGCGGTCAACCTCGACGCCTGCATCCAGTGCACGCGCTGCGTGCGCGCCTGTCGCGAGGAGCAGGCCAACGACGTCATCGGCTACGCGATGCGCGGCGACCATTCGAAGATCGTGTTCGACCTGGACGACCCGATGGGCGAGTCGACCTGCGTCGCCTGCGGCGAATGCGTGCAGGCCTGCCCGACCGGCGCCCTGATGCCCGCCGGCGGTGTCGGCATGATCCGGCCGGACCGCAAGGTGGACTCGGTGTGCCCGTACTGCGGCGTCGGCTGCCTGCTGACCTACAACGTCAAGGACAATCGCATCCTCTCGGTCGACGGGCGTGACGGTCCCGCGAACCACGGGCGCCTCTGCGTCAAGGGGCGCTACGGCTTCGACTACGTGCACCACCGGCAGCGACTGACCCGGCCGCTGGTGCGGCGCGCCGACGCGCCGCCGAAGTCCGGCGACTTCGCCATCGATCCCGAGCGGCTGCACGAGGTGTTTCGCGAGGCGAGCTGGGAGGAGGCGCTCGACCTGGCGGCGGGGCGCCTCAAGGCCCTGAAGGATCGCCACGGCAACTACGCGCTCGCGGGTTTCGGCTCGGCCAAGGGCAGCAACGAGGAGGCCTACCTGTTCCAGAAGCTGGTGCGCACCGGCTTCGGCAGCAACAACGTCGATCACTGCACCCGCCTGTGCCACGCGTCGTCGGTCGCGGCGCTGCTCGAGGGCGTGGGCTCGGGGGCGGTGTCGAACCAGGTGTCCGACGTCCGGCATGCGGACCTGGTGCTGGTGATCGGCGCGAATCCGACCTCCAACCATCCGGTGGCGGCGACCTGGATCAAGAACGCCGCCCGGGCCGGCACCCGGCTGGTGGTCGCCGATCCGCGGCGCAACGAACTGCACCGCAACGCCTGGCGCTACCTGCAGTTCAAGCCCGACACCGACGTCGCCCTGCTCAACGCCATGATGTACACCATCGTCGAGGAGGGGCTGGTCAACGAAGCCTTCGTGCGCGACCGCACCAGCGGCTACGAGGCCCTGCGCGAGAACGTGCGCGGCTTCGCGCCCGAGGCGATGGAGAAGCTGTGCGGCATTCCGGCGGCGACCATCCGCGAAGTGGCGCGCGCCTTCGCCACGGCCGGGAGCGCGATGATCCTCTGGGGCATGGGCGTCTCGCAGCACATCCACGGCACGGACAACGCGCGCTGCCTGATCGCGCTGTGCATGATGACCGGACAGATCGGCCGGCCCGGCACGGGGCTGCACCCGCTGCGCGGCCAGAACAACGTGCAGGGGGCCTCCGACGCCGGCCTGATCCCCATGATGCTGCCGGACTACCGGCGCGTCGACAACCCGGAGGCGCATGCGCACTTCGAGAAGTTCTGGGGCATGCCGCTCGACACCAAGCCCGGATACACGGTGGTGGAGATCATGGGCAAGGCCAAGGCGCCGGCCTCCGATCCGCACAAGATCTACGGCATGTACATCATGGGCGAGAACCCCGCGATGTCCGACCCCGATCTCAACCATGCGCGCGAGGCGCTGGCAAGCCTCGAGTGGCTGGTGGTGCAGGACATCTTCATGACCGAGACCGCGTACCTGGCCGACGTGGTGCTGCCGGCGTCGGCGTTTCCGGAGAAGACCGGCACCTTCAGCAACACCGACCGCATGGTGCAGCTCGGGCGACGCGCGCTCGATCCGCCCGGCGAGGCGCGCCAGGACCTGTGGATCATCCAGCAGATCGCCCGCCGCATCGGCCTCGACTGGAACTACACCGGGCCCGAGAGCGGCGTGGCCCAGGTATTCGAGGAGATGCGCCGTGCGATGCCCTCGATCGGCGGCATGACCTGGGCGCGCCTGGAGGCGGAGTCCAGCCTGACCTACCCGCTGACCGCCGAGGGGGATCCCGGCACGCCGGTGGTCTTCACCGACAGCTTCCCCACGCCCACGGGGCGGGCCAAGCTGGTGCCGGCCGACATCATCCCGGCGGCCGAGCGCCCGGACCGCGACTATCCGTTCGTCCTCATCACCGGACGACAGCTCGAGCACTGGCACACCGGCGCGATGACGCGCCGCGCCTCGGTGCTCGACGCGATCGAACCGTTCGCCTTCGCGATGCTGCACCCGCTCGACCTCGAGGCGCTGGGCGTGGCCCCGGGCGAGGTCATCACGGTCGCGTCGCGCCGTGGCGAGGTGGCGCTGCGGGCACGCGTCGAGGAGGGCACGCCGCGCGGCGGCGTGTTCATCCCGTTCTGCTACTACGAGGCGGCGGCCAACCTGCTCACCAATCCGGCGCTCGACCCGTTCGGCAAGATTCCCGAGTTCAAGTACTGCGCCGTGCGGGTCACCGCCGGGGGCCGCCTGGCCGCCCTGACGAGCTACGGCGGCGGCACGGCCAAGGCGGCGATCGGCTGAGGCGGCGGCGCGCGAAATCGCGGAAAAATGACCCAAGTCAAGTCGCGCGCCGCGGCCGCCTACGTAAACTCGCCGCCGCCGGCCTGCGCTGGCGGCGCGCTCCGGGACGGACGCGGCCGCGCGCGCCGTCGCAATCACATCGAAGAGGGAAGATCGCATGGCAACCGAGACCACCACCACCGAACTGACTGATGGCTTCCATCTGGTCGTCGACGCGCTCAAGCTCAACGGCATCGACACCATCTACGGTCTGGTCGGCATCCCGATCACCGACCTCGCGCGCCTGTGGCAGGCCGAGGGCGGGCGATTCATCGGCTTTCGCCATGAGCAGCATGCCGGCAACGCCGCCGCCATCGCCGGCTACCTGACGCAGAAGCCGGGCATCTGCCTGACCGTGTCGGCGCCCGGCTTCCTCAACGGCCTCACCGCGCTCGCGAACGCGACCACCAACTGCTTCCCGATGATCCTGATCAGCGGCTCCTCGGAGCGCGAGATCGTCGATCTGCAGCAGGGCGACTACGAGGAGATGGATCAGCTCAACGCCGCGCGGCCGTATGCGAAGGCCGCCTACCGGGTGCTGCACGCGGAAGACATCGGCATCGGCGTCGCGCGGGCGATCCGGGCGGCCGTCTCCGGTCGTCCGGGCGGCGTCTACCTCGACCTGCCGGCCAAGCTGCTGGCGCAGGCGATCGACGCCGAGCGCGGGCGGCAGTCGCTGGTCAAGGTGGTCGATCCGGCGCCGCGCCAGATTCCTGCGGCCGACGCGGTGGCGCGGGCGCTCGACGTGCTCAAGGGCGCGAAGCGGCCGCTGATCCTGCTCGGCAAGGGCGCGGCCTATGCGCAGGCCGATGCGGCGATCCGTGCGCTGGTCGAGAAGAGCGGCATTCCCTACCTGCCGATGTCGATGGCCAAGGGGCTGCTGCCGGATGACCACGCGCAGTCCGCATCCGCGGCGCGCTCCTATGTCCTGGCCGAGGCCGACGTCGTGATGCTCGTCGGGGCGCGGCTCAACTGGCTCCTGTCGCACGGCAAGGGCAAGACCTGGGGCGCGCCGGTGCCCAAGCGCTTCATCCAGGTGGACATCGCGCCCACCGAGATCGACAGCAACGTCGCGATCGCGGCGCCCGTCATCGGCGACATCGGTTCCTGCGTCGAGGCGCTCGTCGCCGGCATCGGCGCGGGCTTTCCCAAGCCGGACGCGCAATGGCTGGGCGCGATCGCCGAGCGCAAGGCGAAGAACGCGGCGAAGATGGCCGAGACGCTGGCGAAGGATCCGGTGCCGATGAACTTCCACAGCGCGCTGCGCGCGATTCGCGACGTGCTCGCGCCGCGGCCGGACATCTACGTGGTCAACGAAGGCGCGAACACGCTCGACTTTGCGCGCAGCATCATCGACATGCGGGAGCCGCGCAAGCGCCTCGACTCCGGCACCTGGGGCATCATGGGCATCGGCATGGGGTTCGCGATCGGCGCGTCGGTGACGACCGGCAAGCAGGTGGTCGCCATCGAAGGCGACAGCGCCTTCGGGTTTTCCGGGATGGAGGTCGAGACCATCTGCCGCTACAACCTGCCGGTGTGCATCGTGGTCTTCAACAACAACGGCGTGTACCGCGGCACCGACGTCAACCCGACCGGCGGCAAGGACGTGGCGCCGACGGTGTTCGTCAAGGGCGCGCGCTACGACCGCATGATGGAGGCCTTCGGCGGCATCGGGCGCAACGCCGCGACGCCGGCCGAGCTGACCGCGGCCCTCAACGAGGCCATCGCCAGCGGCAGGCCGACGCTGATCAACGCCGTCATCGACGAGGCCGCCGGGACCGAGAGCGGCCGCATCGGCAACCTCAATCCGCAGAGCGCCGCGAAGAAGAAGTGAGGGGCGCGGCGCTTCTTGACATCAGTCAAGGTTGAGCGCGGGGCGCCCCACTACATTGCAACGCATCCTGCGGCCCGGCGCCGCGACCATCGAGGCAACGAGGAAACCATGCCCAAGTCAGACATCGAAATCGCACAGGCCGCCACCATGCACCGCATCGCGCAGGTGGCGCGCGACAAGCTCGGCATCGGCGACGAGCACCTGGTGCCGTACGGTCACTTCAAGGCCAAGCTCTCGCTCGACTACATCGAGACGCTCAAGGACCGGCCGAACGGCAAGCTGATCCTGGTCACCGCGATCAACCCGACGCCGGCGGGCGAGGGCAAGACCACCACGACGGTCGGCCTCGGCGATGCGCTCAACCACATCGGCAAGAAGGCGATCATCGCGCTGCGCGAGCCCTCGCTGGGTCCGGTGTTCGGCGTCAAGGGCGGCGCGGCCGGCGGCGGCTACGCGCAGGTGGTGCCGATGGAGGACATCAACCTGCACTTCACCGGCGACTTCTCGGCGATCGCGCTGGCCAACAACCTCCTGGCCGCCGCGATCGACAACCACATCAGCCACGGCAACGAACTCGGCATCGACATCCGCCGCATCCAGTGGAAGCGCGTCGTCGACATGAACGACCGCGCGTTGCGCGACATCGTCGTCGGCCTGGGCGGCACGGCCAACGGCTACCCGCGCGAGGACGGCTTCGACATCGTGGTCGCGTCCGAGGTGATGGCGATCTTCTGCCTGGCGACCTCGCTCAAGGACCTGAAGCAGCGGCTGGGCAACATCATCGTCGCCTACACGCGCGACCAGAAGCCGGTGCGCGCGCGCGACCTCAAGGTGCACGGCGCGATGACGGTGCTGCTCAAGGACGCGCTCGCGCCCAATCTGGTGCAGACGCTCGAGAACAACCCGGCGTTCATCCACGGCGGGCCGTTCGCCAACATCGCCCACGGCTGCAACTCGGTGATCGCGACCCAGACGGCGCTCAAGCTGGCCGACTACGTCGTCACCGAGGCCGGCTTCGGTGCCGACCTCGGTGCCGAGAAATTCGTCGACATCAAGTGCCGCAAGACCGGCCTGAAGCCCAGCGCGGTGGTGGTCGTCGCCACCGTGCGTGCCCTCAAGTACCACGGCGGCGCCGATCCCAAGGCGCTCAATACCGAGAACCTGGAGGCGCTCGAAAAGGGCATCGCCAATCTCGAGCGCCATGTGCACAACGTGACGAAGAACTACGGCATGCCGTGCGTGGTCTCGGTCAACCACTTCATCCACGACACCGACCGCGAGCATGCGCTGCTGCGCGACAAGCTGGCCAGGCTCGGCGCGCCGGTGATCCTCGCGCGCCACTGGGCCGATGGCGGCAAGGGAGCCGCGGAGGTGGCGCGGAAGGTCGTCGAGATGTGCGAGCAGCCGAACAGCTTCTCGTTCGTCTACGAGGACGCCGATCCGCTCTGGGACAAGATGAAGAAGATCGCGACCAAGATCTACGGCGCGGCCGACATCACGGCCGACTCGAAGGTGCGGGCGCAGATCAAGAAGCTGCAGGAGGACGGCTACGGGCACTACCCGGTGTGCGTGGCCAAGACCCAGATGTCGTTCTCGACCGATCCGCAGCTGCGCGGCGCGCCCTCGGGCCACGTCGTCAACGTGCGCGAGGTACGGCTCGCGGCCGGCGCGGAGTTCGTCGTCATGGTCTGCGGCGACATCATGACCATGCCGGGCCTGCCCAAGGTGCCGTCGGCCGAGGTGATCGACCTCGACGACAGCGGCCGGGTCGTGGGCCTGTTCTGATCCGGGGCGGCACAACGAAAACAAAATAGAATCAGGGCCTTGCCGCCAGGCAATTCGGTAACCAAAGGAGATTGAACATGAAATTTTCACGCATCGTGGCGGCGTTGTTCGCTGCCGGGGCCGTCCTCGCCGGCAGTGCAGCGCAGGCATGGGAGCCGACCAAGTCGGTGGAGTTCGTCGTGCCGGCCGGAACCGGCGGCGGCGCCGACCAGATGGCGCGCCTGATCCAGGGCATCGTCGCCAAGAACGGCCTGATGAAGCAGTCGATGATCGTGGTCAACAAGGGCGGCGGCGCGGGCGCCGAAGGCTTCCTCGAGGTCAAGGGCGCCAAGGGCGACCCGCACAAGATCATCATCACGCTGTCGAACCTGTTCACCACGCCGATGGCGACCGGCGTGCCGTTCAACTGGAAGGACCTGACGCCGGTGTCGATGATGGCGCTCGACCAGTTCGTCCTCTGGGTCAATGCCGAGTCGCCGTACAAGACCGCGAAGGAGTACATCGACGCGGTCAAGAAGGCCGGCCCCAACAAGTTCAAGATGGGCGGCACCGGTTCGCGCCAGGAGGACCAGATCATCACCGTGGCCATCGAGAAGCAGACCGGGGTGAAGTTCACCTACATCCCGTTCAAGGGCGGCGGTGACGTCGCGGTGCAGCTGGTCGGCAAGCACATCGATTCGTCGGTGAACAACCCGATCGAAGCGGTGGCGCAGTGGCGCGGCGGCAAGCTGCGGCCCCTGTGCGTGTTCGACGACGAGCGCATGCCGTACAAGCAGAAGGTCACCGACACCATGTCCTGGGCCGACATCCCGCCGTGCAAGCAGGCCGGCGTCGACGTCGACTATCTCATGCTGCGCGGTATCTTCATGGCGCCCGGCGTGACCGAGGACCAGCGCGTGTTCTACGTGCGGCTCATGCAGCGGGTGCGCGGCACGCCGGAGTGGAAGGAATTCATGGAGAAGGGCGCGTTCAACACCTCGGCGCTGATGGGCGACGACTACCGCACCTGGGTGGCGAAGGAGGAGCAGCGCCACCAGCAGCTGATGAAGGAAGCCGGCTTTCTCGCCGGCAGCAAGTAGGGTCCGACTGGCCGGCGCGCCGCAGTGCGGCACGCCGGCCGGAATCTGCCAGCTTCAGGGGGACGGGGACATGAGCGATTTTTCCGGGCGTCCGGCGGCCACGGTGCGCGTGGTTGAAATGGTGGTCGCGGCGCTGATCGCCTGCGGCGGCAGCGTGGTGATCTACGACAGCATCCGGCTCGGCAGCAAGTGGGCGGAGGACGGGCCGCAGGCCGGCTATTTCCCCTTCTACATCGGCCTGATCCTGGTCGTTTCGTCGGCGGCGATCTTCTTCAAGGCGCTGCGCGCCGGGTCGCGCGCGACCTTCGTGACGGTTCCCCAGTTGAAGCTGGTCCTGTCGGTCCTGGTGCCGACCGCGATCTACACGGCAGCGATTGCCTGGCTCGGGATGTACGTCGCGTCGACCCTCTTCATCGCCTGGTTCATGTGGGTGCTGGGGCGTTATTCCGTCGCGCGCATCCTCCCGGTGGCGCTCGGCGTGAGCGTGTTCTTCTTCCTGCTCTTCGAGATCTGGTTCAAGGTGCCCCTGCCCAAGGGGCCGCTCGAAGCCGCCCTCGGACTGAACTAGGAGCGTCGCGTGGAAGAGATCTCGTCCCTGATGCACGGGTTCGCGGTAGCGCTCTCGCCGATGAACCTGGTGCTGATGTTCGTCGGCGTCGTGCTCGGCGTGCTGATCGGCGTGCTGCCCGGCCTCGGCGGCGCCAACGGCGTGGCGATCCTGCTGCCGCTGACCTTCACGATGGCGCAGACGCCGGGCGGAACGACCTCGGCAATCATCCTCCTGTCATGCATCTACTGGGGCGCGCTGTTCGGCGGCGCGATCACCTCGATCCTGTTCAACATCCCCGGCGAGCCGTGGTCGGTGGCGACGACGTTCGACGGGTATCCGCTGGCGCAGCAGGGGCGGGCCGGCAACGCATTGGCCGCGGCATTCACCTCGTCGTTCATCGGGGCGCTGGTGGCGGTGGTCCTGATCACGTTCCTGTCGCCGTTCGTCGCACGCTTCGCGCTCCAGTTCGGGCCGCCCGAGTACTTCTCTGTTTATCTGCTGACCTTCTGCGCCTTCATCGGCATGAGCAAGGGCAATCCGGTGAAGACCATCGCCGCGATGATGCTCGGATTCGCCCTCGCGGCCGTGGGCCTGGACAAGGTCACGGGGCAGTTGCGGCTCACCTTCGGGCATACCGAGCTTCTGAAGGGCTTCGACTTCCTGATCGCCGTGATCGGGCTGTTCGGCATCGGCGAGATCCTGAAGACGCTGGAGGAGGGCCTGGAATTCAAGGGCACGCAGGCGAAGATCAACGCGCGGGTGGTGCTGGAGACCTGGAAGGAGCTGCCGCGCTACTGGCTGACCTCGATCCGCTCCTCGGCGATCGGCTGCTTCATGGGCATCGTCCCCGGCGGGGCGACGCCGGCCTCGTTCATGAGCTACGGGGTTGCGCAGCGCATGAGCCGCCAGGGGGCGCATTTCGGCAGCAGCGACAAGCCGCAAATCGAAGGCGTGGTCGCGCCGGAGACCGCGGCGCACGCCGCCGGCACCAGCGCACTGCTGCCGATGCTGACCCTGGGGGTGCCGGGCTCGCCGACGGCCGCGGTGCTGCTGGGCGGGCTGCTGATCTGGGGCCTGCAGCCCGGTCCGCTCCTGTTCACCGAGCAGAAGGACTTCGTCTGGGGCCTGATCGCGTCGATGTATCTGGGCAATATCGCCGGCCTCATCGTCGTGCTCACCTGCGTGCCGCTGTTCGCGGCGATCCTGCGCATCCCGTTCGCGATCATCGCGCCGGTGATCCTGGTCATCTGCGCGATCGGCGCCTACACCGTCGCCGGCGCGATGTTCGATGTCTACATGATGGTGGTCTTCGGCGTCGCCGGCTACGTCTTCTCCAAGCTCAACTACCCGCTCGCGCCGCTGGTGCTGGCGATCGTGCTCGGCGACCGCGCCGAGGAATCGTTCCGGCAGGCGATGCTGGTGTCGCAGGGCGACCTCGGCATCTTCTTCTCGAACGGGCTGGTCGGGACGATGACCGTCCTCGCGCTCGGACTGCTGGTGTGGCCGTTCCTCGCCGGCCTGATGGCGCGGCTGCGCGGCAAGTCCTGAGCCGCGCCGGCGCCCCTAGCGCCGCGTCTTCACGCGGCTCAGGGTTTCCGGCGTGATGTTGAGATAGGCGGCCAGTTCCTTCTTGGGGATGCGCTCGACCAGGGCGGCGTGCTTGCGCTCGAAGCGCGCGAGGCGCCCCGGGGCGTCGAGCAGGTGCAGCGTGATCGTGTGCGCCATCACCTCCGACATCAGCCGCATCACCTCGTACTCGAAGACCTTCTTCACCTCGCCATGGTCCTCGATGAATTCGACCCAGGTTTCCATCGGCAGGCGCGCCACCCGGCAATGGGTCAGCGCGACGATGCTGTAGGGCGTCGGCGTCTGCAGGCGCCAGGCGGCATAGCTGGTGTCCATGTCGGTTTCGGCCGCCAGGCGCAGGATCATCTCCTTGCCCTCGGAGTTCCCCACCACGCGCTTCAGGATGCCCTCGAGAATGAAGAACTGCTCCATCTCGTCGGAGCCCTGGGTGACGAGCATGGCGCCCTTGGCGAACTCCGAGATCTCGAGCTTGGGCTCGAGTTCGTCCCAGAAGGGCGCGCCGAGGCAGCGCAGCACGACGTTCTGGCGCAGCTGCACGCGGATGCTGTTGCGCTGGGGATGCGAGGCGATGCTGGTCATGACGACACGGCGGCGGGGCGGGCGGCGAGGCGCGGAACGGCGCCGCGGATTATAAGCGACGCCCCGCGTGCGCCGGCGCGGGCGGTTTTGACATCGGTCAAGGCCGGCGCCGGCGCGGAATCCTATAGTCGGCCTCTTTCCGCCGGGGCCGCGCGGCGGGGCAGTGATCTATAGTGCGGCAACGCAAACCAGACATCGGATCGAACCATGGAAGCACTCAAAGGTGTACGCATACTCGACATGACCCACGTCCAGGCCGGCCCGACCTGTTCGCAGCTCCTCGCCTGGATGGGGGCGGACGTCATCAAGTTCGAGCCGCCGCAGGGCGACGCCACCCGCGGCCAGCTGCGCGACGTGCCGGGGGCCGACAGCCTGTACTTCACCATGCTCAACTGCAACAAGCGCTCGATCACGGTGAACATGAAGTCGGCCGAGGGCAAGGCGGTGTTCGTCGACCTGCTCAGGAAGTGCGACATCATGATGGAGAACTTCGGTCCGGGCGTGCTCGACCGGCTCGGGTTCACCTGGGAGAAGATCCACGAGATCAATCCGAAGCTGGTGATGGGCTCGATCAAGGGCTTCGGCTCGTCGGGACCGTATGCGGAGTTCAAGGCGTACGAGAACGTGGCCCAGGCGATGGGCGGCGCGATGAGCACCACCGGCGTGCCCGACGGCCCGCCGTTCGTCACCGGCGCCCAGATCGGCGACTCCGGCACCGGCCTGCATCTCGCGATCGGCCTGCTGGCCGCGCTGCACCAGGCCAACCGCACCGGCCAAGGCCAGTACGTCGAGGTGGCGATGATGGACGGGGTGATGAACCTGTGCCGCGTCAAGTTCCGCGATCACCAGCGGCTCACGCGCGGCCCGCTGCCCGAGTACTCGGTGCCGACCTACGCCGGCATGCACGAGGTGCCGCGCGCGGGCAACGACTCGGGCGGCGGCCAGCTCGGCAACGCGATCCACTGCAAGCCGCATGGCGCCAACGACTGGATCTACGTGGTGGTGCAGGAGGCGGTCTGGACCGCGCTCGCCAAGCGCATCGGGCCGGACGTGGAGTTTCCGGGGCTCGACACCGATCCGCAGTTCGCCACCATCGGCGAGCGGCGCAAGAACCAGCAGCTGATGTGGACGCTGATCAACAAGTTCGCCGAGAGATACACCAAGCGCGAGTTCATGGCGATCCTCAACGAACTCGACGTTCCGTGCGGGCCGATCATGTCGACCCAGGACCTGGCCACCGACGAGCACGTGCGCGGTCGCGACATGTACGTCGAGCTCGATCATCCGCAGCGCGGCAAGTGGTACAACGTCGGCATGCCGATCAAGCTGTCGGCGTCGCCGGCGAAGATCGAGCGCTCGCCGCTGCTCGGCGAGCATACCGACGAGGTGCTCACCCAGGTGCTCGGCTACGACGCCGCCAAGGTGTCGACGCTGAAGGCGGCGGGCGCGTTCGCCGCGCCGCCCAAGAAGGGCTGAGGCGCCGCCGCGGCGGTCCCGCATCCGCGGGCGCGGCGGCGCGCCCGCTCCATTCGGCAAGGAGATAAGAAGATGAAAGTGGCGATCATCGGCCAGCAGGACTTCGGCAAGGCGGTGCTCGAGGCGCTGCTCGCGCGCGGCGACAGCGTCGCGGCGGTGTTTTGCGCCCCCGAGAAGGAAGGTGCGCGCCCCGACGCGCTGCGCGTCGCGGCGCAGGAGCGCGGGCTCACGGTGCACCAGTTCAAGTCGCTGAAGGCGCCGGAGGCGGCAGAAGCGATGCGTGCCGCAGGCGCCGACATCGGCATCATGGCCTACGTCCTGCAGTTCGCGCCGCAGGAGTTCGTCAACATCCCGAAGCACGGCACGATCCAGTACCACCCGTCGCTCCTGCCCAAGTACCGCGGGCCGTCGTCGATCTCCTGGCCCATCATCTGCGGCGAGAAGGAGACCGGCCTCACCATCTTCCGGCCCACCGACGGGCTCGACGAAGGGGCGATCATCCTGCAGAAGACCACGCCGATCGGGCCCGACGACACGCTCGGGTCGGTCTACTTCGACCGCCTGTTCCCGATGGGGGTGGCGGCGATGCTCGAGGCTGCCGACCTCGTGGTGTCGGGCCGCCACACCGAGACCGTGCAGGACGAGTCCCAGGCCACCTACGAGGGCTGGTGCCGCGAGGCCGAATCGCGCATCAACTGGGCCAACCATTCGACCATCGTCTACAACCTGATCCGCGGCTGCAGTCCGGCGCCCGGCGCCTGGACCACCTTCAACGGCGCCAAGCTGTGGATCTACGAGGCCCGCCTCGAGAAGGTCGTCACGTTCGGCGCGGTCAAGGGCAAGATCGGCGAGGTGGTCGCGTCGGGCGACGGCAAGATCGTCGTCACCTCGCAGAGCGGGCGCATCCACGTGCTCAAGGGCAAGCTCGGCGACGGCAAGAAGGTCAACGGCGACGCGCTCGGCGTGCCGGTCGGCGCGATCCTCGGGGCCTGAGCGCGGTCGGGCGCCGGGCGACGCGCGGTCAGGCGCCGTCCTGCACCTGGCGCTTCCACAACTCCCAGGGGCGCCCGACGACGCCGCGGTTGGTGGCCTCGGCCAGGCGCGCCTCGTCCTCGTCGAGATAGGTGACCTCGCCGCCGAGCGCGATCGCGCGCTGCTGCAGGTCGGCGTTCTTCTCCGTGTAGACGGCGCGATACACCGCCACCGGGATCGACAGGCCGCAGGCGACGAAGCCGTGGCCCCGCATCAATACCGCGCCGGCGTCCCCGAGCTCGGCGGCGAGCGCGGCGCCGTGATCGCGATTGCGCACCAGCATGTCGGTGCAGCCGAAGCGGTGCCGGATGTCGAACACGCGCGTGGCGCCGGACAGGAAGCCGCTCATGTGGTAGATCGGCCGCAGGCGCACGCTGGAGGCGGCGAACGGAATCACCGACGGCGAGTGGCTGTGCACGACCGCGTGCACGTCGGGGCGCGCCCGGTAGATCTCGCCGTGGATGAAGCGCTCGAGATAGGGCGTCCGCGCATCGCCGCCGAGGGCGTTCGAGTCGAGGTCGAAGACCATGATGTCGCCGGCCTCGACCAGTTCGGGCGCGCGCGATCGCGACAGCAGGTACCTGGCCGGATCGTCGGGGTGGCGCGCGCTGACGTGGCCGAAGCCGTCGAGGACGCCATGGCGGGCGAGGATGCGGTTGGCGGCGACCAGATCGGCGACGACCTCCTCGAGGCGGGCTGCGGACACGGCGTCTCCTCCGGGCCTAGACCGAGCTCAGGCGCACGTTGGCCATCGTCAGGCGCTCGACCAGGATCGACAGGAAGGCGCGATCGAAGTGGTGCCGGGTCGCGTCGGATGCGGTGGCGAGCGCCGCGGTGGGGATCTTGATCACCTTCGCGTCGGTCATGGTGCTGACGTCGGCGCCGCGCCGCTTCTCCTCGGAAAGATAGGCCATCTCGCCGAAGCACTCGCCGGTGTCGAGGATGTTGAGCAGCTTGTTGCGCCGCGTGACCTTGACCTGCCCCGAGGCGAGGATGCAGAACGAGTCGCCTTCCTCGCCCTCGCGCAGGATGATCTGCCCCGGCGGCAGCGCCTCCCACTTGGAGAAGCGCGCGACCTCCCAGATCTCGACGTCGGAGAAGTCCTTGAAGAACGCCAGGCCGCGCAGCGTGTTGAACTTCTCGCTGTCGGCGAAGCCGCTGTCGTCCTCCATTCCCTCGTTGCGGAAGGCCTCGGCCAGGTCCAGCGAGAACTCGTCCCACTCGCGGTAGCGGTCGTCGAGATCCTTCGCCATCGCCTTGCGCACGATCAGGTCGAGGCTGCGCGGAATCCCCTCGCGCAGGGTCGACACCGGCGGCGGGTCGGTATTGACGATCTGGTAGATCATCGAGAAGTTGTTGCTGGCCTGGAACGGCAACTGGCCGGTCAGGAGCTGGTACATCACCACGCCCAGCGAATAGATGTCGGTCTGGTGGGTCAGCGGGTGTTCCTTGACCTGCTGCGGCGACATGTAGGCCGGCGAGCCGATGCCGGCGACCTGCGTCTCGTCGGCGCTGCCCGTGATCGCGGCGCCGAAGTCGGTGATCTTGACGTCGAAGTCGCTGCCTTCGACGACCATGATGTTGGCGGGCTTGATGTCGCGGTGGGTGACGCCCACCTTGTGCGCGAAATCGAGCGCACGCGTGCACTTGAAGATGATCTCGACGACGGTCTTGACCGGCAGCAGGCTGCCCGGATCGCAGTACTTCTCCAGCGTGGTGCCGTTGACGTACTCGACGACGATGTACTTCTCCTCCTCCTCGGTCACGGCGTCGTAGATCGTCGCGATGTGCGGATGCGTGAGGCGGCCGGCGAGCGAGGCCTCGGCGATGAAGAGCTTCTTGTAGAGGTGGCCGCGCTCGGCATCCTTGAGCGCCTCGGGATGCACCTTCTTGACCGCGACCTGGCGATTGTTGAACGGGTCCTGGCACAGGTACACCGCCGAGGTCGCCCCCTCGCCGAGCTTGCGGATCACCTGATACTTGCCGATCTTTTCCATGGCGTCTCTCGTCGCACCGTTGCCGGCGCCTGTGCGCAGTCTACGCCAGCCGCGCGCGCGCGCGCGCGGCGGCGCGCGCGACCTCGGCCGGTGCGGTGCCGCCGACGTGGGCGCGACCGGCCGCCGAGCCTTCGAGCGTGAGCACGGCGGCGACGTCGTCGGCGATCAGCGGCGAGAAGGTCGCGAGCTCGGCGACCGGCAGGGCGGCCAGATCCACGCCGCGCTGCTCCGCGGCGCGGACCGCGCGCGCCACCGCCTCATGGGCGTCGCGGAACGGCAGTCCCTTGCGGACCAGGTAGTCGGCCAGGTCGGTGGCCGTCGAGAAGCCCTCCTCGGCGGCGGTGCGCATGCGCGCGGCGTTCACGCGCAGCGATGCCATCATGTCGGCGAAGATGGTGAGGGTGTCGGCCAGGGTGTCGATGGTGTCGAACAGCGGCTCCTTGTCCTCCTGGTTGTCCTTGTTGTAGGCGAGCGGCTGGCCCTTCATCAGCGTGACCAGGCCGACCAGGTGGCCGGCGACCCGTCCGGTCTTGCCGCGAGCCAGCTCCGGCACGTCCGGGTTCTTCTTC
>JAEUOS010000127.1 GCA_016790695.1 Burkholderiales bacterium
GGCGCGCCGAGTCTAGCAGCCCGTGCGCGCCGCCGGCGCCGGCGCCGCGGCTGCCGCGCGCTTGACACGCCGCGCGCCGAATGTTAGTATTCCTAACATCATGGTAGCGAAACAAACATCCCGGGCGCAGACCTTCCGACCGACGTCCGCGGACCCGACCTCGGCGCGGCCCGCCGCCCGAACCGCGGCCGGCGCGGGCCGCCCCCGCCGGGCCGCGCCCGCCCCCGCACCCGTCCCGGCGCCGCTGCGGCGCGCCCACACCGACCTCACGCGCGCGCGGATCCAGGCGGCGGCGGCGGCGCTGCTCGACGACGGCGACGCCGCCGCGATCACCTTCAAGGCGGTGGCCGCGCGCGCCGGGGTCACCGAGATGACGGTCTACCGCCACTTCCCGACGCGCGACGACCTGCTCAAGGGATTGTGGGAGCACCTGAACCGCGCGATGGCGCCGGGCATCGGCATGCCGGCGAGCCTGGCCGACCTGCGCGCGCAGCATCACGCGCTGTTCGCGGGCTTCGACCGCATCCCCGCGCAGATCGTCGCCAGCCTCACCACGCCGCAGGGGCGCGAGATGCGCGCGGCGCTCAACGCGCAGCGCGTCGCCGCGTTCTCGGCGATCGTCGCCGAACGCGCGCCCGGGCTGGGCGCGGCCGAGCGCCGGCGCGCCGCCGCCATCCTGCAACTGCTGCACAGCGCCTACGCGTGGCTCTCGCTGCGCGAGCAATGGGGACTCTCCGGCAACGACGCCGGCCGCGCGACGCTCTGGGCCATCGACACGCTCGTGGCCGACCTCGCGGCGCGCTCAACCACGAAAGGAAGACGACCATGATCGCCCACGTTTCCCTCCCCGCGCGCGATCCGCGCGCCACCGCGCAGCTGCTGGCGCAGCTGATCGACGGCGAGACCTTCGACTTCCCGGTCGTGCCCGGCGCGGCGATCGCGGTCGCGCGCGACGGCTCCGGCCTGGCCATCGAGGTCTATCCGCAGGACATGGCGCACCATCCGGGCACCGGCACGGTCGACCCGCGGGTCACGGTCGCCGGACCGCAGGCGATGCCCTGGGAGGACCAGATCCGTCCCGACGGCGCGCAGGTGCGCGCGTCGGCCTTCCACGCCGCGATCACCACCGCGCTCGACGAGGACGCGGTGCTCGCGCTCGCACGCGCGGCCGGCCTGCGCGCGCTCGGCTGCGAGCGCGGCGGCGTGTTCCGCGTCATCGAGGTGTGGCTCGACAACACGATCCTGATCGAGGTGCTGACGCGGCCCGAGGCCGCGCGCTACCAGGCGTTCATGAACCCGCGCGGCTGCGCGGCGATGTTCGGACCCGCGCTGGCGTCCGCCGCGGCGCGCTGAGGGCCGGACCGCGGCCGTGCGCGGCGCTCAGCCGGCCGGCGGCGCCATGTAGAAGCCGTTGAGCTTGTTGCCGTCGAGGTCGCGGAAGTAGCCGGCGTAGAACCCCTCGCTGCGCGGACCGGGCGCGCCCTCGTCGCGCCCGCCCAGTTCCAGCGCCTTGGCATGCAGCGCGCGCACCTCCGCCTCGGACTTGCAGAGGATCGAGATCATCGTGCCGTTGCCCGCCGTGGCCGGCCGCCTGTCGTAGGGCGTGAGGACGCCGAACATCGGCTGCGCGAAGTCGTGTCCCCAGGCGGCGCCCTGCTCGCCCCAGTCCATCAGGCGCTTGATGCCGATCGCGCCGAACAGGGCGTCGTAGAAGGCCTTGGCGCGCGGCAGGTCGTTGGTGCCGAAACAGGTGTAGGCGATCATGGGAAACCTCCGGAAAGCGGGCCATCTTAATCCGGATCGGGGCGGCCCGGCGCGCCGCCGGCGGCCCCCCGGGACGCACGGGCATGCGGGCGGCGCGCGCGGCGCATGCCGCACCGGATCATCCCGGACTCGGTAGACTTCGCGGACCGCCGGCGGCCGGACCCGCCGGCACGACGACGATCGGCGTCGCGCGCCACGGCTCGGGCCGGGTGCCGACGCTTCGCGAGGAGGAGCATGTCCAACGAGCATCGCGGCGCCGCACGCGCCGCCACCACGCACGCCGCCGCGCCGCGGTCGCACGACCGCCCGCCGGCGCGCCCGGCCGCGCCCGGCGCATGGCGCGAGCGCCTCGACTTCCTGCGCGGCTTTCTCGCCCACCCGCAGCAGGTCGGCTCGGTCATCCCGAGCTCGCGCGCGCTCGAGCAGCGCCTGGTGCGGCGTGCCCGCCTCGAGGACGCGCGCTGCGTGGTCGAACTCGGGCCCGGCACCGGCGGCACGACGCGCGCGCTGTTGCGCGCCCTGGCACCGCAGGCCCAGCTGCTGGCGATCGAGCTCGGCAGCGACTTCGCGGCGCGGCTGCGCGCCACCATCGGCGACCCTCGCCTGATCGTCGAGACCGGCAGCGCCGAGGACATCGGCGCCTACCTGGCCGCGCACCGGCTGCCGGCGCCCGCGGCGATCGTCTCCGGCATCCCGTTCTCGACCATGCCGCCGGCGCTGGCCGACCGCATCGCCGCCGCGGTGGCCGCCGCGCTGGCGCCGGGCGGACGCTTCGTCGCCTACCAGGTGCGCGCCGCCGTCGCCGGCTACGCCACGCCGCACCTGGGCGCGCCGCAGGCCGAATGGGAGTGGATCAACATCCCGCCGGTGCGGGTGTTCACCTGGACGCGCACGGCCTGACCCTGGCCACGGGCGCGACCTCGGGCGCGACCTCGGGCGGCACCGCGCAGCGTCCCGCGTCCGGCCCCGCGCCATGCGCGCGGGGCCGCCGGCCTCAGGCCACCTGCACCTCGATGCGGCGCGGCTGGGCGTGCTCGGCCTTCGGGATGCGCAGGCGGAGCACGCCGTTGACGAGCTCGGCGGCGACCTTGCCGGTGTCGAGTTCCTTGCTCAGCGTGAACACACGCCGGTAGCGCGGCACGCTCACTTCGGCGTGGGTCGACTCCATGCCCCGCGGCATGGCCAGGCCGACCTCGCCTTCGATGGTCAGGGTGTCGGCCTCCACCTGCAGCGCGAGCTTGTCCTTGGGCACGCCCGGCAGGTCGGCGACCAGGGTGATGCCGGTCGCGTCCTCGATCACGTCGACCGGCGGCAGCAGCGCCGCGTCGGACCGCAGGCCCGGGGCGTCCTTGGTGATGGGGGTGGTCTCGCTCATGGTCTGTCTCCTGGTTCACTGGATCGCGATGCGCCGCGGCTGCGCGGATTCGAGCCGCTTGATGCTCACGTGCAGCACGCCGTCGCGGTAGGCGGCCGAGACGGCATTCGGATCGATGTCGTCGGGCAGCGTCACCACGCGGCGGAAGCGGCCGGCGAAGCGCTCGTTGATGTGCACGGCGGCCTTCTCGTCCGGGCCCGGCAGGCCCGGCTTGCGCTCGCCGGCGATGGTGAGCACGCCGCGGTCGAGGTTGACCTCGATCGACGACGGCTCGAGGCCGGGCGCGAACGCGTACAGCTCCACGCTCTGCGGCGTGCCGCCGACGTTGAGCGCCGGGAAGGTGCCGCGGCCGAAGCCGCGGATGCTCGGCGAGTACTCGAACGATTGCTGGATCTCGCGTTGCAGACGGTCCAGCTCTGCGAACAGGTCGCGCGAAAACAGGGATCGATACATGGCAGGTCCTCCGATGCGGTTGAACACACGCGCCGGAACGGCGTTTCCGGCGGTGCATGCCGGCGAATGTATGAACCGCCGCGCGGATTTCAAGCGCGTGCCGCGACCCCGAGGCGGCGCCCTCCGGGCCGCGTGCGGCTGGAATTCCCGTGCAGGCGGCCGGCCCGCGCGCGGGTGCCGCTCAGCGCACTGATTGCGCTGCGGGGATGGGCGCCGGGCGGCGGCGCGGGTGCGTCGGCGATGCCGGCGCGGGCACGTGCGGCCCGGCGCGCCTGCCGATCGGACCGGAACGTCAGGCCGGAACGCCGGCGGCGGCCAGATCGATCTCGCCGCACATCACGAGCGCCCCGCGCCCGCCCGTGAGCGGCAGCGCGGTGACGTCGACGCGGAACCAGCGCTGATCGCCGGAGGCGAAGCAGGCGGCCGCGCCCGACACCTTGTTCTTCTCGCCGTGGATCACGCGCGCGATGCCGTCGGATGCCGTCTCGGTCAGGTGGCAGCCGTGGCCGTCGGCACAGCCGCACAGCTTGGCGGCCGCGGTGCGCGGTCCGTGGCAGAACGCGGCGAGTTCGCCCTCGCTGGCAAGCGAATCCCAGGCGGGGTTGACGGCCATGACATGGGCGTCCGGGCTCAGGATGGCGGCGGGCACGGGAATGGCGTTGAGCACCGGCAACCCTTCGGGCAGCGGCACCGCGGTCTGGGAGGAAGCGGGAATGGTCTGCATGGCGTCGGCAGGTTCACAGCGGATGTCCGGAGTTCCCAGCATAGGGGCGGCGCGCGGCCGGCGATGGCCGGAACAGCCGGCCAAAATCGGTCCAACTCGATGCCGCCGCGGCGCGCAGCGGCCACGCGCCCGCCGGCACACGCGCCAGCGCCCAAGGCCGGCCTGGGTGCGGGGCGCAGGCATGGATGCGGACGCGGGCCGACCCCGATAGGACACCGCGGCCGACACCGGGAGCCCGACACGGGCGGCCGGACGCAGGCGGTGGCGGGCGGATCGCTAGAATCGCGGGCACCCCGACCGAGGAGAAACCCGCCGTGTCCGCGACCCCGCCGTTCCGAGCCGACCATGTCGGCAGCCTGCTGCGCCCGGAGGCGCTGCGCGAGGCCTTCAAGCGCCGCGCGCGCAGGCAGATCGACGACGCCGAGTTCGGCGCGATCCAGGACGCGGCGATCCGCGACGCGCTCCGGCTCCAGGAGGATGTCGGGCTCGAGGTCGCCACCGACGGCGAGTTCCGCCGCGGCAGCTACTGGGGCCACTGGGTCGACAAGGTCGAGGGGTTCGGCATCCGCACCGCGGCGTTCCGGTTCCACGACGACCACGGCCACGAGGCCGAGTTCACCGCGGCCGACGTGCGCGGCCCGTTGCGGCGCGCGCGCGGCATCTCCACCGACGAGTTCGCGTTCGTCGCCGCCAACACGCGGCTGACGCCGAAAATCACGATGCCGTCGCCGTCGACCCTGCATTTCTACGGCGGCGCCGACTGCGTGTCGCCCGCGGCCTATCCCGACTACCGCGCCTACCTGGCCGACCTCGCGCGCATTTTCCGCGAGGAGATCGCCGCGCTGGGCGCGCTGGGCTGCCGCCACATCCAGCTCGACGAGGTGCCGCTGGCCATGCTCTGCGATCCCGCGGTCCGCGACACGGTGCGCGCCCAGGGGCTCGACTGGCGCGAGCTGGTCGACCAGTACATCCGCACCACCAACGACGCGCTGCGCGGCCGCCCCGCGGGCATGACCACCGCGATGCACCTGTGCCGCGGCAACTTCAAGGGACACTACCTGTCGGCCGGCGGCTACGAAAGCGTCGCCGAGCGCCTGTTCAACGACCTCGACATCGACGTCTTCCTGCTCGAGTACGACACCGACCGCGCCGGCGACTTCGCGCCGCTGCGCCACGTGCCGAAGCACCGCTCGGTGTCGCTCGGGCTGATCACGACCAAGTCGGCGGCGCTCGAACCGGTCGACCTGCTGCGCCGGCGCATCGACCTCGCGGCGACCCACATCGACCTCGCGCAGCTAGGGATCTGCCCGCAGTGCGGGTTCGCGAGCACCGTCGGCGGCAACGACGTCACGCGCGACGACGAGATCGCCAAGCTCGCGCTGCTGACCGCGACCGCGCGCGCGGTCTGGGGCGAGGCCTGAGGCGCCGCACCCCGCGCGCGGTGGCCGGGAGCCGCGGACCGACCACGGCGCGCGGAGCATACTCAGCGCCCTCTCATGGGCGCAGGGGAACGGGATGGCAACCAAGGCACTGATCGTGGGGGTCGGCGCGGAGCGCGGCCTCGGGGCGCAGCTGGCGCTGCGGTTCGCGCGCGAGGGGCTCGCGGTGCACGTGGCCGGGCGCACGGCCGAGCGGCTCGAGGCGGTCGTCGCGCAGGTGCGCGCGGCGGGCGGAACCGCGCACGCGATCGTCGCCGACGCGACCGACGAGGCGCAGGTCGGCGCGATGTTCGCGCGCGTCGGCGACGGGCTCGACCTGGTGGTCTACAACGCCGGCAACAACACGCCCGGGCGGATCGTCGACATGGACGCCGACTACTTCGCGCAGAGCTGGCGCCTGGTCTGCTTCGGCGGCTTCCTGGTCGGGCGCGAGGCGCTGCGGCGCATGCTCCCGGGGCGGCGCGGGACCATCCTCTTCACCGGCGCCAGCGCGTCGCTGCGCGGCCGCCCGGGATTCGGCGCGTTCAATTCGGCGAAGTCGGCGCTGCGCATCCTGGCGCAGGCGATGGCGAAGGAGGTCGCGCCCGAGGGCATCCACGTCGGCCACGTGGTGGTCGACGGCGGCATTCACGGCGAGCGCCTGCTGGCGCGGCGGCCCGACGTGCTCGCGCGCGTCGGCGAGGACGGGCTCATCAGCCTCGAGGGCATCGTCGATGCCTATGTCTACCTGTACCGCCAGGGCCCGCGCGCCTGGACCTTCGAGCTCGACCTGCGCACGTCCAGGGAGAGCTGGTAGCGCACGCCGCGCGCGGTCGCGCGTGACTGGTCCGGCCGGCCGTGCCCTGCCCGCGCGGCCGCGACACCCCGATGCGGACCGCGGCGCGGCCCCGGCTGGCCAGGCGCAACGGCGCGGGATATAGTGGGTGCCACGCGCGCCGCGGCCTGCCGGCCGCGTGCGACGAGACAATCCGGGCCGGCATGTACCGGCCCCGAACGACGGAGACATGCCCATGCCCATGATCGCCGCTTCGCCCCCAAGCCGGACCCGGCGCGGACGCCGCGCCCATTCCCTGCTCGCCCTCGGGGCCGCGCTGCTCGCCGGCCTGCCGCTGCCACGCGCCGCCCACGCCCAGGCGTCCGACTATCCGAACAAGCCGGTCCGCTTCGTGGTGAGCTCGGCCGCGGGCGGGGTGGTTGACATCCGCGCGCGCCGCTTCGGCCAGCGGCTGAGCGAGTTGCTGCGGCAGCCCGTGATCGTCGACAACAAACCAGGCGCCTCGACCACCATCGGCGCCGAGTTCGTGGCCAGGAGCGCGCCAGACGGCTACACCGCCCTGTTCGGCGGCAACACCGAGACGGTCTGGGTCAATGCGCTCGAGATGGCGGCGCGCTACGATCCGGCGAAAGACCTGGTGCCGGTCGCCCAGTTCACCCTCGGCTACCCGGTGCTGGTGGTGCACGCCGGCATGGGGCCGAAGACGCTGCAGGAGCTCGTGGAGTGGGCGCGCGCGCGCCCGGGCCAGCTCTCGTGCGGCACTGCGGGCCACGGCAGCGGCCAGCACTTTGTCTGCGAGATGCTCGCGCGCGCAGCCAACATCCGGCTGCAGACCGTGCCCTACAAGGGCACCGGGCCGATGCTGCAGGACACCGCGGCGGGCCAGGTGCACGTCTCGATCGGGTTCCTCGCCGAGGTCGACCGGCAGTACATCACGCCCGGACGGGTGATCGCGCTCGGCGTACTCGGCCCGCGCCGGCTGAGCGCGCGCTTCCCCGACCTGCCCACGATGGCCGAGCTCGGCTACCCGAACTTCGAGCTGCTGTCCTGGACCGGCCTGTTCGTGCCCGCGGGCACGCCGCCGGCGGTGATCAGCCGGCTCAACACCGAGATCCGGAAAGTCGTGCAGGAGCCCGAGTTCGCGACCTGGCTGGGCCAGACCGGCAGCGACGTCGTCACCCCGACGACCGAGCAGTTCCGCGACTTCGTGCGCACGGAGATGGTGCGCTGGAAGGCGCGCGCCGACGAGTACGGCATCAAGGCCGAGAAGTAGCGTGCCCCGGCGCGCACTCAGGGCACGAGGTCGAATCGCACGCCGCCGGCGGCGAACGCGAGGCCGCCCGCGCGTTCATCGATGCGCGCCCCGGCCGCGCGCGCGGCCGCGAAGACGGCGGCGCGGTCGGCGCCGGCGAGATGCACGACGCTCAAGCCCTCGCCGCGATCGTCCTCCAGGGCAACGAACCGGGCGAACGTGTCGTCGAGCCGGAGGTCGAACACGCCCGGCGCGCGCGCCTCCGGCTGCTGCCGCAGCAGTTCGCCCCAGCGGGCGGCGGTCGCCCCGGGGTCGGCGCACTGCATGGTCGCGCCGGCGATCCGCAGGTCCGCGCGCGCCCTGGCCTGCCAGTCGGGCCCGGCCCAGCGATAGCCGCCCTGCCGGTCGGCACCGCCCGAATGGCGGTCGACCGACAGCAGGCAGCCGCCGGTGTCGCGCGGATGCAGGTGCAGCGCCTCGGACCAGAGCGCCTCGTCGCCGCGGCGGATGTCCTCGACGATGCGCACGCCCATGGCCTGGAAGTGCGAACGCCTGGCCTCCAGGTCGTCGCAGTCGACGATGAACATGTAGCCGCCGTCGCCGTGGCGCCGGTCGAGGTAGCGCCCCGCGGCGGTGCCCTCGCGGGTCGGCGCGACGACCTCGAGAAACGTCCCGCCGAGCGCCCACAGCGCGTTGTGCAGCCCGTAGCGTCCGACGCCGGGGTCGCGATAGCAGACCGCGGTGCCGAGGCAGGCCGTGAGCAGCCGCTCGACCGGCTCGAGCGCGCGCGCCACCAGCGCAATCTGGCGCAGACGCAGGTACATGGCAGTTCCTCCATGAACGTGATCGGGCGGGAAACCATGCTGTCCGGCGGTCATGCGGGCAGTGCCGCTTCGCTGACCTCGTCGCCGCGCAGGCGACTGTGCCACATCACCCGCGGCTGCGACATGTCCCAGGGCATTGCGCGATGCAGCAGGCAGCGGTTGTCCCACAGCACGGCGTCGCCGGCGCGCCAGCGATGGGTGACCACGCGCGGCGGCTGGCAGGCCCACTCGACCAGCTCCTCGAGGAAGCGCTCGGAATCCTCGAAGGTCATTCCCGGGATCGCGTGCGCGTGGCGCCCGATGAGCAGCGACCTGCGCCCCGTCTCGGGGTGCACCTTGACCAGCGGCCGCAGCGGCGCGCGCTCCTCGGTCATGCCGTAGCCGACATAGGCCGAGCCGTCGCGGTGCACATGGCCGAGCTTCGATTGCGAGTACTTGAGCGAATGATGCGCGGCGCGCTGCTCGACCAGCTCGCGGGTCGGCGCATCGAGCGCGTCGTAGGCGGCGCGCATGTCGGCGAAGCTGGTCTCGCCGCGCGCCGGCGGCACCACCTCGGCCGAGAACACCGCGCCCTTGGCCATCACCGGCATGTAGGTGCTGTCGGCATGCCAGGACATGTTGCCGACGATGATCTTCATCATGTCGTCCCATTCGGCCGGCTCGCAGGAACGCACTCGGCCGGCGGCGTCGACGTTGGAGATCGCGACGATGTCCCCGCTGCCGATGCGCTCGATCGGGCCGAAGCGTCTGGCAAAGGCGATCTGCTCGGCATTGCTCAGGTGCTGCCCGGGAAAGATCAGCAGCGCGTACCGCAGCCAAGCCCGGTAGAGCGCCTGCCAGTCGGCCGCCCCGAGCGCGGCCAGGCGCACCCCGGTGACGGTGGCGCCGAAGGTGGCGTCCTCGATTGCACGAATCTCCATGCGCGCTCCTCGATGCGGGCGTCGGTCCGGGGGCGTATCGCGCGCGCTGCCGCGCCCGCTAGTGCGCTTCGCGCGCGGCGGCGGCCACCGCGTCGGCCAGGACCCGGCAGCCGAGGACGATGTCGTCGTCGCGGCTGTCCTCCCCGAAGTCGTGGCTGATGCCGCCGATGGACGGGATGAACAGCATCGCCGCGGGCAGCGCCGCGGAGACGATGCCCGCGTCGTGGAACGCGCCCGACGGCAGGCGCATCCACTGGCCGGGCACGTGCTTCTCGGCCGCGGCCTCGAGGTGCCGCCGCAATCCCGCATCCATCGTCGTCGGCGCCACCGGGGCGCGCGCGGCGGCTGCCTCGATGCGCACCCCGCCGCGCGCGTTCATGTCCGCGACGATGTCCGCGACGATCGCCTCGAAGCGGTCGAGCGGCGCTTCCGACGCATCGCGGAACTGCAGGTCGAGTTCCGCATAGCCGGGAACGATGGACGTGGCGTTCGGCTCCACCCGCACCCGGCCCATGGTCCAGACGGTGCGCTCGGCGGCGGCCTCGGGGAAGGCGGTGTTGATCCGGTGCGCCAGTTCGTAGAGCGCGGCGGCGGCGTCGCGGCGCGTGCGCATCATGGTGGTGCCCGCGTGGTTCTGCTGGCCGCGGAAGGTGAACCGGATGCCGCGCAGGCCGACGATGCCGGTGACCACGCCGATGCGCCGGCCGGTGTCCTCGAGCGTCGGCCCCTGCTCGATGTGGGCCTCGATGAAGCCGGCGTAGCGCTCGCGCGCGAGCCGGGCGCGCGGCACCCCGGCCAGCCCCGCCTGCCGGATCGCGTCGGCGAGCGGCACGCCGTCCTTGTCGGCCGCGCCCTGCTCCAGGTCCGGCGTCAGCGCGCCCACCAGCGAGCGGCTGCCGAGACAGCCGAGGAAGCGCGACTCCTCGTCCTGGAACGAGACGACGTCGACGGGCAGGTCCGCGGTGGCACCGTCCTCCGCCAGCGCGCGCGCCACCTCGAGCGCATAGATCACGCCGAGCGCGCCGTCGAGCCAGCCGCCGGTGGGCTGCGTGTCCGAGTGCGAGCCCAGCAGGATCGCCCGGCCCGGGTTCCGCGAGCGCCCGAGCACGTTGCCGACACCGTCGATCGACGCTTCCAGGCCGGCGTCCGCGAAGCGGTCCGCGAGCCAGCGGCGCGCCTCCATGTCCTTGGCGCTGAACGCGGGACGGACCACGCCCGCGCCCTGCGCGCCGATGCTGCGCAGGTGGCGCAGGTCCGCGAGGAGGCGGTCGGGTCGGATGGTCGGCATGGTCGTGTCGTCGGCGGCGGGGGACGGCGGCAGGGCGCGGGCCCGGCGGGCCGGCGCGGGCCGCACGCGCTATTGCAGTTCGATCTTCGCGGCGCGGATGTGCTTGCCCCAGGCGTCGTACTGCTCGCGCACCAGCTTCTGCATCGCCTCGCCGGTCGCCGGCTCGGGCTCGAGGCCCGTGCCGTGGATCTGCTCGACGAGCGCCTTGTTCGCGAAGGCCTGGGTCAGCGCCTTCGCCCACCAGTCGACCACGCCGGGGGGCAGCCCGGCCGGACCGGAGACGCCGACCCAGCCGGAGAGCTCGAGGTCCTTCACGCCTGCCTCGGCGAAGGTCGGCACGCCGGGGACGATCGGCGAACGGCGGTTGGAGGCGATGCCGACGGCGACGAGCTTGCCCGACCGGATGTGCGGCACCAGCACGCCGATGTCGGCGGCGACGAAGTTGATCTGGCCGCCGAGGAGGTCGACCAGCGCCGGCGGCTGGCCCTTGTACGACACCCCGGTCGCGCGGATGCCCGCGGCGGCAAGGAAGGCCTGCGCGGCGACCTGGCCGGTGGCGCTGCCGTAGCCGAAGGTCAGCTTGTCCGGGTTCTGCTTCGCCGCGGCGATCAGGTCCTGCGCAGTGCGGTACCCCTGCGCGGGATTGACCACCACCCCGACGTCGAAGCGGAAGATGCCGCCGATGTGGGTGAAGCCCCGGATCGGGTCGACGCTCGGCGGCTTCTTCGTCAGCTGCGGGCCCGAGGAGTGCGTGGCGCTGGCGCTCGCGAGCAGCGTGTAGCCGTCGGGATCGGCCTTGGCGACCAGGTCCATGCCGATGGTGCCGAGCGCCCCGGGCCGGTTGTCGACGAGGATCGTCGCGCCCGTGTTCCTGCGGATCTCCTCGAGCACCAGGCGCGGGACCACGTCCACCGAGCTGCCGGCCGGAAAGCCGATGACGAAGCGGATCGGCTTCGACGGGTAGGACTGCGCGGCCGCCGGCGGGGCGCCGAGCACGGCCGCGGCACACAGGACGACGAGCGGGAAACGCATGGTTGCCTCCGGGCGGACCGCCAAGGGTCGGATCGGCACTCAATATAATGGATCGGCCGGTGCAACGGGGCGCGGCGCGCGCCGCGGCACCCCGCGGAGCACCGGCAGACGACCGCCGCACGGACCGCGCGCACGGCGCGCGCACCCGATCCAACCCTCGAAAGGAAAGTCGATCATGGCCGAAGTACCCAAGCTGGGACCACGCGACGCGGGCAGGATGCTCGGTCACGGCTACTTCTACGACCAGCTCTCGCCCGGCATGCGCTTCCGCTCGATGGGACGCACGATCTTCGAATCGGACCTCACGGCGTTCTGCAATGTCACCTGGATGCTCGAGGAAGGCTTCGTCAACACGCGCCCGGACGCGCGCCACACGATCCAGGGCCGCTTCGTGCCGGGCATGCTCGTCTACACCTTCGCCGAGGGCCTCGTGGTGCCGAGCTTCAACTTCACCGGTCTCGCCTTCCTGCACAACGAGCTCGACCACACCGGGCCGACGGTGGTCGGCGACACGATCCACGTCGAGGTGGAGATCACCGAGGTGCGGCGCGCCTCCAAGGGCAACCGGGGCCTGGTGCGCTCGCTCAACCGCGTGGTCAACCACCGCGACGAGGTCGTGCTGACCTACAAGCCGCTGCGCATGGTGAGCGGCAGCCCGCAGGCCGGCGCGTAGCGCCGCGATGGCGCCGCCGCGCCCGCTCGACGGGGTCCGCGTCGTCGACCTCACCAGCGTGCTGGCCGGGCCGGCGGGGACGCAGGTGCTCGCCGACTACGGCGCCGACGTCATCAAGGTCGAGGCGCCCGGCGGCGACATCATGCGCCACGCGGGGCACATGCGGCACCCGGGCATGGGCCCGGTCTACCTGCACGCGAACCGCAACAAGCGCTCCATCGTCATCGACCTGAAGCAGCCCGACGGGCGCGACGCGCTCCTCGACCTGGTGCGCGGCGCCGACCTGTTCGTGCACAACGTGCGGCCGGCCGCGATGGCGCGCCTGGGCCTCGACCCGGCCGCGCTGGCGGCGGTCAACGCGCGCCTGATCTGCCTCGCGGTGGTCGGCTTCGACCAGCGCGGCCCGTATGCGCCGCTGCCCGCCGTCGACGACGCGATCCAGGGCATCAGCGGCATGGCGAGCCTGGTCGCGCAGCAGACCGGCGGCGAGCCCGCCTATGCGCCGCTGGTCATCGTCGACCGCCTGTGCGCCGCCAACGTCGCGCAAACCGCGCTCGCGGCGCTCTACATGCGCGAGAAGACCGGGCGCGGGCAGTCGATCGAACTGCCGATGTTCGAGACCGCCGCCAGCGTCGTGCTCGGCGACCACATGGGCGGCGAGACCTTCGACCCGCCGGCGGGTCCGACCGGCTACGCGCGCCTGCTCGCGCGCGACCGGCGCCCGTTCCGGACCCGCGACGGCCATGTCGCGCTGCTCGTCTACACCGATGGCCAGTGGCAGCGCTTCTTCGAGGCGATCGGCACGCCGGAGGTCTTCACCGCGGACGCGCGCCTGACCACCGCGGCGATGCGCGCGCAGAACTACGACTACAGCTACGCGCTGCTCACCGGCATCCTGCGCGAGCGCACCAGCGCCGAATGGGTCGACCTGCTGCAGCGCCACGACATCCCGTGCGTGCCGCTCAACGATCCGCACAGCCTGATGGCCGACCCGCACCTCGCGCAGACCGGCTTCCTCGAGACGGTCGAGCATCCGAGCGAGGGCCGCATGCGCTCGATGCGCGTCGCCGCGCGCTGGAGCGACGCCGACCTCTCGCTGCGCCGCCACGCGCCGCAAGCGGGCGAGCACAGCGCGGAGATCCTGCGCGAGCACGGCTTCGACGAGGCGCGCATCGCCCGGCTGCTCGCCAGCGGCGCGGTCGTGCAGAAGGCGCAGGCGGTGTAGCCCGCGGCCGGGCGCCCGCACCAGGCGCCGGTCGCGCCCGCCGCCGTGCTGCGCGCCGCGGATCGCGGCGGGTTCGGGCCCCCGGGCGAGGCGGCCGCTCAGGGCGCGGCGACGCGGATCCCGCGCTGCCGGAATGCCGCGCGCAGCGCCTTCGCGAAGGCGACGGCGCCGGGCTGGTCGCCATGCAGGCAGATCGTGCCGGCGTCGACCGGCACGGTCCTGCCCGCGAGGCTCGTCACGGTGCCGCGCTCGACCATGCCGACCGCCTGGGCCACCGCCGCCGCCTCGTCCTCGATCATCGCGCCCTTCTGCGTGCGCGGCGTGAGCGTGCCGTCGTCCTGGTAGCCGCGGTCGGCGAACACCTCGGCGAGCGTGCGCACGCCCAGCCGCTGGCCGGCGGCCATCATGCGGCTGCCGGAGAGCGCGTACAGGATCACGCCGTCGCCGAGGTCGCGCACCGCACGCGCGATGGCGTCCGACAGCGCATCGTCGGTGGCCGCCATGTTGTAGAACGCGCCGTGGCACTGCACGTGCGCGAGCCGGGTTCCCGCCGCGCGCGCGAACGCCTGCACCGCGCCGGCCTGGTAGAGCACCAGGTCGTACGCCTCGTCCGGCGTGATCTTCATCGGGCGGCGCCCGAAGCCCATCAGGTCCGGCAGCGACGGGTGCGCGCCGACCGCCACGCCGTGCTCGGTCGCGAGCCGCACCGTGCGCCGGATCGTCGCCGGATCCCCGCCGTGGAACCCGCAGGCGACGTTCGCCGAGGTGATGTGCGGCATCACGCCCTCGTCGTCGCCCATCCGCCAGGCGCCATAGCTCTCGCCCAGGTCGCAGTTGATGTCGATCGTCCTCATCGCGGGGTCTCCGTTCAGCGATAGTGCCACGCCAGCGTGCGCTTCAGCGCGGCGAGCCGGCGCGCGCGCTCGCCGCGCAGCGCATCGGCGCCGGCCAGGTCGATGCGCACGAAGCGGACCACCGACCCCGGCATCGCCTGCGCGAGCCGCGCGACGTCGGCGCCGGCGACCTCGGCGATCTTAGCGTACCCGCCGGTGGTCTGATGGTCGGCCATCAGCACGATCGGCCGGCCGTCGGCCGGCACCTGCACGGTGCCGAGGCAGGTGGCTTCCGAGAGGATGTCGCCCTGCACCCTGCGCGCCAGCGGCGGCCCGGCGAGGCGATAGCCCATGCGGTTGGAGTCGGGCAGCACCTGCCACGGCTCGCCGAAGAACGCCGCGCGCGACGCGTCGTCGAAGACGTCCGCGTGGCGGCCGTCGAGCGCGTGGACCCGGATCGTGCCGTCGCGCGTCGACGTCAGGTCGGGCGCGCGCCAGCGCACGCTGGCCGTGGCACCGCCGGCGGCAAGGCCGAGCCGGCCCGCGCGCGCGCGCGCAAGTTCGCCGGCGTCGTCGGCAAGCGCGATCCGGTCCCCGGCCTGCAACGCGCGGCCGTCGAGCCCGCCGAAGCCCGCGGGCACGTAGGTGCTGCGGCTGCCGAGCACCGCCGGCACCCCGACACCGCCCGCGACCGCGAGGTAGGCGCGCGCGCCGGCGCGCGCGGGGCCGCAGTCGAGGCATGCGCCGGGGCCGACGAGCACCGGCCGCCCGAGCGGCATCGGATGCGCATCGACCGTCGCCGCGAAGTCGGCGCCCATGAGCGCCACCAGCGCCGCGTGCGCGAACTCGAGCACCGGGCCGCGCACCGTGATCTCGAGCGTCGCCGACGCGGCCGGGTTGCCGACCAGTGCATTGGCGATGTCGTGCGACACCTGGTCCATGGCGCCGCACGGCACGACGCCGAGGTGCTGCATCCCGAACCGGCCGCGGTCCTGCACCAGCGTGAGCATGCCGGGCCGCACCACCCGCATGCTCATGCCGGGTCCCGGAACTCGGCGTGCAAGCGCTCGTACGCCGCCGCGTCGATCGCGACGAAGCGCACGCGCTGGCCCGGCGCGAAGATCGCCGGCGGGCTGGCCGCGGCATCGAACAGCCGCAGCGGCGTGCGGCCGATGATGCTCCAGCCGCCCGCGATCGCGAACGGGTAGACGACGGTCTGGCCGTTCGCGATCGCGACCGCGCCCTGAGGCACGCGCACGCGCGGCGTCGCGCGGCGCGGGATCGACAGCTGCGGGTCGAGGCCGCCGATGTACGGATGGCCCGGCGCGAAGCCGACCATCAGCACGCGATGCGGGCTCGCGCAATGGCGCCGGACCACCTCAGCAGCCGGCAACTGCACCTGCGCGGCGACGGCCTCGAGATCCTCGCCGTACTCGCCGCCGTAGCACACCGGCACCTCGATGACGTCGGCGTCGGCATCCACGTCCCCGGCCGCGACCGCCGCACACGCCGCGATCAGCCGCCCCAGTTCCTCGCGCGCGGCCGCGATGCGCGCGCCGGCCGCCTCCGGGTCCGCGGCCGCAACGGCGTCGGCATCGAAGTGCACGGCGAGCGCGGCCATCGACGGAACGACGTCGTGCACCCA
>JAEUOS010000137.1 GCA_016790695.1 Burkholderiales bacterium
GGCAGGTGAGCCGCCCCGGCTCGCGCAGGCTGTTCCCGAGATACAGGTTGCGCAGGTACCAGCACGCCATCGGCCCGGGCAGGCCGGTTGCGTCGGCGTTCCAGTAGAGCAGGTCGAAGGCCGGCGGCGCTTCGCCCTTGAGGTAGCCGTTGGCCACGTAGTTCCAGACGAGTTCGCGCGGGCGCAGCGCGGCGAAGACCGCGCTCAGTTCGCGGCCGGCGAGGATGCCGCCCGCGCCGATCTGCGCCTCGCGCAGCGCCACCGCCGCGGGATCGATGAACACGCCGAGCGCACCCGCATCGGAGAAGTCGAGCAGCGTCGCCAGCAGCGTGAGGCTGGCGGCCGGCTGCTCGCCGCGCGCGGCGAGCACGGCCAGCGCCGCCGCCAGGAGGGTGCCGCCGATGCAGAATCCGAGCGCATTGACGGCGTCGGCGCGGCAGATCGCGCGCGCGGCGGCGAGCGGCGCGATGACGCCGGACTCGAGGTAGTCGTCCCAGCCGAGCCCGGACTCGGCCGGGCCCGGATTGCGCCACGACACCATGAACACCGTGTGCCCGGCGGCAACGCAATGGGCGACGAACGAGTTCTCCGGCCGCAGGTCGAGGATGTAGTACTTGTTGATGCACGGCGGCACGATGACGAGCGGACGTGCGCCGACGCGCGCGGTCGCGGGCCGGTACTGGATCAGCTCCACCAGGGGATTGCGCAGCACCACCTCGCCGGGCGTGACCGCGAGATCGCGCCCGACCTCGAACGCGGCGAGGTCGGTGTTGGCCACCTGCCCGCGCGCGACATCGGCAGCCAGCAGGCGCATGCCCTCGGCGAGACTGGCCCCGCCGGTCTCGACGGCGCGGCGGATCGCCGCACCGTTGGTCGCGAGGAAGTTGTCCGGGTGCGCGGCCGCAAGCCACTGCTCGGCGGCGAACGCCATGCGCGCGCGCTCCGCCGGTGCAAGCGCCATCGCCGCGACCGCAGCGCGCACCGACGCGCAGGCCGCCGCGTAGGTGTCGGCAATCCATTGGTCCAGCGACTTGTCCACCCGCCCTCCGCGGCAGCGCCCTGCCGGATTCGTTCCGCATTGTGGCCGCGGAAGATTACATGAAGCTGATGGGCACACATCGCGCATGACTGCGTTACCCTTGCCGCTTTGCCCGCCGCCCGCAATGGACGATTCCACGCCGCCCCCTGCCCCGATCCGCTGGCCCGCGCCGGCGTCGCCCGGCGACCCGCTGTCGCGCGTCGACACCCCGGCGCTGGTGCTCGACCTCGACGCGTTCGAGCGCAATCTCGCGCGCATGGCGGGCTTCGCGGCGCAGCACGGGCTGCGCCTGCGCCCGCACGCGAAGATGCACAAGACCCCGGCCGTCGCGCTGGCGCAGATGCGCGCCGGCGCCGTCGGCGTCTGCTGCCAGAAGGCGAGCGAGGCCGAAGTCTTCGTCGACGCCGGGGTCGGCGACGTCCTGATCACGAACCAGGTGGTCGGCGCCGCGAAGCTCGCGCGCGTCGCCGCGCTCGCGCGCCGGGCGCGCGTGGGCCTGTGCTTCGACGACGCCGGCAACGTCGCCGCGGCCGGCGCCGCGGCGCGCGACGCCGGCGTGGTCCTCGACGCCTACGTGGAGATCGACGTGGGGGCCCGGCGCTGCGGCGTCGCGCCGGGCGCGCCGGCCTCCGACCTGGCCGCCGCGATCGCCGCCTGCCGCGGCCTGCGGCTGGCGGGCCTGCAGGCCTACCACGGCAGCGCGCAGCACCTGCGCGAGCCCGGCGCGCGCGCGGCCGCGAGCGGCGCCGCCGCCGAGGCGGTGCGCCAGCCCCGCGCGGCACTGCGTGCCGCGGGCCTGCCCTGCGACCTGGTCACCGGCGCCGGCACCGGCAGCTTCGAATTCGAGGCCGCCAGCGGCGTCTGGGGCGAACTGCAGCCCGGGTCCTACGCGTTCATGGACGCCGACTACGGGCGCAACCAGTGCGACGCGCCGTTCGAGCACAGCCTGACCCTGTTGACCACGGTGATGAGCCGCGGCGGCGTCGCCGATGGCACCGCGCCGGAGCGCATCGTCGTCGATGCCGGGCTGAAGGCGCACGCGGTCGACTCGGGGCCGCCGACCGTGGCCGGCGACGCATCGGGCGCGCCGCTGCCCGGCTTGCGCTTCGTCAAGGCCTCGGACGAGCACAGCGTGATCGCGGTGGCTGCGGGCACCGCGGCGCCCGCGCTCGGCGCGCGCATTCGCCTGGTGCCCGGCCACATCGACCCGACGGTCAACCTGCACGACTGGATCGTCTGCGTGCGCGGCACGTCGGTCGCGGCGCTCTGGCCGGTCGCCGCGCGCGGCGCGCTCTGGTGACGCGGCGCCGCGGCAGCGCGAGCGACGTACAATCCGGGCTCGCCGCGCCGCCCGCCCGCTGCCTGTTGCAATACCGCCCGCCCCGATGAGCGATTTCCGAGAACATGCCGTGCAGTGCCTGTCGCCGGCCGGCCTGCACCGCATGGCCTACGTCGAGTGGGGCGATCCGGCCAACGACCGGGTGCTGATCTGCGCGCACGGCCTGGCGCGCGTCGGCCGCGACTTCGACGCGCTGGCGCGCGCGCTCGCCGCGCACTACCGCGTGGTCTGCCCCGATTTCGCCGGGCGCGGCCGCAGCGACCGCCTGCGCGACGCCACCCATTACCAGATCCCGCAGTACGTCGCCGACGTGGTCACGCTGCTGGCCCGGCTCGACGCGCGCACCGTGCACTGGGTCGGCACCTCGATGGGCGGACTGATCGGCATGGCCTTGTCGGCGCTGCCCGAAACCCCGGTCTCGCGCCTGGTCATGAACGACGTCGGGCCGGTGCTCAAGGCCGCGGCGCTGCAGCGCATCGGCGAATACCTCGGCGCGGACCCGCGCTTCCCGGACTTCGACACCGCGCTGGCCTACATCCGCGCGATCAGCGCCCCGTTCGGCCTGTCCTCGGACGCGCAGTGGCGCCGGCTCGCCGAGAACAGCGTGGTCGCCGACGGCGGCGGCTATCGCCTCCACTACGACCCGGCGATCGCCGTGCCGTTCCGCACCCAGGCGACCGGCCCGGACGTCGACCTGTGGCCGGTCTATGACGCGATCCGCTGTCCGACCCTGGTGCTGCGCGGCGAGACCTCCGACCTGCTCGACCGCGCCACGCTGGCGGCGATGGCGGGGCGCGGGCCGCGCGCCGCCGTCGTCGAGATCGCCGGCGTCGGCCATGCGCCGATGTTCATGGATGACGCGCAGATCGACGTCGTCCGCCGCTTCCTCCTCAACCCCTAGAACGCACGCGAAAGGAAATCATGAAAGTCGAACGCTTCCACGTCGGACCGCGCCTGTCGGAAATGGCGATCCACCACGGCACCGTCTATCTGGCCGGGCAGGTGGCCGAGGACACCAGCCAGGACATGGCGGGCCAGACGCAGCAGGTGCTTGCCAGCATCGACCGGCTCCTGGCCGAGGCCGGCACCGACAAGACGCGCATTCTGATGGCGCAGGTGATCATTTCCGACATGCGCCACTTCGGCGAACTGAACCGCGTCTGGGAGTCCTGGGTCACGGCCGGCCACACGCCGCCGCGCGCCACCATCGAAGCCAAGCTCGCCACGCCGAAGCATCTGGTCGAGATCATCGTCACCGCCGCGCAAAAGTAGCGGCGTTCGCGGCGCGTCCCGCGCCGCCCGGGTCAGCCGCGATCGTCAGCCTCGAAGGCGCGCGGTGCGATGTCCGCGCCGCCGCGATGCCCGGCCGACGACCAACACGCCGAACGACAGCAGCAGCCAGGCCCCCGGTTCCGGGATCGCGCTGACCACCGCGATCGGCCGCAGGTTGACGAACAGGCTGCCGTCGCCGCCGGTCTGGACCAGCGCGCTGGCGCGCAGCACGTTCACCTGCGGCGCGGCAAGCACGGGGGAATTGAGCACCGGGTTCATCAGGTTGCCGGTGGACGGGGTCGTCACGTGCCCCAGGCCCATGTTGTGCGCGAGCTCGTGCGCGATCAGGAGCGCGCCCTGGGCACCGGCGGCGAACGCCGACTGCACCACCAGGGTGTGACCCGGCCGGTCGGCGCAGCCGATGATGCTGGGCGAGGCGGCGCCGCAGAAATTGATCGCATCGACGAAGAACACCGTCGCCACCGGCGCGACGTCCTGGAACAGGTCGAGCAGCGTGTTGACCTCGAGATTCGAGTCCAGGCTCGCGAGCGCGGGACTGATGATCGGGTTGCCTGGCGGCAGCCAGTTGATCGCGATCGGCTTGCCGCCCCCGGCCGTGAAGGCGGCCTGGCCGTAGATGTCGGTGAGCGACGGGGTGGTGATGTAACCGGCCCAGGCCCCGCCCGTGGCGAGCCCCAGGGCGCCCGCAAGGATGCGCAGCCAGGCGCCGATGCGCGCGCGTACCAGTCCTGCCGTCATGTCCCGCTCCTGCTCTTGCTTCGCCGCGATGCGGTCTCTTCCTTTCCGACCGGGCACCGGCGCCGGATCCCGCCATCGCGGGCTGTGCGCCCGGTGAGTGTAGCCGGCTGGCCGGCCGCATGCACGCGTCCCGATGGCCCGATGGGGCCATCGATGCGCGACGCCGCGACCGCCCGCTCTCCCTGGTGCGGCGCAATAAAGATTTGCGGTGCGCTGCAATATGACGTTATAATTTTGCGTTTGTCGGGGGAAGAACATTCGCGAGCCTTGAGTTTTCCGCGGAAGTTCGCGAATGGGTTGTTCCCGGCAATGTGCCGAGACGTCCGGCATCGATTCACCTCTGTCCACAACCAACGTTCAAAGGAAGTCACAAATGAACAAGTCCCTCCTCCTGGCGGCCGTGCTGGCTGCCACCCTGGCTGCGTGCGGCCAGGAAGCCCCGAAACCCGCTGCCCCGCCGCCCGCACCCGCGCCGGCCGCTGCGCCCGCCCCGGCTCCGGCCCCGGCACCGGCTCCGGCTGCTGAAGCACCCAAGACCGACGAGAAGAAGGACGCTGCCGCCCCGGCCGCCGCGCCCGCCCCGGCTCCGGCCGGCGGTGACGCCAAGCCCGCCGAAGCCCCCAAGGCTGACGCCGTGAAGGACGCCGTCAAGGATGCCGCCAAGGAAGCCGTCAAGGCGGGCGTCGACGCTGCCAAGGACGCGATGAAGAAGTAATTCTTCGCACGTCGCGAAAGACCGGGCCGCAGGGCCCGGTTTTTTTTCGTCCGCGCGTGCCGGCCGGCGCCGCGCGTCCGCGGACCTTCAGTCCAGCTCGCGCCAGCCGAACCCGTCCTCCTGGTCCGCCACGCCGATCCACTCCGCGGTGCAGCCGAGGGCGCCGGCCAGCGCGTCGCGCGCGAGCGCCGGGGTGTTGTTCTGGCTGCTCAGGTGCGCCGCGATCACGTGCTGCAGGCCGCCGTGATTGACGCGCGCCAGCAGCGCTGCCGCCGCGTCGTTGGCCAGGTGCCCGAACCGGCCGCCCACCCGCGCCTTGAGCGCCGGCGGATACGGGCCGGCGGCCAGCATCGCCGCGTCGTGGTTGCATTCGAGGACGAGCGCGTCGCAGCCGGCCAGGACCTGTTCCACATGCGGGGTCGAGCTGCCGAGGTCGGTCAGCACGCCGAGACTGCGCTGGCCGTCGGAGAACACGAACTGCGCCGGCTCGCGCGCATCGTGCGGGACCGGGAACGGGCGCAGCTCGAGATCGCCGACGCTGAACGGCTCGTGCGCATCGATCAGGTTGACCTCGATGTCGAGCGCGCTCTTGATGACGCCGGCGCCGCCGATGCGCGACGCGACGAAGGTGCCATGCGTCATCCACACGGCCACGCCGTGCCGGCGCGCCAGGCGCTCGACGCCGCCGACGTGGTCGCCGTGTTCGTGCGTGACCAGGATCGCCGCCAGGGAGTCGGGGGCGATGCCCGCGCGCAGCAGGCGGCGCTCGGTCTCGCGCAGCGCGAATCCGCAGTCGAGCAGGACACGCGTGACGGTCGTGCCGGCGCCGGCTTCGACCACCAGGCCGTTGCCCTCGCTGCCCGATCCCAGCGAAGTGAAGCGCAGCCGGCTCACGCGGCGCGCAGCGGCGCGGGACGGATCATTTCAGCTGGTCGTGCAGCAGCCCGAGGATGCGCTGCGCGGTCTGGGACTCTTCGGGCGCCCCGCCCCGGCCGAGCACGGCCACCCGCGTCACCGCCTGGCCGTCGGTGACCTTGATCTGATACTGCTCGGCGGTCACCGGCTTGCTGCCGGAGCTGAACCAGCCGGTGACGCGCGACAGCACGCCGCCCTCGGCGGACTTGCGCGTCGCATCGGTGTCGGCATAGCGCACGAAATACACGCCCTTGGCGCGGTCGCGATCCTCGACCGTGAAACCGACCCGGTCCAGGGCGAGCCCGACGCGGCGCCACGCGCGATCGAAGGTCTCCTCGATCTCGACCACGGCGCCGCCGCCGGCGCGCACGATGCGGGCGCGCTCGACCGGCCGCTCGCCGCCCGCGACGCTCGCGCGCGCGCGCTCGTCCTCGCTGCCCAGGCGCACCATCAGGCGGCGCAGGAAGTCGGCCTCCAGTTCGGGGTCGGCGGGCCGCGGTTGCCAGACGGTCTGATCGCGCCCCTCGGTGCGGTAGATCTCGATCATGCCGCGATGGCTGATGTAGACCTCGGTCTCGCCCTGGGCGTTGGTCTCGAGCCGGGTGCGGAACTTGTCGCGCTCCGGCGTCGAGTACAGCCCGTCGAGGACGCGTCCCAGCGTGCGACGGATGATGTCGTCGCCGATCTTGGCGCGGTTCTCGGCCCAGTCGGTCTCCATCACGCCGGACTCGGGCCGCTCGACGTCGATGACGAAGCCGAGTTCCTGCCAGAACTCCTTGATGCTGGGCCACAACTGGTCGGGCGCGGCGCGCACGACCAGCCAGCGCTGCGAACCCGAGCGTTCGATGCGCGCATTCGGCACCTGCGGCAGCACCCGGGTCGACCCCGGGCGCGCGGTGCCGCGCGCGGCCAGTTCGCTTGCGGTCACGGTCGCGCGGCGCGCCTCCTCGCCCGGCACGGTGAAGCGCGAGTCGCGCGTCGGGGAGGTGAGGTCCGGCGGCACCTCGAGACTGGGCGCCTCCGCCTGCGACTGGCTGCGGTAGTCGACCTTGTCGCCCTGGAGAAGATTGCTGGTCCAGCCGCAGCCGCCGAGCAGGACGGTCGCCGCCACGACGGGAATCGCAAGTCTGCGCATGATGTGGCTCCGGCTAGAGCGCGCCCGCTTCGGCGAGCGCCTCGGCAAGCGCGGCCTCGTGCGCGGCCGACAGCGGCACCATCGGCAGGCGCAGCGCGCCGCCGATGCGGCCCATGCGCGCCAGCGCCCACTTGACCGGAATCGGATTGGGCTCGACGAACAGGCGCTGGTGCAGCGGCAGGAGGCGGGTGTTGATCTCGCGCGCGCCGGCGACGTCGCCGCGGCGCGCGGCGGCGATCATCTGGTGCATCAGCCGGGGCGCCACGTTGGCGGTCACGGAAATGGTGCCGTGCCCGCCCAGCAGCGTGAACGCGAGCGCGGTGCCGTCGCAGCCGGAGAGCATGCAGAAGTCGCTGCGTCCGGCGCGCGCGAGTTCGCGCACCAGCGCCGAGCCGCGCTCGATGTTGTCGGTCGCGTCCTTCAGGCCGACGATGCCGGGCACCTGCGCCAGGCGCAGCACGGTGTCGTTGCTCATGTCGGCAACGGTGCGGCCGGGCACGTTGTACATGATCATCGGCAGGTCGCAGGCCTCGGCCTGGGCGCGGAAGTGGCGATACAGCCCCTCCTGTGTCGGCTTGTTGTAGTACGGCACGACCGACAGGCAGGCATCGGCACGCACCGACTTCGCATAGCGCATCAGGTCGATCGCCTCGGCGGTCGAGTTGGCGCCGGTGCCGGCGATCACCGGCACGCGTCCGCCCGCCTGCTCGACGGCGGTGCGGATGAGCAGGCGGTGCTCGTCGTGATCGACGGTCGGCGACTCGCCGGTGGTGCCGACGATGACGATGCCGTCGGTGCCCTCGGCGACATGCCAGTCGATCAGGCGCTTGAGCCCCGGCAGGTCGAGCGAGCCGTCGTCGTTCATCGGCGTGACGATTGCCACGATGCTGCCGGAAAACTTCACCATCGAATGCCTCTGTGCGGATGCGTTTGCGCGACCTGCCATTTTACCCCAGGGCCACGCTTCGCCCCACGGCTGCGCGCCCCGTCCCCGCCCCGCGCGGCGCCGCCTGCGCGGCCCGTCAACGTGCGGGCGGCAGCGGCCCCGGGAGCGCGGCGCCAGCCGCGCGCCGCGCGCACAGGCGCTGCACCACGGCCGCGCGCGGTGCCGACACGGTGCCGTGTTCGTAGGCCACGACCTGCAGGGCCGCCGCCTGCGCAACCGCCAGCAATTCGCCCGGCTGCAGCAGGAATGCGGGATTGGACGGCTTGCCGAAGCTTTCGTTCCCGACGGCGAACGTTTCGTAGATCAGGATCCCGTCGTCGGCGAGGCTCGCGGTGATCATCGCCATCAGCGGCCGCCAGAGGTAGTTGGTGACGATCACGGCGTCGAAGCGGCGCCCGGCCAGCGGCCAGGGCGCGTTCTCGAGATCCGCCGCCACCGCCTCGACACCGTCGATCGCGGACAGGGCCGCGAGCGCCGCCGGGTCGCGATCGACCGCCACCACCTTCAGCCCGGCGGCGGCGAGCGGCCGCGCATGGCGTCCCGCGCCGGCGGCCAGATCGAGCACCGTGCCGGGGGGCCGCAACAGGGCCGCAAAGCGGCGCACCCAGGGCGACGGCGTCGCCGCCGCGTGACTCTCGGGCGGACCCGGCGGCATCGCTAGAAACCGCTCCCGGGCTCGCGCAGATACGCCTCCTCTTCCGGCGTCGACACGCGTCCGAGCGCGGCATTGCGGTGCGGAAAGCGCCCGAATCGCTGAATCACCACCTGATGGCGCACTGCCCACTCCGGCAGGTCGGCGAACCGGGCGTCCGCCGCCAGCGCGCGCATCAGCGCGACCGCGCGCTCCTGGTCGGCAGGATCCTCGCTGTGCTCGAACGGAAGGTAGACGAACAGGCGCATCGCCGGCATCACGACCGCATCCCACCCGCGCGCGATCATGTCGCGCGCTGTCGCGAGCGCGAGCGCGTCGCATGCGAACGCGCGCGCATCGCCGCGGTGCAGGTTGCGCGAGAACTGGTCCCAGACGATGATTGCCGCCACGGTCGATTCCGGGGCGGCATCCCAGCCGGCGAGCGCGCCGGCATGCGCCGCCGCATGCAGGTCGGCGAACCGCTCGCGGATCGCGGCGTCGAAGCGCGGGTCCTTGCGGAACCACTCGGCGCGCGGCGCGCCATAGCCCGGGGCGTCGGCGGGGCCGAACCAGAAGTCGAGCACGTCCTGCGCTTGCGGCGGCATGTCCAGGGTCGGGGCAGAGAGGGAGTCGGGTGGGGTATCCTATCCGATCTGCCACTCGTCCGGAGTTCATGCCGCCATGCCGTCCCCACTGTTCGATCTCAGCGGCAAGACCGCGCTCGTCACCGGCTCGACCAAGGGCATCGGCAAGGCGATCGCCCGACAGCTCGCGCTGGCGGGCGCACGCGTGGTGATCTCCAGCCGCAAGGCCGACGCCTGCGAGGCGGTCAAGCGCGAGTTCGACGCCGAGGGTCTGACCGCGGTCGCGATCCCCTGCAACGTGGCGCGCAAGGCCGAGCTCGACAACCTCGTCGCGCGGACCATGGAAGCCTACGGCCGGATCGACATCCTGGTCTGCAATGCCGCGACCAATCCGGCCTTCGGGCCCACCGCGTCGGTGCCGGAGGAAGGCTTCGACAAGATCATGGGCACCAACGTCAAGAGCGTCTGGCAGCTGTGCAACATGGTCATCCCGCAGATGGCCGCGCGCGGCGACGGCGCGGTGATCATCGTCTCCTCGATCGCCGCGCTGCGCGGCAACGGCGTGATCGGGCTCTACGGCGTCTCGAAGGCCGCCGACGCCGCGCTGGCGCGCAACCTCGCCGTCGAATGGGGCCCGAAGAACATCCGCGTCAACGCGATCCTGCCGGGCCTGGTGCGCACGGATTTCGCGCGCGCCCTCTGGGAGGACGACAAGAACCGCAGCGCGCGCGAGGCGGCCACGCCGCTGCGCCGGCTCGGCGAGCCCGATGACATCGCCGGCATCGCCGTGATGCTCGCCGGGCCGGCGGGCGCCTTCATCACCGGCCAGGCCATCGTCGCCGACGGCGGCGTCACCATCGGCTGATCCGGGCCGCCGCGCCGATGATCCTCGGGCTCGCCCTGGCCGCAGCCGCGGCGGCGGTGGTGCTGGCCGTGGCGCTCCTGCGCCAGCGCGCACGGGTGAGTGAACTGCAGGCGCTGCAGCAGATGGGCCCCCTGACCTTGTCGCGCGCCGCGGCACGCGACCCGCAGGCCGGCGCCGTCCACGAGGGCTGGTCGCGGGTGTTCCTCGAGCTCGTCTACTCGGCCAACGACGTGTTCTGGGAATCCGACCGCGAGCATCGCGTGACCCGGCTGTTGCGCCGCGAGGGCGCGGCGGCCGCTGCCGGCGCCATGCCCGATGCGCTGATCGGCCACGCGCTGTGGGAGCTGCCGTCGATCGGCGTGTCGAAGGACGCCTGGGAGCGCCTGCGCGACGACATGGACGCCGGGCGCGCGTTTCACGATGTCGTCATCGGCCGCATCGATGGCGACGGCGCGCTGCGTTTCGCCTGCGTCGCCGGCGTTCCCGTCTACGCGGCCGACGGCGCGTTCGCCGGCTACCGCGGCGCGAGTCGCGACCACACCGCGATCCGCCAGACCCAGGTGCAGCTGGAGATCCGCGACGCGGTCACCGGCATCCTCGCCGGCGCCGCGCGCCTCTCCGAGGCCCTGCCCGCGATCCTCGAGGCGATCTGCCGCCCGCTCGGCTGGCACTTCGGCGCCCGCTGGATGCGCGATGCGCGCAACAACACCCTCCTGTGCGGCGAGACCTGGGCGGAGCCCTCGGCCGCGCCGATTGCCGAGGCCTCGCGCGCGCGCCGCTTTCCGGTCAGCGCCCACGACCTCGTCAGCCGCGCGTGGACCACGCAGTCGCTCGCGGCCACCCCGGACGTGGCGCAGGACATCGACTTCAACCGGCGCACCGCGGCCCTCGAGTCGGGCCTGCACGCGGCCTTCGCCTTCCCGGTGGTGGTTCAGGGCGAGGTGGTGTGCGTGCTCGAGTTCCTCGGGCCGCACGAGCAGCGCGCCGACGACCTCGTCGCGTCGCTCGCGCAGTCCCTCGGCCATCAGCTGGCGCTGTTCTGGCTGCGCCGCGAGGCGGAGGCGCGACTCACCTACGCGGCCACCCATGACGCGCTGACCGGGCTGCGCAACCGCCTGTCGTTCAACGCCGAGCTCGACCGGGCGATCCAGCGCGCCAAGCGCAACGGCTGGCGCATGGCGGTGATGTTCGTCGACCTCGACGGCTTCAAGCAGATCAACGACCGCTACGGCCACCATGCGGGCGACGTCGTGCTGATCGAGGTCGCGCGGCGCCTGAAGAACAGCCTGCGCTCGTCCGACACGCTGGCGCGCATGGGCGGCGACGAATTCGTCGTCGTGCTCGAGCAGACCGGCACCGACGGCGAGATCGCCGAGGTCGCGCAGAAGCTGCTCACCGCGATCCGCGTGCCGATCGCGGCGCTGGGACAGGACGCCTCGGTCTCCGCGTCGTTCGGCGTGGCGATCTACCCGGTCGACGCCCAGGACCAGCAGGGGCTGCTCGCGCACGCCGACGCGGCGATGTACCGGGCCAAGGCGGCCTCGGAGAGCCGCGTCGTGTTCTACCGACCGCCGGCATCGGAACTGCCGATCTACAACCGCAGCCTCGACGTCGCCGCGGCGATCGACGCGGCCGCGAGCGCGCTGCCCGCCACCGACGCCCCGCGCCCGCAGTAGGCGGCCGGCGGGACGCAGGACCTGCAGCGCCTAGCGCGCCGACAGGCCCAGCGGCAGCGCCACCAGCGCGCCGCGCGCCTCGCCCGCCTGCACCGCGGGCAGCGCGATGCGCGCCGCGTCGATGCCGGCCTCGCGCAGCGCGCGCGCAATGGCCGCGGCGCGCGCGCCGGCCAGCTGCGCCAGCGCGTCGGCCGCCACCGGCTGGCCGGCCGCCAGGCGCTCGGCGATCGCGGCGTAGAAGGCGCGCGGGTCGGCGACGCTCGGCTCGCCCTGCGCCGCATTGAGCGCGCGTCGCCACAGCGGCACCGGCGCCCGGCGCTCGCCGGCCTGCGACGGCAGGGCGCCGCGATCGGCGGCCGCGCGCAATTCCTCCAGGGCCGGCGCGCCGTGGCGCGCGATGAACGTCTCGCGCATCGCCGCGCGCTGCCTTGCATCGCCCGGATCGAGCGGTCCCGGCAATTCGCCCTCGGCCAGGCGCACACCGGCGCGCCGCAGAATCTCGGCGCGCATCGCGACGTCGCGCAGCACCGGCAGGTCGAGGGTCGCGTTGTGCACGCCCGGCACCGCGAGCCTGAGACCGGCCTTCTTCGCCAGCACCTGGGTGATGTTTCCGATCTTTTCGCGCTCGGGCGGCGACAGCGTCGCGCTGCCGGCGTCGAAGTCGATCGACTCGAGCTTCTCGCCGGCGCCGCCGAACAGCGCGCCCAGCGCGCGGAACGGCGCCGTGACGATGCGCGTGACGACGTTGACGATCGCCTTCCAGATGATCGCCCCGTAGCTGAACTCGGGATCGTCGAGGCTGCCGGAAACCGGCAGCCCCAGGTCGATGCGCCCGTCGCTGTCCTTGAGGATCGCGATCGCCAGCTCGAGCGGCAGCTTCAGCGCGTCCGGGCTGTCGACGCGCTCGCCCAGGGTCAGGCGCTCGATCACCACCTTGTTGTCGCCCTCGAGCCGGCTGGCACGCACCTTGTACTGCAGGTCCAGCGAAATCCGTCCTTCGGCGATGCGGTAGCCCGCGAACTTCATCGCATAGGGCGTGGCGGTGGTCATGTCGACATTGCGAAACACCAGGCCGAGGTCGGTGTTGCGGCGCGGGAAGAAGGGGTTGAGCTCGCCCCGAATGCGCGCCTGGCCGAATTCGTCGACGCGGCCGTCGAGTTCGAGCCGCGTGCGCGACGACGGGTTGGTCGACAGTCCGGTGACGACGCCGCCGAGTTCGTGAATCTTGGCGCCGAACTGCGGCCTGAGGCTCAGGTCTTCGAAATCGAGCTTGGCGTTGGCGATGCGCAGGCGCCGCACCAGCACCGGGAACGGCTCGGACGTCGGCGCATCGGAGGCGCCAGCCGCACTGGCCGAAGGCGCGGGGGGGACGGTCGGCGGCGCGGGGACGCCCGCCGACGGCGCTGGTGCGGCGGCCGGTGGCACGGACGCGGCTGCGGGCGGCACGGGAGCAGCCGCCTGCGGCACGGGAGCAGCCGCCTGCGGCACGGGAGCAGCCGCCTGCGGCGGCGGGCGCACCAGCAGGCGCTGGGCGTTGAGGCTGCGGTCAGCCGCGATCAGCAACTGGGCCTGCGGTGCCTCCAGGCGCAATTCCGGCACCTCCAGGCCATCCGGCCCGAAGCTCAGCGTGAGGCCGTCGGCCCGCGCGCTCTTCATCGCCGCGAACTGCTTGCCGCCGGCTTCGTTGAGCAGGAGGTCGTCGAGTGCGGCATTGCCGGCGAAGCGCACGGCCGCGCCCTTGCCGCCGATGCTGAGCCTGCCGGCCGCGCCGGCGGTGCCGCTGGCGAGCGTCAGATGCACGACCTTCGCCAGCATGGGCTGCGCGATCGCCAGCGCCAGCCGTTCCAGATTGACCTCGGCCTCGATGCTGCCGGCGGCCGGCAGCGCCCGCCCCCTGGCACGCACCTGCCCGCCCTCGACCAGCGTCAGGCCGGCCTCGAAGCCGAGCGGCGCCGCGGGGTCCGCGCTGACACCGGTCAGGCGCGCGAAGCCGTCGCGCGCACGCACGCGCAACCCGCTGGCCGCATCGCTGACATCGGCGGCAAGCCCGCTCAGTTCCACCGCCTTGATCTGCGCCTTCAACGGTGACGGTGCCGCCCGCGGTGTCCCGGCAGCGGGTGCCGCGGGCGCCGGGCGCGCGCTGCCCGCGGCGCCGGCGCGCGGCAGGAGGTCCGCAAGGTCAATCCGGCCGGCGGCGTCGCGCGCGAGCTTCAGTTCCACCCCCCGGATCCACGCGCGCGCCGCGGCCAGGTCCGGCACGCCCGGATCGAGGCTGGCACCAGCGATCCCGATTTCGCCGACCTTGACCGGCCGTTCCGTGCCGGTGCCGGCGGCGATCTCGCGCAACTGCATCTGGGCGTCGGTGACCTGAACGCGCATGGTGCCGCGGTCCGCTGCCGCGGCGAGGCCGAAGCTTGCGCCGAGGCGACCCACCGTCAGGTCCAGCGGCCGCATCGCGGTCGCGTCGCTGTAGGCGAGGGCGAGGTTGTCGAGCACGACCTGCCTGAGGGCGACCTTCCAGGGCAGCGCGGCGCCGGCACCGCCCGGTGTCGCGCGGGTCTCCGGCGGGCGCGCCGGCAGGCCCGACAGCAGATCGATCTGCCCGCCCGCGTCGCGGCGCGCGGCGATCCGGCCATTGGCCACGCGCAATACATCGACCGTCACCTCGCCGCTGCCAACGCTGCCGGCGATGCCGGTGGCGCTGAGCTCGGCGACCTTGCCGGCCTCCCTGCCCCCGCCGGCGCGCACCGACACCTCCGCCGCGCGCACGGCCGACACCGTGAACGCGCGGGTGCCCAGGCTGGCGCGCACGCCCTCGACACCCAGGCGCGGTATCGCGACTGCCGGAGCGGCATCGTCCCCGAGGCGCAGGACCAGGCCGGCGAGCGCCATGCCGGCCGCGCTCGCCTCCTGGCGCATCGAGTGCGCATCGATGGCGTCGATGGCAAGGCTCGGCAGCGTCAGGCGCGGCGCGCCGGGCGGACCGAGACGCGCCTCGACGTCGGTCAGGCGCACCGACGCCTTGGCCAGCTCGGCACTGAACCTGCCGTCCGCATAGGCGAAGCGATAAGGCAGGACCGCCGCCAGCAGGCCCCGGGCGACCTCGACGTCGGCGTACGGCCGGGCATAGACCGCCGGTTCCGCAAGGGAGATGGCCTCCAGCGTCAGCTCGCCCGCGCCGGAGATCGGCGCCAGCCGCACCTGGCCTTTCCAGCGCAGCGTGCCGCCGCGCGCCGTGCGCGCGGTGACGGTATGGGCACCGTCGTGATCCGGCAGGCTCGCAAGGTCGCGAACGGCAACGTCGATCGGCGCCAGGCGCGCCTCGTAGCGCGCCCGCCGGTCGCTGAAGGTCACGCTGCCGGCCCCGAGTTCGAGGCTTTCGATGTCGAACCGCGGCAGCGGCCGCGGTTCCTGCGGCGCCGCGGTGTCGAACCGGGCCAGGAAGTCGGCCAGATTCAGGCGTCCGTCCGGCGCGATGACCAGGTTCGCCTGCGGTTCCTGCAGCCGGATCTTCGCGAAGCGCCAGGCGCGCGCCGTCAGTGACGACCATTGCATCTCGACTTCCAGGCCGCGCAGACCGAGGAGAGGGGTGCCGTCGGGCCCGGCGAGCGCGATGTCGCGGGCGTCCAGGACCAGCCTGAACGGATTGAAGCGCACCTCGCCCACGCGCAGGCTGTGCGCGGTGTGCTGCGCCAGCCAGGGCGGCAGCTTCGCGGCGACGAGCCAGGGCAGGAGCGCGAAGCCGGCACCCGCATACAGCGCCACGAGCAGCGCGGCGAGGCCGGCACCCAGCCACAGGCGCCGCGGCCAGCGACGCCCTCGCGCCGCCACGGCCGTCGGCGCTTGCGCTGCCGCAGTCGGCGGCGTTGGATTGACGGCAGGTTCGGTCATGCCAGGAAAGGTTGTCGTCGGCCGCGCCGATCGAATCGGCGCGCCGGCCGTGCCCGGCGGATTGTGCCTGAACCCGGCGGCCGCCCGGGTCAGGCGCCGCCGGCGGCGAGGAGCATGACGACCAGTCCGGCGGCCACCGCGGTGCCAAGTCCGGCGACGACGGCGAGCGCGACGGCCTGCGCCAGATCGCGCAGGAGACGGGCGCGGGGAGCGGGATGGCGGAGTGTGGTCATGGGCGGCAGGATCGCGGTTGGGATCGCGTCATTGCACCCGCAGGCGCTGGCCGCCGCGTGCGGGCATTCGGGCGTCGCGGTGCGCAATCCTGGCAGGATTCTGACCGTGCGCCCGGCGCAGCGCCCGATCCGGCATCATCTGCTATCTTGGGCCGCACCGCTCCACCGCCGCCCGCCGCCCGAGGAATCCCGCATGGCCAAACGCATCGCGCTCGTCGAGGACGACGCTGCCATCCGCGCCAACTATGCCGAGGCGATCAAGCGCCATGGCTACGACATCGTCAGCTACGCCAGCCGACCCGAGGCATCCGCGGCGTTCCGCGTGCGCCTGCCCGAGCTGGCCATCATCGACATCGGGCTGGGCGCCGAGCCCGACGGCGGCTTCACGCTGTGCCGCGAGCTGCGCGCGGCCTCGGCGACCCTGCCGATCATCTTCCTCACCGCGCGCGACTCCGACTTCGACATCGTCTCGGGATTGCGCCTGGGTGCCGACGATTACCTGACCAAGGACATCTCGCTCCCGCACCTGCTGGCGCGCATCGCCGCCCTGTTCCGGCGCGCCGACCTCGCGCGCGAGCCGCAGGCTGCCGAGGAGACCATCGACCGCGGCAATCTCACCCTCGACATGAAGCGCTTCCTCGCACGCTGGCGCGGGCGCGAGGTCGACCTGACACTCACCGAGTTCTGGATGGTCCACGCGATGGCCAAGTTCCCCGGACACGTCAAGAACCGCGACCAGCTCATGGGCGACGCCAAGATCGTCGTCGACGACGGCACCATCACCTCGCACATCAAGCGCATCCGCCGCAAGTTCGCCGCGGTCGACCCGGGCTTCGACGCCATCGACACGGTGTATGGCATGGGTTATCGCTGGCGGGAATAGCTTGGCCGCGCCCGCCCCGCCCCGCCTGCGCATCGGGCTGCGCGCGCGCCTGTTCCTGGTCACGATCGCCCTCGCGGCGATCCCGGTGGTGGGCGTGGGCTACGTGCGCGAGATGGAGACGCTGCTGCGCGAGCAGCAGGAGCAGAACCTGCTGGCGGCGGCACGCGCCGTCGCGACCGCGCTCAACGACCGGCCGGCCGTGCGGCGGCTGCGCGGCCGCGCCGCGGCGCCGCCGCCGCCCGTGCCCGCGGCATCCCCCGCACCGGCTTCCGGCAGCGCGCCCGCGCCGGCCGTCGAGCCGGGCAGCGAGCCGGTGCCGGGCGGTGCCGGAGACCCGGCGCCCGCCGCCGCCGCCGAGGCCGGCACCGCGCCGCCGACGCCGGAGGCGCCGGCGCCGTCGCGGGTGATCGCGACCGAGGAGAATGCGGTGCCCGAGCGCGCGGGCGAGGAGATCGACGCCATCGTCGCCTCGCTCAACCGCGCGCGCAGCCGCATCTGGGTGGTCGATCGCAAGCGCGCGCTGCTCGCGCTCGGCGGCAGCCTGCGCGGTCCCGCCGCCCCGACCGCCGCGCCGGAGGCGCCGCCCTCCGCATGGGAGCGGCTCGAGAACACGGTGCTGCGCCCGCTGTACCAGCGCCTGCTGGCGCGCCCGAACGACGACTTCGACGACAGCCTGCCGGAAACCGTGATCTCGAGCGGTCCCGAGGTCGATCGCGCGCTCACCGGCATTGCCGGCGCGCGCTGGCGCGCCACGCCCGACAACCGCGCCGTGGTGGTATCGGCCGCGCATCCGGTGTTCGCGGGCGACACCGTGGTGGCGGCGGTGGTGGTCGAGGAGACGACCAACGCGATCCAGACCTTCACGGTCCGCGCGTTCGAGAAGCTGATCTCCGCCACGCTCGCGGTGTTCGTGATCGTGGCGGCGATCATGCTGCTCTTCGCCAGCCGCCTCGCGGGTCGCGTGCGCCGCCTGCGCGACGAGGCGGAATCGGCCGTCGACGCGCACGGACGGGTGCGCGCGCTGGTGACCGCCAGCCATGCCGGCGACGAGATCGGCGACCTCTCGCGCAGTTTCTCGCAGCTGCTCGAACGCCTGGCGCAGCATCACGACTACCTCGAGAACATGGGGGCGCGGCTGACGCACGAGTTCCGCACGCCGGTCGCGGTCGTTCGCACCTCCCTCGACAATCTGGCGATGCAGCCGCTGCCGGCCGAGGCCGGCGAGTACATGCGCCGCGCCGGCGAAGGCCTGGACCGCCTGTCGCGCCTGGTCACGCGGCTCGGCGAGGCCCGGCGCCTCGAGCACGCGCTGCGCGACGGCGAGCGCACGGTCTACGACGCGCGGACCGTGGTTTCCGGCTGCGTCGACGGCTATCGGCAGGCCTACCCGCAGGTCGGCTTCGAAACGCGCATCACGGCGGCCCCGGCGCGGGTGAACGGCTCGCCCGACCTGCTGGCCCAGGCCCTCGACAAGCTCGTCGCCAATGCCGTCGGCTTCGCCGCGCCCGGCACGCCGGTGGTGGTGCGCGTGCAGGCCGACGACGAGGCCGTGCAGGTCGACGTGGAGAACACCGGACCGCCGCTGCCCGCGGCGACCGCCGCGCGCGCAGGGGCGCGGCTGTTCGACTCGATGGTCTCGCTGCGCGAGGGCAGCGCGGACGGCGAAGCGCATCTGGGCCTGGGGCTCTATGTGGTGCGCCTGGTGGCGGAGTTCCACCAGGGCGTTGCGGCGGCGCGCAATCGCGACGACGGCACCGGCGTCGTCGTCGGCCTGCGCCTGCCGACGGCGTAGCCGCGCCCCCTTGCCATGGCCGTGCGCCGCAAGTACCCTGCGGCCTCATGCGCCCCCGCGGGGATGAACCGATGATCGCACCACGGCCTGCCGTCGGCGCGGCAGGCAGCACCGCGTGCGCGCGCGTCGGCCGTGCGCAGGGCGTCGGCAGGCAGGTCCGGACGCCCTGACGTGCGCAACGCCGCGTTCGCGCTGCTGGTGTTCCTTGCGCTCGGCGTCGCCGCCTATGCGCTGGTGGGATACGTGTCGCTTCCGCTGGGGGCACTGGTGCACCCGGCCATGCAGCCCGACTTTTCCGCCCATCCCGCCGGCGTCTACACGCACGTGTTCGCGGCCGCGCTGGCGCTGCTGCTCGGCCCGCTTCAGTTGTCCGCGCGCCTGCGCCGGGCCCGCCCCGGGCTGCACCGCTGGACCGGGCGCGCGTACCTGGGCATCGGCGTCCTCGTCGGGGGCGCGTCCGGCCTCTACATCGCCCAGTACGCCTTCGGCGGCCCCTGGGCGCGCCTGGGATTCGCCGCATTGGCCGCCTGCTGGCTCGCGTCCGGGTGGCTGGCCTACCGGGCGATCCGGGCGGGCGACATCGACGCGCACCGGCGCTGGATGATGCGGAACTTCGCGCTGTCCTTCGCGGCCGTCATGCTGCGTCTCTACATACCGGCGTCGCTTGCCGCCGGCGTCGATTTCGCAACCGCCTACCGGATCGTCGCCTGGATCTGCTGGCTCCCGAATCTTGCGGTGGCAGAATGGCTGATCCGGTCCCGTCCCCGTTCCCCTGCTTGAAGGATCGCCCATGTCCACCGGCACCGTCCGCCTGCACCGCGTGCTCCGCGCCCCGCGCGAGCGCGTCTATCGCGCCTTCCTCGACGCCGACGCCTGGGCACGCTGGCTCCCGCCGTACGGATTCACCGCGCGCGTGCACGAGATCGACGCCCGGGTCGGCGGCAGCTATCGCATGTCGTTCACCAACTTCGCCTCCGGCCACGCGCACAGCTTCGGCGGGCGCTACCTCGAACTGGTGCCGCACGAGCGCCTGCGCTACACCGCGCGCTTCGACGATCCTGCGCTGCCGGGCGAGATGCAGACCACGGTCACGCTGACCGCGGTGTCGTGCGGCACCGAGCTTGCCGTCGTGCAGGAAGGCATCCCGGCGATGATCCCGACCGAACTGTGCCACCTGGGCTGGCAGGAATCGCTGGCCATGTTGGCGCATCTGGTCGAGCCGGAGATTCCCGGCTGACCCCGGAGCGGCCGCCGCCCATGCTGCCGCCGGCCCATGTGCGTGCCGCGCTCGCCTACTTCACCGCGGTATTCGCGGCCGGCTTCGTGCTCGGCGCCATCCGCGTCCCGTTCCTGGTGCCGCGCTTCGGCGAGCGCCTCGCGGAACTGGCCGAGATGCCGGTGATGCTGGTGGTCATCGTCCTGGCCGCACGCCGCATCGTGCGGCGCCACCGCGCGGTCCTCGCGCCCGCGCGCTTCGCCGCCGCCGGCGCCATCGCGCTCGCGCTGCTGCTGTTCGCCGAGTTCCTGCTCGCCGTCGTCATCGCCGGACGCGGGGTCGGCGCCTACCTGGCGAGCCGCGATCCGGTCTCCGGCACCGTGTATCTCGTCATGCTGGGCGCCTTTGCGGCGATGCCCTGGCTGATCGCGCGGCGCGGGCCGGGCCCGCCGCGCTAGACTGCGGCCGATCATCCATCACGGCTCGGCACATGCGCATCGCCATCGTCGGCGGCGGCATCGGCGGACTCGCCGCCGCCCTGTTTCTCCGGCAAGCCGGCATCGAGGCCACGGTCTACGAGCAGGCCGGCAGCCTGCGCGAGGTCGGCGCGGGGCTGGTGGTCGCGCCCAACATGGTGCGCCCGCTCGCCCGGCTCGGCCTGGCCGAGCGCCTGCCCGCCTTCGCGGTTCGGCTCGAGGCCGCCTGGGAGTTCCGGCGCTGGCAGGACGGCCGCGTGCTGTTCGTGCAGCCGATGGGCGAGGCCTGCGCGCAACGCTACGGCGCGCATTGCTACGTCGCCCACCGCGCCGACGTGCTGGCGCTCCTGCAGCAGGCGCTGCCGCCGCGCCAGCTGCATCTCGACCGCCGCCTGACCGCGATCGCCCAGGACGGCCGCGAGGCGCGGCTCACCTTCGCCAGCGCGGACGGCAGCGTCCATGCGGTCGCGGTCGACGCCGTGATCGGCGCCGACGGCATCCACTCGGCGGTGCGGCGCCTGGTCGCGCCCACGGTCGAGGCGCGCTTCTCGGGTCTGTGCGCCTACCGCTGCCTGGTACCGGCAGACGCGGCACCGGCCATGGCGCTGCGCCCGGTGCAGACGCTGTGGCTGGGGCCGCATCAGCACCTGGTGCACTACCCGATCTCCGGCGGGCGGCTCGTCAACCTGGTCGCCTTCGCGCCGGCGCGCGACTGGCGCGACGAATCGTGGACCGCCGATGGCGCAATCGCCGACGTGCTGGCCGAGTACGCGGGGTGGGACGAGCGCGTGCGCCGGCTGATCGGCTCGGCCACGAGCACCAAGCGCTGGGCGATGTTCGATCGCGACCCGCTCGCGCGCTGGACCGACGGCCGGATCACCCTGCTCGGCGATGCGGCGCACGCGATGCTGCCGTTCTTCGCGCAGGGAGCCGCGCAAGCGGTCGAGGATGCGGTCGTGCTGGCAGCCTGCCTGGCCGAGGCCAGCGCGCAGACCCTGCCGGCCGCGCTCGCGCGCTATGAGGCGATCCGGCGGCCGCGCGCCAGCGAGGTGCAGTTGATGAGCCGCGGCCGCGAGATCGGGAACCACCTGCCCGACGGCGCGGAGCAGGAGGCGCGCGATGCCGCGCTCGCCGGCGGCGATCCCCTCGCGCAAAGCGCGTGGCTCTACGGCCACGATCTCGACGCCGACCTGGCGCGCGTGCCTTGAGCGCCGGCACGCCGACGGCGGACGGCGACCCGGCGCCGGGCGGCGCGGCCGGCCTGCGCATCCGCGAGGGCTACGTCCCGGGATGCATCGGCCGGATCGCGCAACTGCACGCCACGTATTACGCCGCCCACGCCGGCTTCGGCGCCGCGTTCGAGGCCAAGGTTGCTTCGGAACTGGCCGCGTTCTGCCGCGACTACGTCGCCGGCCGCGACGGCCTCTGGCTCGCGACCGAAGGCAACGCCATCGAAGCCTCCGTCGTCATCGACGCCTCGCATCATGCCGCCGACGGCGCGCATCTGCGCTGGTTCATCGCCTCCGACCGCACCCGCGGCAGCGGCGTCGGCACGCGGCTGCTGGCCGAGGCCCTCGCCTTCTGCGATGCGCGCGGCTACCGCACGGTCTACCTGTGGACCTTCGATCAGCTGCACGCGGCACGGCACCTGTACCAAAAGCACGGCTTCCGGCTCGCGCACGCGCAGGCCGGCGCGCAGTGGGGCACGCTGGTCAACGAGCAGCGCTTCGAGCGGGCGCACCCGGCGCTCGCCGGCCTGCGCTGAGCGGCGCTGCGCGGCCCGGCGCCGACCGGCCGGGCGCGCATCGAGCCGCTGCGCGGCCCGGCGCGCTATTCGGCCATCGCCGCGTCGAACTTCATCCCCGCCTTCTCGAAGGCCGCCAGCGCCTCCGGCTTGATGGCGGCGATGCGCTCGGCCACCGCCGGCGCGAAGGCGATGTCGTTCATGTCGTGCACGCCGCCGGTGATGAGGACCTGCAGCAGACCCTCGCCGTCGCCGACGTTGCGGAACGCGCGCGCCACCTCCGGCGGCACCGAGATGGTGTCGAATTCCTCGAGCACCAGCGTGTCCTCGCCGCGGTCGTTCCAGCTCACCTCGAAGCGCCCCTTGAGCACGGTGAAGGTCTCGTAGGTCCTGCGGTGCGCGTGCAGCGACGGCCCCTGCCCGGGCGGACAGCTGGCGATCACCATGGTCATGCCGCCCGCGCCGACGATGGGCGCCCCCGCATTGATCGGCGTCGCGGCGCCGCCTTCCAGGCCGATCACCGAATAGAGCTTGCGCGCGTAGATGACGTCGGCGGCCGCCTGCGGGATGTCCGGGTTGGTCTGTGCCGGCAGGGGCTTGAGGTCGCGAAAGCGCGCGACGCGCCTGGCCATCTGCTCGGCGGAAATGTGCACTGTCTTCATGGCGATACCCTCGAGTAGGCGTCGGGATGGGCGGCCAGCCATGCGGCATGGCGGCCGGATTCGAGCTGGGACGGATGGAAGTCCTCGCGCAGGTAGGCGCGCCACGGGCCGATCAGCGCGCGCACCAGTCCGAACCTGCCGAACAGCAGCGCCCAGGCCGAGGCCCAGGTCGACGGGCGCCACCAGCTGCCGTCGCGCCACAGGTTCGACCAGGTCTGACGCGCCAGGTCGGCGAGGAAGTAGGCGCTCAGGGTGCGGAAATAGCGGACCCGCCACGCGTGGTTGCCGCCGATCGCGCGGTACAGGTCGATCGTGGTCGCCTTGTGCTCGATCTCCTCGCAGAAATGCCAGTGCCACATGCGCGTCAGGCGCGGATCGTCGCTGGCCGAGGCCTCCGGGTGCGCGAGCGCCCATTCGGAGAGGATGGCGGTGATGTGCTCGGTGGCGGCGGTGATGCCGAGCTTGTGGCGTGCGTCGAGATCCTTCATCGCGGCGAAGCGCGCGACCCCGCGGCGCTCCCAGGCGTTGTCGAGACCCTGCCGCGCGAGATGCGCATTGAACAGCGCGTGGATGCGCCGGTGCGTCGCCTCCTGGCCGATGAAGCCGCGCGCCTCGGCCTCGAAGCGCGCCCGCGCCTCCTGCGGCAGCACCGCCATCCCGGCGCGCACGGCGTCGATGAAGAACTGCTCGCCGACCGGGAAGCTCATCGACAGCGCGTTGAAGAGCGCGGTGCGAAACGCGTCGCCCCCGCACCAGTGCCGCGCGATCGGCGCCGCCAGGTCCACATGCAGGCGCCGCACCGTGAGTTCACCCATGGCCGCGCGCTCCCGGTTCGAACTGCCGCCTCACTGCGCGATCGCGGGCCGGCGCTTCCACACCTGGGTCGCCTGCTCGAACGCGTGGGCGAGCTGGAGCACGCTCCAGTCGGCGTTGCGACGGCCGACGATCTGGATGCCGACCGGCAGCCCGTCCTCCGTGAACCCCGCGGGCACCGAGATCGCCGGGTGCCCCGTGATCGTGATGTAGTAGCAGCTCTTCATCCAGTCGAGGTAGGTGGCCAGCTTCTCGCCGTTGATCTCGGTCACGTATTCCTGGTCGATCGGGAACGGCGGCACCTGGTTGACCACCGTGACCAGGAATTCGCGCTCCGCGAAGTAGGCCGCGACCCGCTCGTAGATGCGGCTGCGCTCGGCATCGGCGCGCGCGATGTCGGCGGCGCCGAGCTTGCGCCCGGCCTCGATGTTCCAGATCACCGTCTCCTTGAGCAGGTCGCGGTGGCGATCGAGGTACTCGCCGTTGTTGAGTTCGAACAGGTGCGCGCGCAGGCTGAGGAACACCTCGTGCGCGCCGGAGAAGTCCGGCACCGCGTCGTCCATCACGCAGCCGAGCGCCGCGAAGGTGCCCGCCTGCGCCGCCACCACCGCCTCGACGCGGCGATCGACCGGCACCTGGCCGCCGAATCCCGGCGCGAAGCCGATGCGCACGCCCTTGAAGTCGCGCTGCAGCGCCCCCGCGAACGCCGCCCCGGGCTCCATCAGCGAGATCGGCACGCGATCGTCGGGCCCGGCCTGGACCGACAGCAGGAGCGCCGTGTCCGCGACGGTGCGCGCCATCGGCCCCTCGACCGCGAGCGTCCCCCACAGGTGCTTGGTCGGCCAGGTCGGCACCCGGCCCGGCGACGGACGCAGGCCGACGACATTGCAGAAATTGCCGGGATTGCGCAGCGAGGCGCCGAGATCGCTGCCGTCGGCGAGCGGCACCATGCCGGTGGCGAGCGCCACGCCGGCACCGCCCGAGGACCCGCCGCAGGTCTTGGTGAGATCGTACGGATTGCGCGTCGCGCCGAACACGGCGTTGAAGGTCTGCGACCCGGCGCCGAATTCCGGGGTGTTGGTCTTGCCGACGCAGATCGCCCCGGCGTTCCAGGTGCGGTCGACCACCAGCATGCTGCGATCCGGCACCTGGTCCTTGAAGATCGGCGACCCCAGGGTCGTGCGGATGCCGCGCGTGAGGAACAGATCCTTGTGCGCCACCGGCAGGCCGTGCAGCGCGCCCAGCGGCTCGCCGCGCGCCTGCCGCGCGTCGGCCGCGCGTGCCGCGGCGCGCGCCGACTCCGCGGTCAGCGTGACGATGGCGTTGACCGCGGGATTGACCCGCGCGATCTGCGCCAGATGGGCCTCGAGCACCTCGCTGGCGGAGACGGCCTTCCGGCGGATCAGCGCGGCCAGTTCGGTCGCGGTGGCGAAATGCAGTTCCTCGGTCATGCGCACGTCCTGAAAGTCACACCGGCCGCCATTGTCCCAAAAAGGCGCGGGCGCGCCGGCGCGAGGCCCGTCACGCCTGGACCTTGACGGCGAAGCGCGCGAGCCGCGCCAGGTCGGGCTCGATTCCCAGCCCCGGCGTCGACGGCAGATCGACCATGCCGTCGACCACGCGCCAGTCGCACACCTCCTCGCGCAATGGATTGGGATTGGCGTCGACCTCGACGTAGCCGCCCTCGCCCAGCGCGGCACGCAGGTGCATCGACCCGGCCAGCCCGATGCCTCCGGCCAGCCAGTGCGGGCAGAAGTCCACGCCGCGGGCGGCCGCATGGCGCGCCACTGCACGCCCGCCGGCGAGGCCGCCCCACTTGCCGATGTCCGGCTGCACGAAACGCAGGAAGCCGCCATCGATCGCCTCGCGAAACGCGGCTTCGCCGCGGAGGTTCTCCCCCGCCGCGAGCGCCATGCCGGTGTCGCGCGCCAGGGCGCGCCACTCGGCGGCCGGTTCGTCGGCCGCCAGCGGCTCCTCGACCCAGAGCGGCCGCGCGGGCGCCAGCTCGGCGATGCGCGCAGCCGCCTCGTCCGGGCTCCAGGCCTGGTTGGCATCGACCATGACGACCGCCTCGTCGCCGACGGCCTCGCGCATCGCGGCGAGATTGGCGACGTCGACCGCGGGCCCGAAGCCGACCTTGAGCTTGAACGCCCGGTAGCCGTCGCGCTGGCGTGCCGCCGCCGTCGACGCCACCTCACCCGGACCGATGCCGGACGCGTAGACCCGCACGCGCGCCACGCCGCGCCCGGTGTCGTCGAGCACCTGCCACAGCGGTCGTCCGGCGCGGCGCGCCGCCATGTCCCAGGCGGCCTGCTCGAGACCGCCCGCGATCTGCGCAAACGGGCCCGGCTCCCCGCACTGGATTGCCATGCGTCGCGTGCGCGCCTCGATGAATCGGCGCAGCACGAGCGCGTCCTCGAATTCGCCATTCTCGAGCAGCGGCGCGTGAATGCCGGCGATCAGGCGTGCGCGGTGCTCCGCGCCCACCTGCGGGAAGTTGCAGAACACCTCCCCCCAGCCGTAGGCGCCGTCTGCGGCGCTGACGCGCACGAACAGCGCCGGCCGGTTGGCCATGGTGCCAAAGGCGTTGGCGACCGGCGTGACGATGGGAGCGCGGTAGACGAAGGCTTCGACGCGTGCGATTCTCATGGACATTGGACGCCGCCGCGGGCGCGGCGGATCGGGCGGGGGGCGGGACGGTAGACTTGCAAGCCTAACCGAAAACCGGGGGTCAACCGTGCGCAGGATCGCCGCTGTCATCGTCGCCGTGCTCGCCTGCGCGAGCACAGCGGCCGCCCACGCGCAGGCCTGGCCGTCGCGCCAGGTGCGCCTGATCGTGCCGTTTCCGCCCGGCGGCGCGGTCGATGCGTTCGCGCGCATCGTGCAGCCGCGCCTGGCGGAGCAGCTGGGCCAGAGCGTCGTCATCGAGAATCGCGGCGGTGCCGGCGGCATGATCGGCGCCGAGGCGGTGGCCAAGTCGCCGCCCGACGGCCATACGCTCCTCGTCGGCAATGTCGCCGCGCTGGCGATGAACGTCGGGGTCTACGCCAGCATGCCGTACGACCCGGTGCGCGACTTCACGCCGATCATGCACACCGTCGACGTCAACTACGTGCTGGCGATTCACCCAGCCGTGCCGGCGCAGAACCTGCGGGAACTGGTCGCGCACGCGAAAGCCCACCCCGGCCGGCTCACCTACGGCTCCGCGGGTGCCGGCAGCGCGCCGCACCTGGCGACGGAACTCCTCAAGCAGCGCGCCGGGATCTTCGTGGTGCACATCCCGTACCGCGGCGGCGGCCCGATGGTGGCGGACCTGCTGGGCGGGCAGATCCAGATGGCCATCGGCGACCAGGCCAACCTGATGCCGCAGGTCAGGGCCGGCAAGCTGCGCGCGATCGGGGTGGGCAGCGCCAGGCGCTCGCCCGTGTACCCGGACCTGCCCACGATCGCCGAACAGGGGTATCCGGGCTTCGAGGCGGGGGCATGGCAAGGCCTCGCCGGACCCGCGGGTCTCGCGGCGCCGATCGTGGCGCGCATGAACGACACCCTCGCGCGCGTGATGGCCCTCCCGGACGTGCGCGAGCGCCTGGTCGGCGCCGGCCTCGATCCGGTCGCCAGCAGCCCCGAGGCGTTCGCGCGCCATATCCGTGCCGAGATCGCGAAGTGGAGCAAGGTCGCCAAGGACGTGGGCGCGCGCGCCGACTGACAACGACGGGACGCGGGCAAACCCGATCCGGGCGATAATGAACTGCTGGCCGCATTTGCGGTCAGAGATGGCATCGACACGGTTCACCTCCTCGGGACAAACGACACCATGACGCTCTCCTTTTGCACACGCATCGCCGCTGCCGCCTTCGCCGTCGGCCTGGGTCTGGCGGTGGTTGCCCCGGACGCCGACGCCGCGCGCCGCTTCGGCGGCGGCAAGTCGGTCGGCAAGCAGTCGGACAACGTGACAAAGCAGGCGCCGCCGGCGGCGCCCGCGCAAAGCGCGCCCGCCAAGCAGAATGCCGCGCCCGCCGCGACACCTCCGAACGCCGCGGCGGCGCCGCAGCCCGCGCGCAACCGCTGGCTCGGCCCGCTGGCCGGCATCGCCGCCGGTCTCGGCATCGCCGCGCTGCTGTCGCACTTCGGCCTCGCCGGCGCATTCGCGGAAGCGATGATGACCTTTCTCCTGATCGGCCTTCTGGTGGTTGCCGCCGTCGTCGTCTTCCGCATGCTCCGGAATCGCGGCAAGCCGGCGCTGGCTTCGGCCAATGCGGCTCCGTTCGACGCGCGCGTGGAGCCGACCGGCATGGCCCGCGCCGCGGCACCGGCACCTGCCCCGGCAGCGGCCCCCTTCGCCGGCGGCATCCCGGCAATCGGCAGCGGCCTGGTCGAATCCGCCGGTGGAGCCGCGCCGGGCGGCGGCGCCTGGACCATCCCCGCCGGCTTCGAGGTCGACGATTTCCTGCACATCGCGAAGATGTATTTCGTGCGCATGCAGGCCGCGTGGGACGCGGGCGACGAGCGCGACATCCGCAATTTCACCTCGCCCGAGGTGTTCGCCCACGTCAAGCTCGACATCGATGCGCGCGGCGGCGCGCGCTCCCACACGGAGGTGGTCAAGCTCGATGCGCAGTTGCTGGGCGTCGAGGAACAGGGCGATACCACGCTCGCGTCGGTGCGGATGTCGGGTCTGATCCGGGAAGGTGGGGACGGGCCGGCGGAGCCGTTCACCGAGGTATGGAACCTCGAGAAGCCCGCCTCGGCGCGTGCCTCGTGGATCATCGCCGGCATCCAGCAGGAACCCGCGCGCGGCTGATTCCTTCGCCGCCACGCCAAAAGGCCGCCTCCGGGCGGCCTTTTTTTGTCGCCGCCGCCGGGAAAGAGCATGGACGGCGGGCCGCTTCGCGGTCAGACGCACACAAATTAATTGCTGCTTTTCTCGTATGTTGATAAATTCATTCTGCGCTGGGTCCAATGCCCCGGCGCGCCGCTTCCGAGGAGCGACCGCGTGGAATACCCGCTGACCCTGCGCCGCGAGGCGATCGATGCTCGGGCCAACCCGATCTGCAATCTGCACCACCATGCCTTCGCGTGCCGCGACGCCGAAGAGACGCGGCGTTTCTACGAGGATCTGCTCGGCATGCCGATGGTTGCCGCCATCCAGGAAGGCACGCACCCGCGCACCGGCGCGCCCTCGGCCTACCTGCACCTGTTCTTCGAGATGGCCGACGGCACCTGCCTCGCGTTCTTCGACTATCCCGAGTTCTTCGCCGCCCTCGACGCCGGCCAGCTCGCGCCGCGCGACAGCCTGGTCCACCACATCGCGCTGGAGGTGCGGGGCGAGGCGGTGATCGATGAATTCCGGCGCCGGCTGGAGGCGCATGGCGTGGGCACCCGCGTGATCGATCACGGGTATTGCCGCTCGCTGTACTTCGTCGACCCCAACGGCCTGAAGCTCGAGCTCACCACCAACGTGGCCGGCACGCCGGCCGATTTCACCGCATTCCGCCGCGATGCGCGCGCCACGCTGGCGCGCTGGCAGGCGTACAAGGCCGGCACCGCGCCGCTCGCGCCCTCGAACCCCTCGCGTCCGGCCGCCGCCGCGGCGCCTTCCGTCCACCCCGCCAAGGAGATTCCATGAGCACCCTCGCCAGTTCCGGTCCTGCCTTCAGCCACGTCGGCTTCCATGTGCGCGACCTGAAGAAGATGGAGGACTTCTACACGCGCGTCATGGGCTTCATCGTCACCGACCGCGGCAACCTGATGACGCCGCGCGGGCCGGTCGACCTGGTGTTCCTGTCGCGCGATCCGGAGGAGCACCACCAGGTGGTGCTGGCGAGCGGCCGACCGGCCGACAACGACTACAACCTGGTCAACCAGCTCTCGTTCCGCGTGCCGGGGCTCGCGTTCCTGAAGGCGCTGCACCAGCGGCTGCAGCGCGAGCCCGGAGTCACCGAGATCCTGCCCGCGACGCACGGCAACGCGATCTCGGTCTATTTCCGCGATCCGGAGGGCACGCGCATCGAATGCTTCTTCGACACCCCGTGGTACTGCGACCAGCCCTGCCGCGAGCCGGTCGACATGTCGCTTTCGGATGCGGCGATCATGGCGCACTCCGAAGCGATCGCGCGCGCGAGCGCGAAGTTCCAGCCGCGCGAGGCGTGGGTCGCGGAGATGCGCCGGCGCATGGAGGCGGGCATCCATGCCTGAGATCGTCGACGTCGCCATCGTCGGCTTCGGTCCGGTCGGCGCGGCGCTTGCCAACCTTCTGGGCCAGGCCGGGCTGTCGGTCGCGGTGTTCGAACGCGAAGCCGCGATCTACCCGCTGCCGCGCGCGATTCATTTCGACGGCGAGGTGATGCGGGTATTCCACGCCATGGGCCTCAGGGACGCGGTCGAATCGGTCTCGCGCCCGGGCGACAAGCCGATGCGCTTCGTCAACGCCTCCGGCAGAACCCTGCTGGTGCGCGGCGGCACGTCGCTCGACGGGCCGCACGGCTGCGCCAACAACCACTATTTCCACCAGCCCGAGCTCGAGGCCATGCTGCGCGAAGGCGTCAAGCGCTTCCCCGCGGTCCGGGTGCACCGGCGCCATGAAGTGCGCGCGATCGAGCCGCGCGGCGACGCGGTGCGGGTCACCGTCGACAACCTCGCCGACCAGTGCCAGGTCGAACTCGATGCGCGCTACGTGGTCGGCTGCGACGGCGCGCGCTCGCTGGTGCGCCGCACGATGGGGAGTCCGATGGAGGATCTGGGCCTGCACCAGCCGTGGCTGGTGTTCGATGCCCTGCTCAAGCGCGATGCCAGCCTGCCCGACCACACGGTGCAGTACTGCAATCCGTCGCGCCCGGCCACGTACTGCAACGTGATCGGCAACCGCCGGCGCTGGGAGATCATGCTCATGCCCGGCGATGACGAGGCCGCGATCGCGAAGCCGGAGTCGGTCTGGCAGCTGGTATCGCGCTGGATCAGCCCCGCCGATGCCGACATCGAGCGCGCGGTGGTCTACACCTTCCATTCGGTGATCGCGCGCGGCTGGCGCGCCGGGCGTCTGCTGCTCGCCGGCGACTCGGCCCACCAGACCCCGCCCTTTCTCGGCCAGGGACTGTGCGCCGGCATCCGCGATGCCGCCAACCTCGCCTGGAAGCTCGCCCTGGTGTTGCGCGGCGCGGCGGACGACCGCCTGCTCGACACCTATGAATCCGAGCGCTCGCCCCACGTGCGCGAGTTCATCGCGCTCGCGGTGCGCCTGGGCGAGGTGATCCAGACCACCGACCCGGCGGTCGCCGCCGAACGCGACCGCAAGTTCGACGCCGGCGCTCCGGAAATCTTCGAGTTCCCCGCCCCCGGCCTGGGACCCGGGGTGCACACGGGCGGCGGCACGCCGGTCGGCCAGCCGTTCCCGCAGCCGATGCTCGCCGACGGGCGCCGCCTCGATGCGGCCGTCGGGGACGGCTTCGCGCTCATCGCCACGCGTGCCTGCCTGGCGGCCGTCGACGGCGCGACCGATGCGCGCCTTGCTGCCGCCGGCGTGACCCGGCTCGACGACACCCACCCGGCGCTCGCCGCATGGCTCGCCGACCACGACAGCGCCGCGGTGCTGATCCGGCCGGATCGCTACATTGCCGGCCGCGCCGCCGACGGCGCGGGCGTCGCGGCGCTCGCGGCCCTGCTGCCGCAACGCGGCACGCCGGCGCACACGCACGGAGCGGCGTCTGCGTGACCAGCCTTGCCCGCATGCTCGCCATCCTCGACCTGTTCGACGAGGGCGCCTCGGTGTGGACCGCCGAGGCGATCGCAGGGCGCCTGGGCTATTCGCTGCCGACCGGCTACCGCTACGTGCGCGAACTCTCCGAGGCCGGGCTGCTGCGCCGCGACGCCGGGGGCACCTACGTGCTGGGCCCGCGCGTGATCGAGCTCGACTACCGCATCCGCGTCGGCGACCCGATGATCATGGCGGGGCAGCGCGTGATGCGCGCGCTCGCCGACGACACCGGCTGCGACGTCGTGCTGGGCACGATCTATGGCGAGCGCATCGTCACCATCCACCAGGAGCACGGCGGCGAGGGCATCGCCGCGACCTACGGGCGCGGCCGGCGCATGCCGCTGTTCCGCGGCATGATGTCCAAGGTGATCCTCGCCGAACTGCCGCGCCCGCGCCTGCGCCGGCTGCACGAGCACCATCGCGAGGAAGCGCAGGGCGGCACGCTGCCGCCCGACTGGGAGGGGCTTGTCCTCGCGCTGAAGGCGGTGCGCAAGGCCGGTTATTCCATCTCGCAGGGCGAACTCGACCCCGGGCTGGTCGGCATCGCCGTGCCGCTGGTGGACAAGGCCCACCGCCTGATCGCAGCGCTCGGATTCGCGATCACCGGCCGGCGCTTCGCGACCTCGGACAACGCGCGCCTGGTTGCCCTGCTGCGCGAGGCAGCCGACCGCATCGCGCGGTCGCTGCCAGCAACCATCGCGGAGCAGCGCCCCGCGTCGCGGCCGCGCGTCCGGCGGGCGGCGCACGCCTAGGCACGCGCGCCGCAGCGGCGCGCGGCCACGAACCGTCGCTCCCTACCCCTTCTTGCGCGCGAGCTGCCCCAGCGTGTAGGTATCGAGGTAGTGGTCGGCGACGCGATACCACGCCGACTGGTCGTCGCGGAACTTGGTCCACGAGGCGTAGAACTTGCCGAAGTCGGCGTTCTTCTGCGCGTACTCGTTGAGCAGATCGTTGGTGGCCTTGTAGGCCGCCTCCATGACGTCACGCGGGAACCAGCGCAGCTGCGCTCCGGCGCCGACCAGGCGCTTCAGCGCCACCGGGTTCTTGGAATCGTAGTTCGCGAGCATCCGCACCCATTGCTCGGTGGCGGCGGTCTCGAAGGCGACCTGGTAGGCCTTGGGCAGGGACTCCCAGGCCTTGGCGTTGACCAGCGCGGTCATCTGCGCGCTGCCCTCCCACCAGCCCGGCGAGTAGTAGAACTTGGTGACTTTCGACAGGCCGAGCTTTTCATCGTCGTAGGGACCGACGAATTCGGCCGCATCGATGGTGCCGCGCTCGAGCGCCGGGTAGATGTCGCCTGCGGCGATCTGCTGCGGCACGACGCCGAGCTTGGCCAGCGCCAGGCCGCCGAAGCCGCCGATGCGCATCTTCAGGCCCTTGAGGTCCGCGACGCTCTTGATCTCCTTGCGGAACCAGCCGCCCATCTGGGTGCCGAAGTTGCCGCAGGGAATCGCCACGCAGTTGTGCTTGGCATACTGCTCGCGCACCATCTGCAGCCCGCCGCCGTAGAACATCCATGCGGCCTGCTGGCGCGGGTTGAGCCCGAAGGCGAGCCCGGCATCGAAGATCAGCGCGGGATCCTTGCCGAAGTAGAAGGAGGAGAACGCCTGTCCCGCCTCGACCGTGCCGTTGGACACCGCGTCCATCGCCTGCAGGCCGGGAACGATCTCGCCCGGACCGAACAGCTTGACCTCGAACTTGCCCTCGGTGAGTTCGCCGATGCGGCGGCACATCTCCTCGGTCGAGCCGTAGCAGGTGTCGAGCGACTTCGGAAAGCTTGCCGTCATCCGCCACCTGACCGTCGGCGCCTGCGCATGCACGGCCGGCGCGGCGACAGCGGCACCGACGCCGGCGGCGGCTCCGGTCAGGAATTTTCTACGTTCCATGGCTACGACTCCTCCTCGGTGAATAAACGATGATAGTAATACGGAAACGGGCGCGACAACCGATCCGGATCCGCGCCGCTGTCGCGACAGTCGATCGCGCGCCGGTCAGGCGCCGGCAAGGCGGCGCTCTTCCTCGGCGGTCAGCACCGGGCCGTCGAGCGTGACCGGCGCGGATTCCAGGCGAAACCGCGCGATCACCGGCTTGAGTTCCTCGCGCACGTGCCGGTCGCTGTAGCCGTTGAACAGCGTGCCCAGCAGGCTGCGCTTGACATCGCTGGTGCCCATGAACCAGTCGGCGATCGGGAAGGTCAGGTTCATGTTGTACTTCATCATGATCCCCTGGTTGTGATGCGCGGTGTGGTGGCGGCGGATCGTGTTGATGAACGGCATGGTGCGCACGAACGCGTTCTCGTGCACGTGGCAGCAGTAATGGAAGGTCTCGTAGATCAGGTACTGCCCGACCATGGTGATGAACAGGATGTAGCCGGCGTTCGGGTTGATCAGCCAGGCGAAGATCGAACCGAACACCAGCCCCATGGTGGCGAACACCGCGAGCACGCGCCACGGGAAGAACACGATGCGGAACTCGCGCACGGTGTCGATGGTCGACTCGTTGTCGGTGAAGTACTGGTGATGCTGCCTGGTGTGGCGATCGTAGATCGCGCGCAGCGCGAACACGTCGACCAGGCGGTGCATCACGTAGCGGTGCATGAACCATTCGAAGAAGTTGCCGGCGACGAACACCGGAACGATCAGCAGCCACTCCCAGGTCGCGTTCTGCAGGCGGCTCACCGACCACCAGATCGCGAAAATGCCGACGCCGTACATGACGCCGATGTGGACCAGGCCGTTGTACCACGGGCTGATCGCGGCCTTGTACTCCTCGCGAAACCTGCGCTGGCGTTCGGTCATCATGGGCATTCTCCAGAGGTGGTTGTCGATGGCGTCCGGTCGCCCGGCCCTGATATATCAAAAGTATATCTGAACTCCCGCACGATGCGCCGTCGCTCAGATGTCGGTGCTCACGGTCGCCCGGGTGAACGCCTCGATCGCATCGACGAGGGCGTCGCTGGCCGCCCCTGCGGCGGCCTCGTCGCCGGCGGCGATCGCGCGTGCGATGTCGGCATGCAGCTTGGCGGTCGCCGGCATGTCGGCCGCCTGACGGTAGTGCATGTACCAGAAGCGGCGCGACAGCGAATGCATGAGTCCCATGGCGCCCGCGGCGAACTCGTTCCGGGCCGCCGCGACGCACAGATCGTTGAACTCGCGATCGATGCGGATGAAGCCGACTTCGTCGTTGCCCCGCGCGCTGCTTTCGAATCCGTCGGCCAGCACGGCGAAGCGCGCACGCTCGTCGGGGTCGGCGCGGCGCGCGGCGCAGCGCGCGACCAGCCGCTCCACCTCGCGGCGCACTTCGAGCAGGCGCAGCTGGGTCTTGACATTGATCTCGGCGACGATCACCCCGCGTCGCGGCAGGATCGTCACCATGCGCTCGCGCGCGAGGCGCTGCAGCGCCTCGCGGATCGGCGTGCGCCCGATGCCCAGGCGCTGCGACAGTTCCGCCTCCGACACCGCGCTGCCGGGGGCCAGGCGCATCGTGACGATCAATTCCTCGAGATCGTCGTAGGCGCGCGCGCTGAGGCTCGGCAGCGCCTCGGCGTTCGCGCGCGCGGGCGAGCGCCCGGACGACACGCCCCGCCGTCGCGCCGGACGCTCCGGCGGCGCCTTCACCGGCACGCCCTCGCGTGCGACGGTCGGCGCAAACCGCCGCATCCGCGTTGGATCATGTCCCCGCCCCCACGGCGCGCCCGGCGCCCCTGATATGCAGTTAGTATATCAATGCAAGCACGATCATCAGCAGGTCATCCGTAAACGAGAATGATTCCTATTGACAGCCAGCAATCTATCAGGAATAATTCTCATTATCGAAAACATCCCAGCCTGATCCCGTCATGCCCGCACCGGTTGCCATCCTCCTCGCCGCCACCCTCGCCGTCGCCGCCGCGCCCGTCCTGTCCCAGGACAACCGGGTGCTGAATCTGTATTCGGCGCGCCACTATTCGACCGACGAGGCGCTGTA
>JAEUOS010000155.1 GCA_016790695.1 Burkholderiales bacterium
CGCGCGCCCCCGGCCGGCGCCGCGCGCTCCGGCGCCGCGGGCGCCGGCACCGCGGCCGCGGCGCGCGCTTGCGCGAGTTCGGCTTCCAGCGTCCCGATGCGCCGCTCCAGCGCGGCCTTCTCGCTCTCGAGCGCGGCGAGCGCGCGCTTCTGGCGCGCGTTGTTCCACTGCGCGCGGATCACCGTCGGCGAGGACACCAGCCCGGCGCTGATCACGCCGAGCCCGAGCGCGAGCAGCAGCACGACGGCCAGCGAGCCGTCGACGCGCCACACGAGGAAGGCGACGGTCACCGGCACGTTGTTCTGCAGCGCGAACAGCACCGCCGCGATCGCGAAGGCGACACCAAAGACGAGAAGCAGCTGCATGGCGGACGGTCCGGCGTGCTGGAGTGCCGAGCATACTCCGGCACGCGGCCGGTCGGCACCGGCGGCGCGGGATTCGGCTACGCTTGCGGCTCTTCCGCCGCCCTGGAGCCGCCCGCATGTGCGCTGCCCGCACGATCCTGCTCGTCACCTGCCATCCCGAGAAGCGTTCGCTGAACGGCGCGCTCGCCGCCCACGCGAGGGCGACCCTCGAACGCCTCGGCCACGTCGTCACCGAGTCCGACCTCTACGCGATGCGCTGGAAGGCGGTGGTCGATGCGGCGGACTTTCCGGACGAGTCCGCCGGCGCGCGCCTGCATCCGGGGCCGGCCTCGCGCCGCGCCACCGCGGCCGGCACGCTGACCGCGGACGTCGCCGCCGAGCAGGCGAAGATCCTTGCCGCCGACGCGCTGATCTTCCAGTTCCCGCTGTGGTGGTTCGGCCTGCCGGCAATGCTCAAGGGCTGGTTCGACCGCGTGTTCTCCAACGGCTTCGCCTACGGGCTCACCGACCCGGCCACCGGCCGCGGCCTGCGCTACGGCGCGGGCCGCCTGGCCGGCAAGCGCGCGCTGCTCTCGGTGACCACCGGCGGGCTGGCGCCGGCCTTCTCCGCGCGCGGGGTCAGCGGCGACCTCGAGGACCTGCTGTTCCCGGTCACCCACGGCATGCTGTTCTACCCGGGCATGGCGGTGCTGCCGACCTTCGCGGTCTACGGCGCCAACCGGCTGCCCGACGACGCGTTTGCCGCTGCCTGCACCGCCTATGCGGCGCGCCTGGCCGGCCTGTTCACCGACGCACCGATCCCCTACCGCACCCAGAACGGCGGCGACTACGACGACGACCTGTGCCTGAAGCCGGGTCTCGGCGGCGGCGCCGCCGGCCTGGCGCTGCACCGGCGCGTCGCCTGACCGGCCGACGCCCGCCGTCAGGCCGCGGCCGGCGCCGGCGCGAGGATCGCGAGGTAGCGCGCCACCATCTGCTCGATGCCATGGTGCGCGGCCACATGCGCGCGCGCCGCGGCACCCAGGCGCGCGTTGCGCGCGCGGTCGTCGCACGCTGCGGCCAGCGCAGCCCCGAGTTCCCCGGCATCGCAATCCTCGCGCAGCAGCCAGCCGGTCTCGCCGTCGCGCACCAGCGCGCCGGTGCCGCCGCTGGCATTGGCGATCACCGGAATGCCGGCCGCCATCGCTTCAAGCACGGCGTTGGGCGAGCCCTGGTGCGTGCCGAGCACCACCGCCGCCGTGAACGGCTCGGCCAGGTATGCGAGGTCGGGCCGCGGGCCGCGCATGCGCACGCCGGGCGCCGCCACCCGCGCCGCGAGCGCGGCCGCGTAGTCGGCATGGCGCGGCTCGGCGGCGCCGATCACGTGCAGTTGCGCGTCCGGCCTCGCGCGGACGAGGCGCGCGAACCCGTCGAGAATGACGTCGAGGCGCTTCGACGGCGCGATCCGGCCGCTCACGAGGAAGCGCGGCGACGCCGGCGGCGCGCCGCGCGGCGCGCGCGGCGCCACGCCGTTCGGAATCACGCAGGCGCGCGCCGCGCCCGGCACGGCCGGCGCGTCGTACTTGTGCACCAGCAGGTCCAGTCGCGCCAGGTAGTCGGCCGGCGTCGCGCCGACCGCCGCGCCCCAGTCCGCGGCCGCGTCGAGCTCGGCGAAGGCGTAGCCGCCGGGGCTGACGTCGATCAGGCGCAGGCCCGGCGGCGCGAAGCGCGCCAGCAGCAGCTTGACGCGGGCGTCGACATTCCACAGGCACAGGTTGCGCGCGCCGTGCAGGCTCGCCCACGCGAGCAGCGACTCGGCGACACTGCAGGGATCGCGCGCGGCCGCCGGCCGGAAGAGCCGCACCTGCGCCCGCGCGAGCGTTGCCGCGAACAGGCGCTCGGTACCGGCGTCGCACACTGCGAGCGCGAGCCGGTGCCGCGGGGAAAGCGGCACGAGCAGGTTGGCGAGCGAGCGCTGCGCGCCGCCGGCATTGAGATTGGCGGTGACGAACAGGGTGTCCACCGGCGCGCCCGCCGGACGAAGCGCGGTCAGGGCCAGCGACCAGGCGCGCGGCAGGCGCGGCTGCGGCCGCGGCGCCAGGGACGCGCGCAGCGGCAGCGCCGCGAGCCGCGCCGCGATGGCGGCCGGCGACGCGTCGGCGGCGACGATGTCCAGCAGCGGGTCGCTGCTCTCGCGCTGTCCTCCCACGTCGGTCGCGACCACGGGCACGCCGGCGCCGAGCGCCTCGCGCACCGCGATCGACAGGCCCTCGTACCGGCTGACGTTGAGCAGCGCATCGGCCGCCGCGAGATAGGGCTCGACCGGATCGACGAAGCCGGGCAGGCGCAGCCGGTCGGCGACGCCGGCCGCGAGCGCCCGGTCGATGACACGGTCGAGCTCGGCCAGTCCGGCGCGGTCGGGCGCGCCGCCGGCGACAACCAGCACGCAATCGCGGCGCGCAGCGAGCGCCTGCAGCACGGCGACGGCACGCCCGTAGTCCTTCTGCGGCTTGACCGCGCCAAGCGCGAGGAGAACGAAGGTGCCGGCGCCGATCGCGAGGTTCTCGCGCACGCGGCGCCGCTGGTCCGGATCGGTGGCCGCGCGCCCCACCCGCGGACGGTGGCGCAGGGTCAGGGACGGCACTGCCAGCCCGTGGGCGATCATCTCGGCGCGCACGGCCTCCGCGCAGGCGAGCGCCAGCGGCACGTGCGGCGCCTGCCAGGTCGCCGGATCGTTGCGCCAGCCGGCCCTGGCGTTGTGCACCACCGGCACCGTGCGCACGCCGCCCTGCCACAGGATGCGCAGCAGATCATCGCCGACCAGGTGCGTCGACACCGGCGCGCGCGCCGCCGCCCAGCGGCGTGCGAGCGCCGCCATGAATGCCGGCGGCGCGGCCGGACCGCGCACGAGCAGGGTGACGCCGCGCGGCAGCGCGTAGGCGTGCCGCCGGTCGTGGAGGAGCGCCAGCTCGGCCGCGCGGCCGACCGCGGCTTCCGCCGCCAGCCAGTCGACGACGATGCGCTCGGCGCCGCCGCGCGTGAGCGACGGCAGCAGCACGCGCAGCGGCTCGCGCGGATCCTCGATCGGCACGCCGTCGTCGACCGGGACGGCGAGCGGCAGCGCCGCCTGCACGTGCAGCTGCATCGCCTTCCTCAGTACGCGGTCGTGCTCCCGCCAGCGTCCGCCGACGCCGCGTCGGCCGCCTCTGCATTGCCGTCATCCCAGTCGCCGCTGGCGCCGCCGCCGTCGAAGGCGCCACCGGCGCCCGAGACCAGCGCCGCGGCGGCGCCGCCGGCAACCACGGCGGCGGTCGTGCCCGACGACGGGGATGAACGGTCGCTGTCGCGGGAAAAGCGCGAGCCCTGGTCGTCGGGCTCGATCGCGCGCTCCGCCACCGGCGTCATGAAGCGCCAGCCGCCGCGCAAGGACCAGTCGAACTCGCGCTCGGGGTGGCGATAGCGCACCCGCGGATTGCCGGTCTCGGCAAGGTTGACCGTCATGGTGCCGGCACCGATCAGGAGTTCTCCGCCGTCGGCCTGACGGCGGTAGCCGAACTCGGCGAGGGTGTCGTCGCGTTCGCCGCGCAGGCGAATGCGCTCCCGGCCGCTGGCCAGCGCGATCACTGCCGACGCGGTCGCAAACCCGGGCGGCGCGCGCCAGGCGTCGCCATCGGCAACCGTGCCGCGCGCGTTGCGCGCACGGACGAACCTGGCCGCCTTCTCCGGATGGAAGTGCGGCTGGAGGTCCGGAAACATCGCCTTGAAGTAGGCCTCGGCGCGCGCGCCGCTGCCGCGCGGCGCCCCGGCCCGCTTGCGCGCCAGCAGCACGATGACGACGAGGACCGCAAGGATCAGGCCGACCACGATGACTGCATCGAATGACATGGCGTTCTCCTACGGCGCCGCGTCCCGGCGCGGCTCGGAACGTGCGAACGGCGCCGCCAGCGGCTCGCCGACGAAGATCCCCTGCCCGGGCATGAGCACGCCCTTCCAGTAGGCCTCGATCAGCGTCTCCCCCGCGAGGTAGCGGTCCGCGACGATCGCCGGATGCGGGAACTTCTGCAGCAGGTTGCACGGCTCGACCACCGTGCCGTAGCTGCCGGTGGCGCCGGCCTCGAGCCAGGCGAGCGCGCTCATCTGCGGGCTGTCGGTGAGCATGCCGCCGGCGGACGTGAGGTGGTCGGCGATCGCGCCGGGCAGGAAGCGCAGCGTCGACAGGCCCTCGACGCGGATGCGGCCGGTGAAATAGAACAGCACGTCGCGCGCGTTCTCGAGCGCGTCCTGCTGCAGCGTCTTCACCGCCAGGCGCTCGCGCGCGGCCTGGGCCAGCAGCGGATAGAGCACGTGGCGCACGTTGCGCGCGCCGTCGGAGGTCGACAGCAGGTAGGCGGTGCCCTCGGGGCGGCTGCCGTCGGCGGCGACGCCGCGGTCGATCAGCGCGCGCGCCTCCTCGAGGCTGCGCGCGGCGAGCGCCATCGTCGGACGCACGCCGTGCCGGGCGTGCGGCAGGCGCGCGGCGCTGTTGAACAGCGGGCTCGCCGCGGTCGGCTTGCAGCCGTCGGCGCAGTGCGCCGGGTCGAAGCCGAACGCGAACGCGGAGGTGATCGACATGCAGTCGACGCGGTACGGCGCGGCCCAGGTCAGCGCGTAGGCCTGCACGCCGGGCCGGGTCTGCCGCTGCACGTCGGCCCGGACCGCGTCGAAGTCGCGCGCCGGCAGATTGGGCACGCCGGGCTCGAACGCGACGCGGATCACGTTCTGGAACGAGATGCGGCGCCGGGCCGCGTAGTACTCGCCGATCGCGACGCTCAGGGCGTCGCGCGTGTTGACCACCACCGCAAGATGGGTCCGGTCGAGCGCCCCGGCCGGCGTGGCGAGCACCGCGGCGAGCAGCGGCAGCGCGGCGAGGCCGGCGTGCCCGCGGACCCTGCCGGCTAGAGCCATCCGGACTTGCGGAACCGGGTGAACAGCCAGACGTCGATGCCGGCCATCAGCGACAGCGCCATCGGATAGCCGAACAGCCAGCCCAGCTCCGGCATGTGGCGGAAGTTCATGCCGTAGATGCCGGCGATCAGGGTCGGCACCGCCACCAGCGCGGCGCAGGCCGCGAGGCGCTTGGTGGTCTCGTTCTCCTGCAGGCTGATCAGCGACAGGTTGACCGACAGCGCCGTGGTCACCATCTCGCGCAGCGAGTCGACCGACTGGTTCAGCCGCGAGAGGTGGTCGTAGACGTCGCGGAAGTACTCCTGCGAGCCGGCGCACACGCGCGGCACGCGCCCGCCGTAGAGCTTGCCCACGCCCTCGTAGAGCGGGCCGACCGCGTGCTTGAGCACCATCAGCTTCTGCTTGAGCGCATACATGGCCTCGATGTTGGCGCGCACCGGGTTGCCCGCGAACATGCGCGCCTCCAGCGTCTCGAGCTCGGTCTCGAGCGCGTCGAGCACCGGGAAGTAGCGGTCGACCACCGAATCCATCAGCGCGTAGAGCACGAAGCCCGCGCCCTGGTCGAGCAGGTGCGGCTCGCGCTCGCAGCGCGCGCGCACGTCGACGAAGCCCTTCTGCGCGCGGCTGCGCACCGACAGGATGTAGTTGGGCCCGGCGAAGATGTCGAGCTCGCCGACGGTCAGCTCGCCGTCGGTGACCTCGATCATGTGCAGCACCGCGAACAGCGAGTCGCCGTACTCCTCGACCTTCGGCCGCTGGTGGCCGTGGCGCGCGTCCTCGACGGCGAGCTCGTGCAGGTCGAATTCGTGCTGCAGCGCGGCCAGTTCGCCCGGCCCCGGGTCCTTGAGGCCGACCCAGACGAAGCACTCGGGCCGGCGCACGTAGGCGCCGATCTCGTCGGGCGGCACGTCGCCGAGCTTGCGGCCGCCCTGGTAGGCAACACAACTGACGAGCATGGGGTGGGGAGCGCGGTGGGTGGGAGAGAGAACGGGCTCGCGGGACAGGCGCCGGCCGGCGTCCGGCCCGCCGACGCGTCTATTCGGCGCGGATCTTCGCGTCGCGGATGACCTTGCCCCACTTGGCCGACTCGCTGCGCAGGTAGTCGGCGAAATCGGCCGGCGTGCTGGCGACGACCTCGAGGCCCATCGCCACCAGGCGGTCGCGCACCTCGGGCGCCTGGACCACCGCGGCGGTCTCGCGCTGCAGGCGCGCGATGATCTCGGCCGGCGTGCCGGCCGGCGCCATGAAGGCGGCCAGTCCGACCGCCTCGAATCCCGGCAGCCCGGCCTCGGTCATGGTCGGCACCTCGGGCAGGAGCGGCGAGCGTGCCAGGCTGGCCATGGCGAGCGCGCGCAGCTTGCCCGCGCGCAGGTGCGGCAGCGACGTGACGACGCCGTCGAACATCACCGGGACGCGGCCGCCGAGCACGTCGGTCAGCGCCGGCTGCGTGCCCTTGTACGGCACGTGCACGACGTCGACCCCGGCCGCGGTCTTGAACAGCTCGATCGCGAGGTGCGAGGTGCCGCCGTTGCCGGCCGACGCCCAGCTCAAGCCGCCCGGCCGCGTGCGCGCCAGGGCGATCAGCTCGCGCAGGGTCTGCGCGGGGGTCTCGGGGTTGACCACCAGCACGATGTGCGCCTTGCTGATCAGCGTGATCGGCGCGAAGTCCCTGACCGCGTCGAACGGCAGCGAGGCGAACAGGAACGGGTTGACGATGTGCTGCACGGTGGCGAGCCCGATCGTGTAGCCGTCCTTCGGCGCCTTGGCGAGCATCTCGGTGCCGATGTTGCTGCCGGCGCCCGGGCGGTTCTCGACGACGAACGGCTGGCCCAGGCGCTCGCCGAGGCGCTGCGCGACCAGGCGCGCGACGATGTCGGAAGGACCGGCGGGCGGCTGCGGCACGATCAGGCGCACCGGCCGGTTCGGGTACTCCTGCGCGGACGCCGCGGCGGCGAGCGCGACCAGCGCCAGGCCGGCAAGACGAATCAGTCGATGCATCGGATGGTCCTCCCCGCGTCTATTGTTCCAGATCGCGCCCGATGCCGGCAGCGCGCGCGCGCGCGACGACCAGGCGGGCGAGCGCCATGTACTCGAGCGCCGTGCCGCCGGAGCAGAACAGCGTCGTCTCGTGCGGCGCGGTGCGCCCGGCGGCGCGGCCGGCGACCACCGCGCCCAGTTCCGCGGCGAGGTGGTCGCGCGCGATGGCGCCTTCGGCCAGCGGAATCAGCAGCTCGCCCTTTTCCTCGAGCGCCTGCTCGAAGGTGTCGACCACCACGCGCGCGCCGCGCACCAGCGCGGTGTCGACCTCGCGCGCGTGCGGCGCATGCTGGCCCATCGCGTTGACGTGGGTTCCGGCATCGAGCCAGGCGCCCTCGAGCACCGGCGCGGCCGCGGTGGTGATGGTGGTGACGACGTCGGCGCCCGCGACCGCGGCGCGCGCCGACGGCGCGGCGGCGACCTCGACCCCGGGCAGCGCCGCGCGCGCGCGCTGCACGAACGCCGCCAGGCGCGCCGCGTCGCGGCTGTAGCAGCGCACGGCCGCGAGCGGGCGCACCGCGGCCAGGCAGATCAGCTGCGGCAGCGCGTAGCGGCCGGTGCCGATCAGCGCGGCGCGCGCCGCGTCGGCGCGCGCCAGGTGGCGCGTCGCCACCGCGGCGGTCGCGGCGGTCTTCCACAGGCTCAGCAGCTTGCCGTTGAGGATGCCTTCCATGCGCCCGCTCTCTCCCGAGAACACCAGGTTCCACATCTCGACCTCGCCCGGCCGGTAGTGGGTCGAGTACACCGACGCGCCGAAGGTCGACGAGGCGCGCATCATCGACGCCGAGAGCTTGAGCGCGCGGTCGCGCGGGGTGGTGCGGGCGGCGTCCGCCCACAGGATGCGGCGCGGCAGCTGCTCGCTGGTGCCGGCGCCGTGCTCGCGGAACGAGGCCTCGACCGCGGCGACGCAGTCGCGCGGCGCGACGATGCCCTCGGCGAACAGCCGCTCCAGGTCCTGCGGGCCGAGGTAGTGCGCCATGCCCGCGCTCCGCGCCGCGTCCCTACTCGGGCCAGCCTTCGAGCAGGTCGACCGGGTCGCCGTAGCCGGCGGCCTTCGCGACCACGTCGGGGTCGCGCAGGGCCTCGAGGAAGCCATCGGTGATCAGCCGGTTCGCGCCGGCGTCGACGGTCGAATCGAAGGTCACCAGGTCCATGTGCACCGGCGGCTCCTCCCAGTGCGGCATCATCTTCTTGATGTAGTTCGACGGCTTCACGAGGTCGATGCCGAAGTGCAGCACCCCCGGGGCGTTCGACCCGGCCGGGTAGATGAGATGGCGCGGCCACTTGGGATTGAAGCCGCAGCCGAGCTCGATCAGGTTGCCGCCGAGGAGCATGTCGCGCAGGATCGCCGCCTCGGGCGAGGCGCCGCTCACCTCGACCACCGCGTTCATCTCGAAACGCACGCCGATGCGCTCGGCGAACGGGCGCTCGAAGCCGACCGCCCATTGCGGATAGACCCAGCCGTTGACCGGCACGCTGCGGTGCTGCGTCGGGTCGTCGAGCATCGGCCCGGGCTCGTAGAGGTTGGGGCCGTGCGTCGGCAGGTAGTGGACATAGGCGCCCGGGCTCGTGGCCATCATCTCGCCCTTCCAGCGCGTGGTCGACAGGTTGCCGTCGACCATGCGCGGGGTGAGGCCGATCGTGAGGTCGGTGCCGCGCCGGTCGGCGAAGGCGACCCTGACGTCCTGGCCGCGCGGAAAGCGCGCCGCGGTGGCGCGGATCAGCTCGCCGACCAGCTCGGTCGGAAAGCGCGCCTGCGGCGTGTCGAGCAGGTCGAGGTTGCGGAAGAAGGTGATCTTGATCCAGCGCTGGCCGAGGTTCCTGCGCAGGCCGATGCAGTACGGGTGGAACACCGAGCAGAACCAGGTCGAGACCACGAAGGTCGCCTTCTCGAGGATCGGCTTGACCTCGTCCGGGATCTCGAGCATGTTCGTCGACGGCACCTTGACCTCGGTGGCCTTGACCCCCTGCGCCGCCGCCAGCCCGGTGATCGCGGCGACCACGCGCGGATCGAGCCCGGCGTCGGTCAGGAACACCAGGCGATCGCCGGGCCTGAAGTCGAAGGTGCGCACGAAATTGGCGTACGCCTGGAACCGCCCGGCGATGGCCACGTGCGGCTGTTCGCCCTTCGGCGGCAGGCCGCGCCCGACGAGGCGCGCGATGTCGATGCTCGCGCCGCCGGTATCGATGCGCTCGCCGCTCAGGTCCTGGATCTTCATGGGTTGCTCCTCACGTCACGGAAGGTTCGGTCAAGGTTCAATCGGGCGCCGCCGGCTGCAGCGCCGCGTAGGTGCCCTGGGTCGAGCTCGCCCCGCCGTCGACGGTGAGCATCGACCCGGTGGCGAACGCGGACTCGTCGGAGGCCAGGTAGAGGAACGCGTAGGCGATCTCCTCCGGCTGCGCGGTGCGGCCGAGCGGCTGGCGCGCGTCGAGCACGCGGCGGAACGCGGCCGGGTCCGGCACCTCGGCGAGCATGCGGTCGAAGTACGACGTCATGGTCACGCCCGGCGCGACGCAATTGACGCGGATGTTGGCGCCGGCGTGGTCGAGCGCCATCGCGCGCGTCAGCGCCGCCACCGCGCCCTTGCTGGCGACGTAGGCGGCGCGGTCCTTCAGGCCGATGGTCGCGGTGTTCGAGGCGGTGTTGACGATCACGCCGCCGCCGCCCCGCTCCATCAGCGGCACCGCGAACTTCGAGCACAGGAACACGCCCTTGACGTTGACCGCGAGGATGCGGTCGAGCACCGCCTCCGCGGTGGTGACGACGCTGCCGAGCGCGCCGAAGCCGGCGTTGTTGACGAGGATGTCGAGCCGGCCGAAGCGCGCCTCGGCCTCGCGCATCAGGGCCTCGCACTGCGCGGCGTCCGCGACGTCGCAGGCGAACGCGGAGGCCGACGCGCCGAGCGCGGCGGCGGTCGCGCGCGCCGCATCGCCGTTCTGGTCGGCGACGATCACGCGCGCGCCCTCGCGCACGAACAGCGCCGCGACGGCGCGGCCGATGCCGGCGGCGGCTCCGGTGATGACGGCGGTCTTGCCGGCCAGGCGCATGGTGCGGGTCTCCGTGCGGCGCGCGCCGCCTCAGGCGAACACGGTGCGCTTCTCGATCTCGCGCACGTCGGCGGGCCGCTCGAACGGCGCCGGCGCGGGCTCGCCGGCGCGGCGCTCGCGGCCGATGGCGGCGAAGAAGTCCTCGAGCCGGCCGGGCAGGAACAGCCACAGCCAGGCGAGGTCCTCACTGCCGTCGTTGATGATGGTGTGCTGCCGGTTGTGGCCGAAATAGAGCGTCGTGCCGGGCTCGAGGCGGTGCGCTTCGCCGTCGATCTCCGCCACCCCGGTGCCCTGGAGGACGTGGAACACCTCCTCGGCGCGGTCGTGCGCATGCAGGCGCACCCGGCCGCCGGGCGGCAGCAGCTGGCGGCCGAGCGAGAACCTGTGCACCGAGGCGAGTTCGCTCGAGGCCAGGATCACCTCGGCATAGCCGTTGGCCGGCTTGGGCTGCCAGTAGCTGCGGCCGCCGCCGGCGCGCACCACGCGCACCTCGCCGCGCGGGCTCTCGAAGCTCATCTCCTGTGCCGCCTGGTCCATCGCCACCCCCCTCGCGTAGGCGGACATTCTATGCCCGACGGGCACGCGCCGCGCGCGGCCCGCGCGCGCCTATTTGAAGTCCGCGACCATCTGCTCGGCGATCGTCGCCGACTCGGCGCTGGCGGCGCACACCCCGGCATAGGCGGCGAACGGCGGCGGCGGATCGATCCCCTCGTCGGCGAGGTGCTCGCTGTGGAAGGTCATGTCCAGCGACGCGAAGGCGCCGTAGAGCTTGAGCGCGCGCGCCATGATGCGCGGGTTGCACGGCCCGAGGCGCTCACGGAACTCGCCGCGCATCGTGTCGAGCTCGGCGGCGGGAATCTGGCGGTAGCGCCCGTCGACCGGCGCCACGCCGCGGCCGCGCGCCATCGCGACGTCGAGTTCGGCGAAGGTCGAGGCGCGCGCCGGCCCCGCCGACAGGTGGTAGAAGCGATGGGCGAGCGCCGGCTTGGTCGTCAGCGCGATCAGCGCGCGCGCCACCCAGTCCACCGGCACCACGTCGATGCGGTCCGAGAGCGCGCAGGTGAAGCGCTCGAGCAGCTGCGCGGCGCGGAACACCCAGTAGATCGACGGACTCGGCGCCACCCCCAGGCGGGTGTGGCCGACCACGATCGTCGGCCGCGCCACCACCAGCGGCAGCGCCGGCAGCTCGTCGCGCAGGCGCGCCTCGATGACCTCCTTGGTGCGCGTGTACGGCACCAGGTGGCGCACCGGCGCCGGCGCTGCCCACGCTTCCGGCACCGCGCCGGGCGCGTCCGGGCCGACGCACATCGCGGTGCCGACCTGCACGAAGCGCTCGAGCGGCGCGACCTCCAGGAGCCGCCGCGCGAACGCGAAGGTGCCCTCGACGTTGACCGGCCAGAGTTGCGGGTGGTCGGCGAAGCTCGCGACCGCCGCGCAGTTGAGCACCCGGCGCACCTGCCGCAGCGCCGGATCGGCGCATGCCGCCGCCGCGTCGCGCAGATCCCCCGGCACGATGTTCTCCTCGCCCACCGCCTCGAGCAGCGCCGGCGCGACCGCGAAACGGCGCAGCGCCTCGCGCACCCGGTCGCGCCCGCTCGCCCGGTCCGGCGCGCGCACCAGCAGGCGCGTGCGCGCCCAGTGCGGCCCCCCGACGAGTTCCGCCGCCACCGCGCCGCCCAGAAATCCGGTCGCGCCGGTGACGAGCACATCCCCTGCCGCGTCTGCGGTCATGTGGTCTCCCCCTTGTCCTGCCCGGCGCAACCCCCCCGTCGCGCCGACGCAGCTTAACTCAGCGCGACGTCGACCACGCGTTCGCACCGCCGCCGCCCGGCGGCGACGCAGCCCTCCGGGGCGAGGTCGGATGGCGCATTCGTTCAATACGCAGCGACCCGCCGACGGCAGACTTGCACCCCGTCCATCCTCCGGAGGCTGTCATGCTTCTCAACGTCAACGGCGTCGTCGCCGAGATTCCCCGCGCATGGCAGGAAGAAAGCCTGTTGTCGGTGCTGCGCGAGCACCTCGGCCTGGTCGGCACCAAGTACGGCTGCGGTGTCGGCGTGTGCGGCGCCTGCACCGTGCATGTCGGTGGCGAGGCGCGGCGCAGTTGCCTCACGCCGGTCGCCGCATGCGCCGGCGCTCCCGTCGTCACGATCGAAGGCCTGGCCGGCCCCGGCGGTGCGCTGCATCCCGTCCAGGCGGCCTGGCTCGCCGAGGCCGTGCCCCAGTGCGGCTATTGCCAGGCCGGGCAGATCATGTCGACGGTGGCGCTGCTGCGCCGCAATCCCGCGCCCGATGACGCCGCGATCGATGCCGCGCTGGCCGGCAACCTCTGCCGCTGCGGAACCCATCAGCGCATCCGCCGCGCCGTCAGGCGCGCTGCCGGAGAGCGGCCATGAAGCGCCGCACGTTTCTGTCGGCCGCAGCCGGCCTGTCGGTGAGCTTTCTCGCCGGTTGCGCCCTGCCGGTGATCCCCCGGCGCCCGGCACCCAGCGCCGCGGGTGCGCATGCCTGGATCCGCCATCACGAGGGCCGGTACGCACTGTATCTGCCGCGCGTCGAGATGGGCCAGAACATCGCCACGGCAATGAAGCAGGTTGCCTGCGCGGAGCTTGGCGCGGCCTGGGACCGGGTGAACGTGATCCTGCCCGCCACCAGCGACATCGGTCCGGTCCGGGCCACCGTGGGAAGCGAGTCGGTGCGCGATTTCGCGGTTCCTCTTGCCCAGGCGTGCGCCACGCTGCGCGACGCGCTGGCCGCCGGCCGCACCGAAGGGCACATCGACGCCAGGCCGTACCCGCTCGAGGCGCTGCGCGCCTTTCGCGCGGACGCCGGGGCGGCCGCCGGGCCGCCGGCGCTGGTCCAGGGCGAGGCGATCGTGCGCGGCGAGGCGCTCTACGTTGCCGACGTGCGCCGCCCCGGAATGGTCTTCGGTCGCGTGCTGCGCGCGCCGGCATCTCCGGAACTCGCCGCGCGGCCCCTCGGGTACGACGCGGCCGCCGCGCGCGCTGAACCCGGCTTCGTGGCGCTGGTGCGCGATCCGCTGCTGCGCCAGGGCCGGAGCGAGGGCGTCGGCATCGTCGCGCGCACACCTGGCGCGCTCGATCGCATCGAAAGCGCGCTCGCCGTCCGCTGGCACGTCGACGGCGGATTCACGCAGGCGACCATCGACGCGGCGCTCGACCTCGCGCCGCGGCTCGCCAGGGGCGCGCTGGCCAAGACCGTGCGCCGCGGGTGCATCGACCGCGCCGCCCGCTGGGACGTCGACCTCGCGATCGACGTGCCACTGGCTGCGCACGGCGCCATCGAACCGCGCGCCGCCGTCGCCGAGTTCGGCAGCGACGGGCGGCTGCAGCTGTGGGTCGGATCGCAGGACGTGTTCTACCAGCGGGATGTCATGGCCCGGCGCCTCGGACTCGAGAACGACCGGATCGTCGTCACCGGCTGCCGGGTCGGCGGCGCATTCGGCGGCAAGACCATCTGCACCGTCGAGCTCGAGGCCGCGGTGCTCGCCCGCGCGGCCGCACGGCCGGTCAAGGTGCAATGGACGCGCGCGCAGGAGTTCCGTTTCGGATTTCACCGTCCGCCATCGCGCCATCGGCTGCGTGCCCGGCTCGAGGACGGCAGGCTGTCGCAATGGTGGCACGCGTTCTCGAGCAGCCACATCCTCTTCACCAATGCGGTCGTGCCGCCCTGGCTGCAGCACGTGACCGACCTGATCGGCGACGACGGCGTCGCCCGTGGGGCGGCCCTGCCGTATCGTGCCGCGGCACAGCGCACCGAGTTCGACCTGGTTCGCCTGCCGGTCCTGACCGGCCCATGGCGCGGCCTCGGCGCCGGCCCGAACGCGCTCGCGATCGAATCGGCGATCGACGAGTGCGCACGCGCCGCCAACGCCGACGCGGTGGCATTCCGCATCGCGCAGATCGAGGAACCACGGCTCGCGCGCGTGCTGCAGTGCGCGGCCGCGGCCGCCGGCTGGGGGCACAAGCCCGCGCCCGCGGCGGACCGGCGCGTCGGCCGCGGCGTCGCCTGCGGCACGTACAAGGGGACGAGCCACGCCGCCGTCGTCGCCGACGTCGAAGTCGACGCATCGGGAAGGCTGCGTGTCACGCGGCTCGTCTGCGCGCACGACTGCGGCCGCGTGATCAATCCCGACCAGGTGCGCGCCCAGTGCGAGGGCAACCTGGTCTGGGGGCTGGGCATGGTGATCGCCGATGCCCTGCCGGTGGCGTCATCGCGGGTGGCGGCCGACTCCTTCGCCGATGCCCCGATCCCCCGCATCGGCGACGTGCCGCCGATGGAGATCCTCCTCGTCGATGCGGGGGATGCCCCCTCGGGCGCCGGGGAAACCGCCATCGTCGCGGCGGCCGGGGCGATCGCCAATGCGGTTCGCGACGCGACGGGCCACCGGCCGACGCGCTTCCCGGTGGCGGCCGGCGATCTGCGAACATTGCCGGCGTGAAGGATTTCGCCGCCGCGGCCATGCTGCGGCTCATCAGCCAGGGGCTTGCGCGTCTGGGCATCGCGCCGACCGGGCGCGCGCCGCGCGCGGCGCTGGTTCCGCTGGCCGACAAGCGACACCTGGTCGAGGCGCTGCTGGCCGCCCACGGTGCGGTGTCGCTGCTGCGCCTCGGCGAGGCGGTCAACGACCTGGGCGATGATCCGACACTGATGGCGCTGACACTGGCGGTCGATCTGCACGACCTGGTACGCCGCTGGCAACGCCTCGAGCGCTTCGTGCACTCCCGGCACCGCGTTCAGGTCGCATGGTCGGCGCCCGCTCGACTGGTCCTTGCCCACGTCTCGCTCGACCGCGACCCGCCGGGCGCGGCCGAGGACCTCCTCGTCTTCGGGCTGCTTGTCGCCTTGGCCAGCCGTCAGGTTGCGCCCGGTCTGCGCGCGCGCTTTGCGGGCGAACGCCGCTGGCGATACGGCGCGGCGGGATGGGTCGATCGCCCGTTGCCCCGGGCGGTCTCCACCTGGGAACTCGCCTGGGATCCGATGCCGTCGCCGCTCCTGCCCATGCCGCCCGCGGCGAGCGCCGACAAATGGATCGCCTGGGTGCGCGAGCGCCTGGCCGCGGACCCTGGTCGCTCATGGACGGTGCGCGCTCTGGCCGCCGAAGCCGGCCTGCCCGCACGAACGCTGCAACGCAGGTTCGCCGCGGTGCAGACCAGCTTTCGCTCGCTCGTCGCCCAGGCGCGCCTGGCCGCGGCAGCGCGCCTGCTCACGACCTCGGCAGCCGCGCCCGCTGAAGTGGCTTACGTCTGCGGCTACGCGGACCAGGCGCATTTCACACGGGAATTCAAGCGCCATACCGCGTTGACGCCGGCCCGGTATCGCGCGGAGTTCGCGGCGCCCGCGCTAGCGCGGTAGCCGGAACCCGCCCTCGACCCACGCCAGCGCGCTCGCCCGTGTCAGCCTGAAGCCCGGCGTCACGCGCACGCGCGCGAGTTCCTCGCCGGCGGCGTCCGCGGCGCTCAGGTAGGCCTGCGGGTCGTCTTCATCGGGCTCGATGTCCAGGCGCACCGTCACCTGCCCGGCAGCGGCGCTGACGGTGACGCTCTGGTGCAGCATCGCGTGCCGGTGCTGAGCGTGCCGGGCGAGAACCTCGGAGGCGGTCTTGACCAGCGTGGCGAAGGCGGCGGCGTCGAGCGGCTTGGGGTTCTTCTTGTCGCGCCCCATGGTCCACGGCCCGGTCAGCGCGGGTTCGGGCTCGCCGTCCTTGATCATCTCGACGGCCCAGCCGTCGTCGTCGATGTTCTTGATCACCCGCGCGGTCCAGCCGTCGTCGCGCCACAGGCGCGGGTCCTGGGTGCGGGGATCGCGGCCGGGCGTGCGCGCGGGTGCTGCGTCGGGTTCGTCGGTCATGCGCGGGCGTCGGGTCCGGGAGGCAACGGGCGGGCCTGCATGGTACCGGGAACGGACACGGGCGCAGGCACGGGCGCTCACGGCCGTCAGGCCGGGGCCACCGCGAACACCGCGCTCGCGCGCGCCACCTGCCGCTCGCCCGTCATCAGCCGCGCATTCGCGAACGCCAGTTGCCGGCCGATGCGCGGCGCGTCCATCTCGACCCGGATCCAGTCGCCGATCCTGGCCGTGCCGGTGTAGTCGATGTTGAGGCTGGCGGTGGTCAGGCGGTGCGGCGGGTCGCCGCTGTACGCCATCAGGTAGCCGATGCCGACATCGGCAAGCGTCGCCAGCACGCCGCCGTGCACGGTGCCGCGCGCGTTGGTGTGGCGCTCGGTCACCAGCAGCCCGACCTCGAGGGACGCGCCCGCGCCCTTGCTGTAGAACGAACCCAGCGCGTCGAGCAGCGGGCTGGTGCGGAAGATCGGGCCGAAACCGGGCGGGATGGCGGATTCCATGCGATGGTCCTCGTCAGTCGGGTTTGACGGCGGGGCGGCGCGGTGCCCGATGCGATGCGCGACGTTCGTCGCGGGTGCGCCTGCGCCGCCTCAGGCGACCACATTGGGCACAGGCGGCGCCTTCATCGGCAGCCGCGGCGTCGCGCCGCCGGCGCGCAGCCCGGCGAGCGCCGCCACGCGCGCGGCATGCGCGTCGGGCTGGAACGCGAGCACGTTGTCGCCGCGCGCGAACTCCGGCGGCAGCGGGCGCTCCGGCGTCGGCTGATGCGCGACCAGGCCGTCCGGGCAGGCGAACAGGAAGCGGTAGCCGTAACCGGCCAGCAGCGCGAGCACGTCCCACGGGCCGTAGCCGAACGGCCGTTCCCAGGGGGCGAACAGTTCCATGAAAATCAGCGGCCGCCAGCCGGCGCCGAAGCTGGCCGCACCGCCGCGGAGCACCAGCAGTTCGGCGCCTTCGACGTCGATCTTCACGAAATCGGGCGGCGCGATGCCCTCGGTCCGGAGAAAGCGGTCCAGCGTGGTGAACCGGCACGGGTACGACGCGATCTCCGCGGCGTGGTGCTCGCGCGACCACGCCGCGGACGGCGCCAGCGTGCCCATCGCGAAATGGCCGACCGGCACCTGGATCGTCGCCTCCTTCTCCGCCTCGGCCAGTCCCATCGGCACGGTGACGACCGGCGCGCGCGCATCGGTGGCCAGCTGCACCCAGGTGCAGAGCTGGCAATACACGCGCATCACCGGCTCGAAGGCGACGACCATCCCGCCGCGGCCGGCGCGGCGCGCGAAGAACAGCGCCATCTCGCCGAAATTGGCGCCGACGTCGAAACAGACGTCGCCCTCCTCGATGACCGCGGCGTAGATCTGCTCCTCGAAGGAACGTGGCGCGGCCGGGTCGGCCGCCGCCTCCGGCACCTCGCGCGCGCCGAACAGGTGGCCGGCGACGCGCCGGATCAGGCTCACGGCGCGGGTGCCTCGGCGCTGCCGACGATCACCCGCTCGCCGGCAGCATCGCTGCACCAGACCGCGTAGGTCGTCCCGCCAGCGGAGGCATCCGCCTGCGCCCAGGCCGCCACCGGCGTGTCGACCGGCAGCGGCCGCCGGAAGCGGATGTCGAGCGCGCCGCCGTCGTTCCAGCGCGGCCCGAGGTGCGCGAGCAGCAGGCGCCAGATCAGGGTCATGACCAGCTTGCCCTGGACGATGTTCACGCCCAGCGGCGTGGGGCGCGCGAACGCCGGGTCGAGGTGGGTCGGGTCGCGCGCGCCGGCGCCCGCGCCCAAGGCCTGCAGGCGGGCCATCGGATAGCGGTCCGCGAGCGGGCCGATCGGCGCCGCTGCCGCCGGTTGTTCCGCGCCCGCCGCCGCGGGTGCCGGCGGGCGCGCGCCGGACCGCGCGCCGGCGCCGGCCCACAGCTGCGTCATGCGCTGCTCGGCGACCAGCGCGCCGCCCGCGTCGCGCGCGGCCGATAGCAGCTCGAACCGGAGCCGGCCGTCGCGCTCCTCGACCGCACCGACCCTGAGATCGAGGTCCAGGCGCTCGCCGCGGCGCGGCGCGCGCAGGCTCCGGAACGTCTGGCCGAGCTGCAGCGTGCCGCTGGGCCAGCGCCCGCCGAGCGCCTGCTTGGTGAAGCGCACCAGCGAGAGGGCGAGCGGCGGCACCTGCGCCCGCGCATACGCCGGATGCGCCTCGCCGGTCGCGTCGAGATAGGCATCGACGAAGGCGTCGTCGAGCACGCAGGCGACGTTGGCAAAGCGCGCCCCGGGACGCAGGAGGCGCAGGTCCAGCACCGGTTCGAGCATCGCGGGATTCCAGGAGCGCGCAGGCGGATCGCTGCCGTCGCGATGTTACGATGTTCGCTGCGCTTCGCCTACGAGGAGACGGCAATGACGACCACGACCGCGCGCCGCCTGGCCGGCATCGCCTGCGCGCTCGCCTGCACCACCGCGCAGGCGCAGGCCGACTACCCGGCCAAGCCGATCAGCATCGTCGTGACCTTCGGCGCCGGGTCGGGTTCGGACGTGGCGGCGCGCCTGTACGCCAAGGCGCTCAAGGACAAGCTGGGCGCCACCGCGGTGGTCGACCTCAAGCCCGGCGCGGCCGGGATGATTGGCGCGCAGGCGGTCGCGCGCGCGGCGCCGGACGGCTACACCCTGCTGATGGGCAGCGGCACGGTCAACGCCGCCAATTACCCGCTGTTCCGCGACCGCATCACCTACCAGCCGCAGAGCTTCGCCGTCGCCGGCATCCTCTACACCTCGCCGGCGACGCTGTTCGCGGCGCGCGAGTTCAAGGGCGACGGTGTCGCCGAGGTGCTCGCCGAGGCCGGCCGCGGCGGCCGCAAGCTCGCCTGCGGCAGCGGCAACGCGGTCACCCAGGTGGCGTGCGAGATGCTCAAGCGCAAGACCGGCCTCGACATCGTCACCGTCAACTACAAGGGCAACGCGCAGTCGCTCACCGACCTGGCCGGCGGCCAGATCACGGTGGCGTTCTCCGACCTCGCCGCGGCCGCGCCGTTCATGCAGCGCGGCGCGGCGCGCCCGATCGCCGTGCCCAGCCGCAGCCGCCATGCGACGCTGCCGCAGGTGAAGACCTTCGCCGAGCAGGGCATCGCCGACTTCGACTTCCTTTCCTGGAACGGCATCTTCGTGCCCGCCGGCACGCCCGCGGAGATCATCGGCAAGCTCAACGAGGCGGTGCGCCACCTGCTCACCACCCCCGAGTGGGAGAACCTGCGCCTGTCCACCGCGGGCCTCAAGGTCAGCGGCGAACTCAAGGAAGCGCAGGACTTCGTCGCCTCCGAGATCGCCAAGTGGGAGCGCTACGTGCGCGAGTCCGGCGTCAAGGGCAGCGAGTAGGCCGATGGACGCCCCGCTGCTCAGCGCCGACGACGGCGCGACGCGCATCCTGACCCTGAACCGGCCGGGCAGGCGCAACGCGCTCGACGACGCGCTGCTGCACGCGCTGCGCGGCGCCCTCGCCGCGGCGTTCGCCGACGACGCGGTGCGCACCATCGTGCTCACCGGCGCCGGCGACGGCTTTTGCTCGGGGCGCGACCGCAACGACGTCGGCGGGCCGCAGTCCGCGCCGGTGCAGCTGCAGGACGGCTCGCTCGATGCGACGGTGAGCCTGTTCACGCGCACCCTTGCGATGCTGCTCGACGCCCCCAAGCCGACGGTCGCCGCGGTGCACGGCTTCGCGCTCGCCGGCGGCCAGGCGCTGACGCTGGCGTGCGACTTCGTCGTCGCCGAGCGCGGCAGCCGCTTCGGCAACCCCGAGATGCGCTTCGGGTTTCCGGCGGCGATGAACACCGTGCTGCTGGCGCGCCACCTCGGCCGGCGCCGGGCGCTGGAGATCGCGCTCACCGGCGCCAGCTACGACGCCGAGGAATACGCGCAGCTGGGCCTCGTCAACCGGCTCGCCGCGCCGGGCGAGCTCGCCGCGGCCACCGCCGCGTTCGTCGCCGCGCTCAACGCGCTCGCGCCCTGGTCGGTGCGGCGCACGAAGGAACTGTTCCGCATCGCCGAGGATGCGACGCTCGACGGCCAGCTGCACGCCGGCGACCAGCTCAACCAGCTGCTGCGCCTGAACGCGCAGACGGCCCCCCTGTTCCGGGAGAAGACGTGAACCCCCCGCCCCCTTCGCCCGCGGACGCGCGCGCCGGGCCGCTCGCCGGCGTGCGCGTCCTCGAGCTCGCCGCGATCATCGCCGGCCCCTCGTGCGCACGCTACCTCGCCGACCACGGCGCCGAGGTGATCAAGATCGAGCGCCACCCCGCAGGCGACGTCAGCCGCGTCACCAACCGCGGCCGGATGGCGCGCAGCGCCATGTACGTGCAGCACAACAACGGCAAGAAGGGCATGTGCGTCGACCTGACCCGCCCCGAGGGCGTCGCCATCGTCAAGCGCCTGGTCGCGCAGTGCGACGTCGTCGTCGAGGCCTTCACGCCCGGGGTGATGAAGAAGCTGGGCCTGGCCTACGACGACCTGAAGGCGATCAACCCGAAGCTGATCATGTGCTCGATCAGCGGCTTCGGCCAGACCGGCCCGAACGCCGGCCGCCCCGGCTACGCCCACATGGCGCACGCGATGACCGGCTGGGTCGCGCTGCAGTTCCTGCACCGCGACCCGCCGGAGCCGCCGCGCGGCCCCGGCGTCGCGCTGGCCGACGTGGTGACCGGCATCACCGCGTTCGGCGCCATCTGCGCGGCGCTGTTCCGGCGCGAGCGCACGGGCCGCGGCGAACACCTCGACGTCGCGCTGTTCGATGCGCTGTTCGCCGCCAACGACGACGCCTATCAGCGCTGCCTGATCACCGGCGGCACCGAGGTCTGGTACCACCCGGTGCACAAGACGCTCGACGGCTACGTCACCGCCAACGTCGGCCCGGACTTCCGCGCCTGGGAGAACGCCTGCAAGGCGATCGGCCGGCCCGAGCTGCTCGCCGACCCGCGCTTCGCGACCCAGGCCGCGGTGCAGGAGAACCGCGCCGAGGCCGCGCGCATCATGCAGGAGTGGCTCGCCACCAGGACCTCGGAGGAAGCCGACCGCGTCCTCACCGCCCACCACGTGGTCTGCGGCGTGGTCAAGACCGTGCCCGAGGCGGTGCGCCAGCCGCAGGTGCGCGCGCGCGGCCTCGTCGCCGAGGTCGACGACCCGATCCTCGGTCACATCGAGGTGATGAACGCGCCGGTCAAGTTCCGCGAGGCGGCGGTCGGCGTCAAGGGGCATGCGCCGACGCTGGGCGAGCACAACGCGCAGGTGCTGCAGGAACTGCTCGGGCTCGGCGCCGAGGAGGTCGAGCGCCTGCGCGCGGCCGGCGTGCTGGTCGAGGCGCGCGTCTGACGCGCCCGGCCGCCCGCGCGCGCGTTGCGTTGACGGGCCCTAGTCCAGCCGCGCGCCGGAGCGCCTGACGACCGCGCCCCACTTCGCGTATTCGGCGCGCACCATCGCGGCGATCGCCTCGGGCGCCATGCTCGCCGCGTCGAAGCCCTGCGCCGCCACGCGCTCGCGCGCCTCCGCGTCGCGCATGCCCTCGTCGAAGGCGCGCGCGAGCCGCGTCACCGTCGCCGGCGCGACCCCGGCCGGCGCGAACACCGCGCCCCACGAGGCCGCCTCGTAGCCGGGCAGGCCCGCCTCGTGCAGGCTCGGCACCTCGGGCAGGGCGGCGGAGCGCTCGCGCGAGGTGACCGCGAGCGCGCGCAGGCGCCCCGCCCGCACGTGCGGCAGCACCGACGGCAGGCCGTCGAACATCATGGTCAGGCTGCCGGCGATCAGGTCGGTCACCGCCGGCGCGCTGCCGCGGTAGGGGATGTGCACGACGAAGGTGTTGGTCATGCTCTTGAACAGCTCGCCGGCCAGGTGGATCGTGGTGCCGTTGCCGGCGGAGCCGAAGGTGTGCCGGCCGGGGTTGGCGCGCAGCAGCGCGATCAGTTCGCGCACGTCCTTCGCCGGCACGGCCGGATGCACGACCAGGAGGTTGGGCACGCGCACCAGCAGCGCCACCGGCACCAGGTCCTTCTGCGCGTCGTAGGGCATCTTCGCGTAGAGATGCGGGTTGATCGCGACCACGCCGGGCGTGGTCAGCAGCAGCGTGTAGCCGTCGGGCGCCGCCTTGGCGACGCTGTCGGCGCCGATGGTGCCGCCGGCGCCGGGCCGGTTCTCCACCACCATCGGCTGCCCGAGGCGCCGGGCGGCGCGCTCGGCCGCGACCCGCGCGATGACGTCGGTGGCGCCGCCGGCCGGGAACGGCACCACCAGGCGCAGCGGCCGGCTCGGGAAGTCCTGCGCCGCCGCCCACGGGGCGGCCAGCGCGATGCATGCGGCAGCGAGCAGGCGGGCGATCCGCATCAGCGCCTCACGCCTCGTGCGCGCCGCCGTCGACCAGGAGCGCGCAGCCGGTGATGTTGCGCGCGTCCGGCGAGACGAGGAAGGCCGCGGACGCCGCGATGTCCTCGGGCGTCGAATTGCGCCTGAGCGGCGTGACGCGCCGGAACATCTCCAGCGCCTCGTCGGGCGTGCCCCAGCCGCCGGTGGTCGCGCGCACCATCGGCGTGTCGACCACCCCCGGGCAGACCGCGTTGACGCGGATGTTCTCCTCGCCCAGTTCGAGCGCGAGGCTGCGCATCAGGCCGACGACGCCGTGCTTGGCGGCGCTGTAGAGCGAGATCATCGGCCGGCCGTGCACGCCGAGGCCGGAGGCGGTGAAGAGGATGGCGGCGCCGTCGGCCTGGCGCGCCGGCGAGGCGCGCAGCGCGGCGAGCGCCGCGCGCGCCATCAGGGTCGGCCCGAGCAGCACGCCGTCGAACACGCGGCGCATGGTCGGCTCGTCGGTCGCGTCGAAGCGGCCGGTCCAGCCGACCCCGGCGTTCGCATGCAGGACGTCGAGCCGGCCCCACGCCGCCAGCACCGCCGCCACCGCCTGCGCGCCGTCCGCGGCCTGCGTGTGGTCGCAGGCCAGCGCGATGCCGCCGATGTCCCGCGCGACGGCCTGCGCGCCGTCGCGATCGATGTCGGCGACCGCGACCCGGGCGCCCTCGGCCGCATAGCGCCGCGCGCACGCCGCGCCGATGCCGCTGGCGCCGCCGGTGACGAGCGCCACCCGATCCTGGAGACGCTTCATGCGCCGTGCTCCGCCTTGAACAATGCCTTGACCGCGGTATAGGGCAGCATGCGCGAGTAGTCGAAGTCGATCAGCCCGGCCTTGACCATCGGCAGTTCCGCCATCACCGCGCGCGCCTCCTCCAGGCTCGCGCACTCCAGCACCACCATCGCGCCGGGGCGATCGGGCAGCACGTGCATGCTGCGGAAGGTGCCGGCCGCATAGCGCGCGAAGGCGGCGGCGGCTTCGGCTTCGGCCAGCGGCGCCAGGTCGGCGTCGCGCACGCCGGGCATCCGGCGCGACAGGGCGAGGATCTGCATGGCGGTGCTAGCGCCGCATCAGCGCGAACGCGATGTTGCGCCCCAGGCCTTGCGCGAGCGCCAGCTTGATCCAAACCATCGCGTACGGCTCCAGGTAGCGCGCGCCGTCGAGCCTGCCGAGGTCGATCGGCTCGAATCCCAGGTCGGCGGCCAGCGCCGCGGCGGCGGCCTTGGCCGCGGCATCGTCGCCGCAGTAGATCATCGCCGGCCTGCCCTGCGCATAGCGGGTGTCGGCCATGTTGTCGAAGCCGGTGGTGTTGAAGATCTTGACGACCTTCGCGTCGGTCGCCCAGGCCTGCACCTGCTCGCCGCCCGAGGTCGAGTGGCCGAGCGCCAGCCCGTAGGTCGGCGTGAGCGGGTTGGTCGCGTCGAGCAGGGCCTTGCCGCCGAAGCTGCCCGCCGCCTTCAGCGCCGCCTCGGTGCCGCCCCAGGGCGTGGCGAGCACGGCGAGATCGCCCCAGGCGACCGCGTCGGCGATCGCGGCCGCGCGCGCGCCCGGGATGGCCGCGACGGCGGCGCTCACCTTCGCGCTCGCGGTGTCGCGCGCGCCGAAGCGGATGTCGTGGCCCTTCTGCTGCCAGGCCCTGGCCAGCGCGGCGCCGACCACGCCCGCGCCGATGACTGCGATCTTCATGAATCCTCCCGTTCGGTGTGTGGACGTCGCGGTCAGGCGCCGAGATGGCGCCCGCCGTCGCAATCGAGGATGGCGCCGGTGAAGAAGCCGTTCGCCGCGAGCATCACGACCGCGCCGGCGACGTCCTCGGCGGTGCCGACGCGCCTGACCGGCACCACGGCCGCCATGTCGGCATAGAGCTTCTCGCGCGCCGCCTCCGGCATCGCCTTGCGCCAGTAGGGGGTGTCGATGAAGCCCGGCGAGACGGCATTGACGCGCAGCGGCGCGAGTTCCAGCGCCAGCGGCCCGACCATCGCGTGCAGCGCGCCGTTGGTGGCGGCCAGGCCCGCCATGCCGCGGATCGCCAGGCGCGCGGCAGCGCCGGTCACCCAGGTGATCGACCCGGCGCCGCGCAGGTGCGCGAGCGCCGCGCGCGTGATGCGCTGGTAGTGCCAGAACTTGTTGTCGAAGCCGGCGCGCATCTTCTCCTCGGTGAGGTCGCGGTACGGCCCGATGGCGCTGCCGCCGCCGACGCAGACCACGAGGTGGTCGAAGGCGCCGAAGTCGGCCAGCGCGCCGGCGATGGCGGCGCCGTCGGCCGCATCGACCGCGAAGCCGCGGCTGCCGTCGGGCAGCGCCTTCAGCGCCGCCTCCAGGTTGCCCGCGGTCGAGCCGACGACGCCGACCGCGGCGCCCGATGCGGCCAGCGCGCGCGCCGAGGCCAGGCCGATGCCCGAGGTGCCGCCGAAGACCAGGGCGCGGCTGCCCTTGAGTTCCTGTGTCATGTTCATGCTCCGCGTCGAATCAGGGCGAAGGCGTAGTCGCGCGTCAGGCCCTGGCGGTACGCGCAGTGGATCCACAGCACCGCCAGCGGCTCGAGCAGGCGCGCGATCTTCAGCGGCCCGGCGTCGATCGCCTCGAAGCCGATCGCGCCCGCGAGGTCGAGCACCACGCCCTTGGCCGCGGCGTCGTCCCCGGCGACGAACATCACCGCGTGGCGGCCGTCGAGCACCGGGTCGTCCATCACGTTGAAGCCGGTGCTGTTGAAGGCCTTGACCACCAGCGCGCCCCTGGCCCAGCGCGCGACCTGCTCGCCGCCCGAATCGGTGAGGCCCATGCCGAGGTTCAGGTCGGCGCCCAGCGGGTTGGTGGCGTCGATGACGATCTTGCCGGACAGGTCGCCGCAGGCGGCCAGCGCGCTCTCGGTGGTGCTCCAGGGCGTCGCCAGCACGATCGCGGACGCGCCCGCGGCGGCCTCGGCGTTGCCGGCCAGGCGCGCGCGGCTGCCGGCCTGCATCACCAGGCTCTGGTACTTGTCGCGCGCCGGGTCGCGCACGCCGAAGACGATCTCGTGCCCGGCGGCCGCGAAGCGCTTGCCGAGCGTGCCGCCGACGTTGCCGGCGCCGATGATGGCGATGTTCATTCGATGCTTGCTCCTCGCGGGGGTCGGGTCACGCGGCGACCAGCAGATGCGCGTAGCGATTGCGCACGAAGGCGCGGCGCAGCGCCAGCGACGCGGTGAGTTCGCCATTGCCCGGGTCGAGCGGGCGCGGCAGGACGATGTGGCGCCGGATCCGCGCCGCCGCCGGCAGGCGGCGGTTCGCCTCGGCGACGGCCGCCTGCGCCAGGGCCTGCACGTCGGCCGACTCGGCGAGGCTGCGCGCGGTGGTGAACGCGAGGCCGCGCGCGCGCGCCCAGTCGCGCACCGCGACCTCGTCGAGTTCGATCAGCGCGGTCACGCCGGTGGCCGGGCCGCCGACGGCGACCGCCTGGTTGACGAAGGTCGAGCGTGCCAGTTCGCGCTCGATCGCGCCGGCGGAAAACGGCGCCGCGCCGTCGGGAAAAAGGCGGTCGACCGCGCGCCCGGCGAGCGCCAGGCCGGCGCCGGCCCGGACCGCCATGTCGCCGGTCGCGATCCATGCGCCGCCGCCGGCGCTGCGCAGCTGCAGCAGGCCGCCGTCGTCGATGCGCGCCTCGAGGTGATCGAACAGCGTCATCGCGGCGTCCGCGGCTTCCCCGAGCAGGGCCGCCGGCCCGAGCGCGTCGGCCACCGTGTAGAGGCCGTGGACCGCGAGCCCGAGGCGCTCGAAGAACTCGCGCGTCGCGCCCGAGAGCGCGTCGTAGGCGCAGCCGATCCAGCGCGCGCGCGCCAGGCCCATGACGTTGACCAGCGGCGCGCCGATCAGCAGGCGCTGGATGCCGGAGGCGGCGCCGTGCCGCATCGCGCGCTCGTAGAGCGCGCGGCGCAGGCCGCCGGCGCGCTCGACGCGCGCGACCGCCTCGCGGCGCATGCGCTCGAACGCGCGCGCCGGCGCCACGAACACCTCGGGCAGGGCCTCGCGCATTTCCGCCGGCGTGGCGCTGCGCCCCTCGCCGAAGCAGGCCACCGCGCCGGACAGGGCCGGGGCCGCGACGAGGAAGAAGTGCCCGAGCGGATCGGCCAGCGCGACCTGCGCCATCACGCGCGCGCCGCCGCCGAGCGGAAGGCGCGCGGCCGCGCCGGCGTGCGCCGCCAGGACGGCGGCGTGCGGGAACGCCAGCAGGCGCGCGTCGCCGCAGACGCCGCCCGAGTAGTAGGCGAGCGCGGCATCGCCGGGGCGCAGGGCGTCGCCGAGCCGGCGCAGCGCGTCGGCGCGGTCGCCGCGCGCCGCGCCGGCGGCGGCGAGATCCTCGAGCGCGCGCGCGTGCACGTGGCGATAGGCGCGCACGCCCTTGGGGTCGATCACCATCAGGTGCGCGACGGCCGGCAGGCGCGACAGCACGTCGGCCGCCTTGTCGACCTGCTCCTGGTCCTCCGCGAGGATGGCGACCGCGCCCGATTCCTCGCAACAGGTCGCGAGCGCCCCCGGCGCGATGCCCGGATGCAGCAGCAGCGGCCGCAGGCCCGCGAGCTGGCATGCATAGACCGCGAGCACCGCCTCGACGCGCTGGCCGGAGATGATCGCGAGCGTCGCGCCGCGCGGCGCGCCCGCGGCGTCGAGCCCGAGCGCCAGGTCCTCGATCGCGCGCGCGGCGTCGCCCCAGGCGCGGCGCTGCCAGATGCCGTGGCGCTTCTGCAGGAACGCCGGCGCCGCGGGCTGCGCCGCCGCGCGCGCCAGCGCGGCGCCGACGACGGTGGCGCTCAGTTCAGCCATCGCTTGGCGCCCCGGTAGTGCTTGACGTCGCGAAAGCTCCGGCGTCCGCCCTCGGCGCCGCCGAGGTAGAAGTTCTTCACGTCCGGATTCGTCGCCAGGCGCGCCGCCTCGCCCTCGAGCATGATCGCGCCGGACTCGAGGATGTAGCCGTAGTCCGCGTGGGCGAGCGCCACGCGGGCGTTCTGCTCGACGATCAGCATGGCCACGCCGGTGGCCGCGTTGATGCGGCGGATGATGCCGAAGATCTCGGCCACGACCTTGGGCGCGAGGCCCAGCGACGGCTCGTCGAACAGGATCACGCGGGGCTTCGCGACCAGCGCGCGGCCGATCGCCAGCATCTGCTGCTCGCCGCCGGAGAGGTAGCCGCAGACCTGGCGCGCGCGCTCCTTCAGGCGCGGGAAGAAGCCGTAGACCTCCTCGAAGTCGGGCGGCGCCGGATGGCGGGTGCCGAGCGCGTTGCACGCGGCGATGAGGTTCTCCTCGACGGTCATGTCGGTGAACAGCTGCCGCCCCTCGCGCACGTGGAACAGGCCGCGGCGCGCCAGCAGGTGCGGCGCCAGGCGCGTCGTGTCCGCGCCGGCGAAGCGCACCTGGCCCCCGGCGATCTCGCCGTGCTCGAGCGGCAGGAGCCCGGTGATCGCCTTCAGCGTGGTGGTCTTGCCGGCGCCGTTCGAGCCCAGCAGCGTCACCACCCGCCCCTCGGGGACGGCGAGCGACAGCCCGCGCAGCACCTGCAGGGTGCCGCCGTAGACCACGTCGAGCGCGGTGACTTCGAGCGCGTTGGCCATGGGTGCGCGCAGCCGCCGGGCGCCGCTACGACCGGACCGTGATCCAGTTCGACACCGGCACCGGCCGCATGTCGGCCTTGGCGTCGAAGCGCACCACCTGCGCCACCGGGATGCTGTAGGAACCCATGTTCACCGGCGCGCCGATGATGCCGCCGGTGTCCCAGGCGCGCGCGGCCTTGAGCGCGTCGCGCAGGTTCTCGCCGGTCAGCGGCTTCTTCGCGGCCAGGGTGTCGTCGGCCGCCTTGACGAAGAGCATCATCGACATCCAGCCCTGCATGTAGTAGATGTCGGGGTAGCCGTCGTACTTGGCGTCGCGCTTGCGGCGGATCTCGTCGATCGCCTTGAGCATCGGCGCGCTGGCGCCCGCGGTGTTCCACGCGTAGTTCGAGACGCCGATGAAGCCGTCGGCGGCGTCGCCGGCGCGCTTCAGGATGGTCCGCGACCCCTCCCAGAAGGTGCCCATGAAGCGCGTCTCGAGCTTGTACTCGCGCGCGAGCTTCATGAGCTCGGTGAAGATCGGCGCGCCGCCGAAGCCGTGGATCAGGGTGTAGTCGGGCCGCGCCTGGCGCAGCTTGATCGCCTCGGCGGCGACGTCGACGTCGCGGAACTTCATCTCGATGAACACCGGCAGGTCGATGCCGAGCTCGCCGGCGCGCTTCTTGAGGAACTCCAGCGGGTCGCGCCCGAACTCGGAGGCGCTGTGCACCACCGCGACCTTGGGCCGCCCGCCCTTGTGGTTGTCCTTGACGTACTGCAGCAGGACGCCGACGGCCTCGCTGTAGGTGGGGCCGCTCATGAAGTGGTAGCCGTACTTCTGCGCGTCGACGAGGTCGGAGGCGTACGAGGTCGAGGTCATCATCACCTTGTAGCGCTCGTTGTTCTCCTGCGAGGCGGCGCGCACGAAGCCGGTGCCGTCGCCGAACACCGCGACCGGCTTGTCGGAGACCATGAACTTCTTGAACGCGGCGACCGCCTGGTCGACCTTGTACTGGGTGTCCTCGACCAGGAACTTGATCTTGCGGCCGCGCACGCCGCCGCGCGCGTTGATGAAGTCGACATGGTCCTTCATGCCGTCGAGCTGGTCCTTGGCGACCGCCGAGAACGGGCCGGTCAGCGGCAGGGTCGCGGCGAACACCACCTCCTCGGCCTGCGCGAAGGCGGCGCCGGGCGCGGCGGCGGCGGCCGTGACGAGGATGTTGAACTGCCTGCGGGTGATCTGCATGGTGGGTCTCCTTTGTAGGCGTGGGGGCATCGGGTGGGCGGGGCTGCAGGGGCTGCAGGGTCTACGGGGGCTGCAGGCGATCCAGGCGCGCGCCGGCGGCGAGCATGCCGCCGTCGACCGCGAGGACGTGGCCGTTGACATACGAGGCGTCCTCGCTCGCCAGGAACAGCGCGGCGCGCGCGACCTCGTCGGGCTCGGCGAAGCGCTCCTGCGGAATGCGCTCGGCGAGGGCGGCCTGCAGCGCGGCGTTCTGGTTCTTCGCCAGCATCTCGGTGCGCACCGGGCCCGGCGCCAGCGCGTTGACGCAGATGCCGCGGCCGCCGAGTTCGGCGGCCATCTGGCGCGTCAGCGCGATGACGCCGGCCTTGGCGATCGCATAGCCGAAGAAGCGCGTGACCGCGACCTCGGCGGCGGCCGAGGCCATGTTGACGATGCGCCCGCCGCCGCCGGCCAGCATGGCGCGCGCCGCCGCCTGCGCGACCAGGAATGTCGGCATCAGGTTGGCGTCGAGGGCGCGCCGCAGGTCGGCCTCGCTGGTGTCGAGCGCGCCGCCGTAGAACGTGGTGCCGGCATTGTTGACCACGATGTCGAGCCGGCCGGCGCGCGCGCGCACCGTGTCGACGAGCGCGCCGACGGCCGCGCCGTCGGCGAGGTCGCAGGCGGCGAACTCGGCGCGCCCGCCGGCGGCGACGATGGCCGCGGCGGCGGCGCGCCCGGCCTCCTCGAGGCGGTCGACCAGGAACACCGTGGCGCCCTCGGCCGCGAAGGCGCGCGCGATCGCATGCCCGATGCCGCGCGCGGCGCCGGTGACCAGCGCGGTCCTGCCCGCGAGGCGCGCGCTCATGTCCGGAACGGCCACAACGTGAGGGCGGCGCGCGCGCGCCGCACGATCTCGGCCAGGCCGAAGGGCTCGAACAGCAGGAAGCCCACGATCAGCAGCCCGAACACCAGCTCGCGCGCCGAGGCGAGCATGATCGCGCTCTTCGCCTGATCGGCGCCGGCGAACGCCGACACCGCGACCTTGAGCAGCTCGGGGACGGCGACCATGAACAGCGCGCCCAGCACCGAGCCCAGCACCGAGCCGAGGCCGCCGACGATGATCGCGGTGAGCTGGAAGATCGACGCGGTGAAGGTGTACTGCTCGGGATTGACGACCTTGAAGAAATAGGCCATCAGCGCGCCGGCGATGCCGGCGTAGAACGAGGCGATCGCGAACGCGGCGAGCTTGGTGCGCAGCAGGTCGATGCCCAGCACCTCGGCCGAGTAGTCGCGCTCGCGCACCGCGATGAAGGCGCGCCCGACGCGGGTGCGGAACAGGTTCGCCGCGGCTGCGCACATCAGCACCGTCACCGGCATGATCAGCCAGTAGAGCCGGAAGTCGGAATCCAGGCGCACGCCGGCGACGCTGGCGGGCGTGACCTGGAAGCCGCGGTCGCCGCCGGTGACCGACTCCCAGTGCTGGGCGACGAACAGGAACATGTACTGCGCCGCCAGCGTCGCGATGGCGAGGTAGAGCCCCTTGATGCGCAGCGACGGCAGGCCGACCAGCACGCCGGCCGCGGCCGCGGCCAGCCCGCCGGCCGGAATCGCGATCCAGAACGGCGCGCCGAACTTGGCGGCGGCGATCGCGCACGCGTAGGCGCCGATGCCGTTGAAGGCGGCATGGCCGATCGACAGCAGGCCGGTGTATCCGGTCAGGATGTTGAGGCCGACGATGCTCACCACCGCCATGCCGGCGACGCAGGCCATGAAGACCAGGTACTCGCTGACCACGAACGGAAAGGCGATCAGCGCGCCGCCGAGGAGCGCCAGCCCGAGGCGCCGCTCGCCCGAATCCAGCCAGGCCGCCGCCTGCACATAGTCGCCCGGCGCGACGCCGATGCGCGGTCCGATCAGGTTCATGCGCGCCGCCTCCCCCGCATGGTCGGGCGGCTCCCCCGCGCCGCCGGGCGGGCCCCTCGCCCGCGCTGTGCCGTCGCGTTCATATGCGCTCGATCTCCTTGCGTCCGAACAGGCCGTGCGGGCGCACCAGCAGCACCGCCAGCACGACGACAAAGGGCATCACCTCGCGGTACTGGCCGCCGAGATAGGCGCCGGTCATGCTCTGCAGCCAGCCGATCACCAGCCCGCCGACGATCACGCCGGCCAGGCTGTCGAGGCCGCCGACGATGAGCACCGCCAGCACCGACAGCGCGAGGTCGCCGAGGTGCGGCGTCAGGTTGTTGATCGCGGCCAGCAGCACGCCGGCGAAGCCGCCGACGGCGGCGGCCAGGCCCCAGGTCAGCGCCGAGATGCGCGGCACGTTGATGCCGACCGCGTAGGCATTGACCTGGCTCGAGGCGGCGGCGCGCATCGCCACGCCGCTGCGGGTGAAGCGGAACCAGGCGAGACAGGCGCCGACCACCGCCATGCTGATGACGAAGCTCCAGAACGCGTTGCCCGGGATCAGGAACTCGCCGATGAACACCGGCGCGCGCGGCAGCAGGCCCGGCAGGGTGCGCTGTTCCTGGCCCCAGATCAGCCCGACCGCGCCCTTCAGCACCAGGCCCAGGCCGACGGTGGCCATCACCACCGACAGCAGCGGCTGGCCCGCGAGCGCGCGCAGGATCGCGCGCTCGACGAAGGCGCCGGCGGCCAGCGCGAACACCGCGGTGGCGGCGAGCGCGATCGACCAGTGCAGGCCGGCCAGCTGGTTGACCGTGAGGAACACGTAGGCGCCCAGCATCATCAGCTCGCCCTGGGCGAAGTTGAACACCCCGGTGCCCTTGAAGACCAGGACGAAGCCCAGCGCCATCAGCGCGTACATGCCGCCGGCGGCGAGGCCGACGAGCGAGTACTCGATGAACAGGTTCATCGCGGCGGCCTCCTCAGGATTCGCCCAGGTAGGCCTCGACCACGGCCGGGTCGGCGCGCACGTCGGCCGGCGTGCCGGAGGCCAGGCGCTCGCCGAAATTGAGCACGTGGATGCGGTCCGACAGGTCCATCACCATGCCCATGTCGTGCTCGATCAGGAGCACGGTCACGCCCCACTCCTCGCGCACGTCGAGGATGTAGCGCGCCATGTCCTCCTTCTCCTCGCGGTTCATGCCCGCGACCGGCTCGTCGAGCATGAGCAGCCTGGGGCGCATCGCGAGCGCGCGCGCGAGCTCGACGCGCTTCTGCATGCCGTAGGGCAGCGCGGCGACCGGCGCGTGCCGGACCTCGCCCAGGTGCAGCAGGTCGATGATGCGCGCCTCGATCTCGCCGGTGAGCGCGGCCTCCTCGCGCGCGGCGCCGCCGAGGTACCAGGCGGCGGCGAGGATGCCGGAACGCAGCGTGTGGTGCGCGCCCAGCTTGATGTTGTCGAGCACGGTCAGGCCGCGGAACAGCGCGATGTTCTGGAAGGTGCGTGCCATGCCCAGCGCCGCGCGCCGGTTCGCCTTGAGCGCGGTGACGTCGCCGCCGGCGAAGCGCACCGCGCCGGTCTGCGGCCGATAGAAGCCGGAGATGACGTTGTACAGGCTGGTCTTGCCGGCGCCGTTGGGGCCGATCACCGAGGTCACCGTGCCTTCCTCGACCTCGAGCGAGACGCCGGAGAGCGCGCGCACGCCGCCGAAGGCGAGCGAGACGTTGGCGACCTCGAGCAGCGCCATCGCGGCTTCAGGCCCACTTCATCGGCGAGAACGCCGCCGGCTTGAGCAGGCGGTTCTCCTGGTGCGCGATCCACGGCAGCGCGATCGCGCCGAGGCGCTGCCACTCGGGATCGGCCCACAGCGCGGCGCGGCGCCGGTCGCGGTCGGCGGCGTCGGCGTAGGCCCAGGCCTGGATCAGCTGGTTCAGCGTGCCGGTCTCGGTGGTGCTGTAGAAGATGCAGTTGCCGCAGTGCCGCGCCTGCAGCGGCAGGATCTCGGCCTCCGCGAGCTTCATGAAGTCGGCGAGCTTGCCGGGATGGAAGGTGTAGATGCGCAGGTCGATGAGCATGGCGGCGCCTACTGGGCGGTGATGTTGTTGGCCTTGATCACGGCGCTCCATTTCGCGAAGTCGTCGCGCACGCGGCGCTCGAGCTCCTCGGGCGTCGAGGTGGCGTGGTCGAGCCCGAGCGCGGCGTAGCGTTCGCGCAGGTCCGCGCTGTCGACCGCGCGCGCGAGCTCGCCGGCGAGGCGCGCGACGATCTCGCGCGGCAGCCCGGCCGGGCCGAACACGCCGTACCAGGCGCTCGCGTCGAAGCCGGGCAGGCCCGCCTCGGCGAAGGTGGGCACGTCCGGCGCCGCCGCGCTGCGGCGCGTGCCGGTGACGGCGAGCGCGCGCAGCTTGCCGTCGCGCACCATCGGCAGCAGCGCGGCCAGGCTGTTGAACATCATGTTGACCCGCCCGGCGACGAGGTCGGGCAGCAGCTGCCCGGTGCCCTTGTAGGGCACCTGCACGGTCTGGATGCCGGCCTGGCCGTCGAGCAGCGCCGAGGCCATGTGCTGCATCGTGCCCGGCCCGGCGGTGGCGTAGGTGAGCTTGCCGGGCTGCGCGCGCGCCAGCGCGAGCAGCTCGCGCAGGGACTTCGCCGGCACGTCGTTGGCCACCACCAGCATCACCTGGGTGAGCGCGACCAGCCCGATGGCGGTGAAGTCGCGCTGCGCGTCGAACGGCAGCGACGGGTAGAGCGCCGGGTTGATCGACTGGGTCGCCGTGGTGGTGAGGAGCAGCGTGTAGCCGTCGGGCGGCGCCTTGGCAACCGCGTCGGCGCCGAGGTTGCCGGCGGCGCCCGGCTTGTTCTCGATCACCATCGACGCGCCGAGCGAGGCGCCGATCTTCTGGCCGATGAGCCGCGCCAGGATGTCGGGCCCGCCGCCGGTGCCGTAGGGCACGACGATGCGGATCGGCTTGGCCGGCCAGGCCTGCGCCATGGCGGCAGCGCAGGCGAGCCAGGCGGCGAGCCCGGCGAGGAACGTCGCGGCGGCGCGCTTCACGACTGCACCCCGACCATGCCCGGATTCCAGTTGCGATAGAACTTCTCGAACACCGCCGGCGGCACGACGATGCCGGTGTGCGGGTCGCCGCCGTGGTCGAAGATCGCGACCAGGTGCCCGACCCGGTCGTCGAGGTTCTCGAAGGTGCGGAACACGCCCGCCGGCACCGAGACCACGTCGAACGGCTCCAGGTCCAGCCAGTCGGCCAGGTCCTCGCCCCAGTACATGCGAAAGCGCGTGTCGAGCGCCATGAACACCTCGTTGTAGGGGTGCGAGTGCACGGTCGGCCGCACCCCCTTCGACAGGGTCGAGATCGACAGGTGGAAGTTGTGCGGCGCGCTGATCGGCGCCGGGCCGCCGGTGTTGCCCGGCGAGAGCATGTAGCTGACGCTGCGCTGGCCCTGCTGCTCCTTGAGGTCGGGGAAGGCGCCCGGGTCGGGGGCGCGGTCGCGGAAGCGCGCGACGCGCGCCTCCATCTCGGCGCGCGAGCAGGGCTTGCTGTGGCCCGGCGAGCGCAGGTGTTCGGGGCGTACCTTGGCATTCATGCGTCGGCTCCTTGGAAGGCGATCACGGCGTCGAGGGCATAGGCGCCGTCGTGGCGCGCGAGCACGGGATTGAGGTCGATGGCGACGACGCTGTCGCGGTTGTCGAAGGC